>CAJFOX010000012.1 GCA_904397845.1 uncultured Oscillospiraceae bacterium
AAACGATGGACAGCTTTATTGTTTCGGTGGATCCCAAAGGGGAACTTGCCTTTTCCTCTCATGCCATTGAAAAAAAGGCCGACCGGCTTCCCATGTGATCGAGGTGCTGACAGAACAAGCGCTGCCGGAATATCTGGCCTATTTAAAAAAGCTTGGCATTTCCTATGTTTTTGCCGGGGTGGACCGATTGGATTGTACCCTGCTGCTGAAAAAGCTTTACAGCTTGTTCGGAATTGAAAAACTGATGGTGGCCGGCGGCGGTGTAATGAACTGGTCCTTTTTGGCTCAGGGATGTATTGACGAGCTGAGCCTAGTAATTGCTCCAGTAGCAGATGGCAGTACTACGGCAGTGTCTATTTTCGAACAGTCAGAATTTTCACCTTACAGCAGCCCGATTCCATTGTGCTTGAAGCAAATGAAACTTCTGGATGAGAATGTGTTGTGGCTGCGGTATCAAAAAGAATAACCTGCTGAAAGAGCGGCAGAAGTTCCTCTGCCGCTCTTTTTTGTGCTCCTTTAAATATACTAATGTTTTGGAACGAATAATGAATCGAAACTCCCGTCCGCTGAAAAACCTATTACAATACATTCAGAACCAGTAAAAGGAAGTCTGCAAGATATGTCGCTTTAAAAACGGAGTAAAAGTGCCAAAGCCGGGCTATGGCATGTTTTTAAATGGGAATGCGGGTGAAAACCCTGTGTGTTGGGAGCAATTTCTGTAGGCCAACAGGCTATTGATACCGCACAGCCTGATGGAAACGAAGAACTGTTTTGACAATCCCGTACGGTTGCAGGTGGGAGAAATATGGAAAACTGCAGCCATGCTCGACGGTTCTTGCTCTACAGCGATGTAGTAGTCATCCTCAAGTCTACTGTTGGACTCGCCGGCTGCACAGGAATGCCCGTATGCAAAGAAACGATTTTCAAAGCAGTTCATCTTTCGATAAAAACAGGGAAAGCCGGTCGGAAAATTCAATGCCTTTGCAGACAGGGATAATTCCAGAGCGGGTTTTGGAAGGAGAGATGGGGACAATTCATTATAGTTACTATTTTCCAAAAAACTATAATGAAAGCCGGGAATACCCTCTCGTGATAGCCATGCCAGGATATGACATGATGTGGTTTGGAGAGGAATCCTCCGGGGCAAATCTGGATTGGGGCGGTTTTCTGTGCTGGACCCAGCTTTCAGAGGATATGGTGGTTGTTTCGGCCCAGCTGACCGATTGGCATGAAACTTCCGCCCGGCAGGTGATTGAACTGACACTATACTTTATCAGCCATTTTTCTGTAGATGAAAACCGCATTTATGCAGCGAGCATTCCACGGGAGGGGAAACCATGTCCCAGGCAGTACCTATGCGGCCGGATTTATATGCAGCTTATCTTCACGGAGCTTCTCAATGGGACGGAAAATACGCCCCGATTGCCGAAAACGGCGTAGCGGTGTACGTCTTTATGGCGGAGAACGATGAATATTGCGGTTCCCAGCGGGCGCGGGACGCCTGTGAAAATCTTCGCGGGGCCTATATAGACGCGGGCTGGAACGAAAACGAAATAGACGATATTTTATAAATCCGGATGCCGGGCAATGATTGGTTTGCCCAGCACGGCGTTACAGAAAATTACCATGGCGGCGGCAATGTGGTGTTTGATGAAACCGATATCCTGGAATGGGTAACCGGACATCAAATAGCAGGAAAAATAGCAGAATGAAAGTTTTTCTTGTCAATAACAGGCCTTACAGGGAAAGCCGTATCTATGCGGTGCCGTGCGCCATATTCGTAAAATCGGATATGCTTCCTCCTGAAACATATGATGGGAATTGCCGTCTTCCAAAAGTAAGAATTAAGAATAAATAGAATCGGAAAAGCGCTATTATCTGGAACTGCAAACAGGCTGAGGAGACAGTGTTGTTAGGATCCTCTGGCGTTTGGGGGTGGAAAGAGCTGGCGCACATGCATTTTATCGAAAATTGGAATCAACAATCCAAAAAAGATAAACTCAAAAGAGCATTCCAGAAAGGAAAAAAGCGTTTTGCCATGCAAACGTAAAGAGCTTCATACAAAAACCCCCGTGCGACAATACGCTTGCACGGGGGTCTGGCGAAATGTGGGGGTTAGTCGTTGGAACGCGAGGCAATTTCTTTCTGGATTTTGGCGATAAAGGTATCCAAGGGCATAGCGCCCAGATCAACGCCTTTGCGGCTGCGCACCGAGACGGTGCCGTTTTCCAGCTCTTTGTCGCCGATAACCAGCATATAAGGGATCTTCTGAAGCTGGGCTTCGCGGATTTTGTAGCCGATTTTCTCACTGCGGCCGTCTAAATCCACGCGGACGCCGGCATTTTCCAGCTGATCCTTGATTTTGGCTGCCGCTTCATGCTGCCGGTCGGTGATGGGCAGAACGATAGCCTGTACCGGGCTCAGCCAGACCGGAAACGCGCCGGCGAAATGCTCAGTCAGAATGCCGATAAACCGCTCGATACTGCCAAATACTACCCGATGAATCATGACAGGACGGTGTTTTTCGCCGTCTGCACCGGTGTATTCCAGTTCAAACCGCTCCGGCATCTGCATGTCCAGCTGGATGGTACCGCACTGCCAGGTCCGGCCAAGGCAGTCCTCCAGATGGAAGTCAATCTTCGGGCCATAGAAAGCGCCGTCGCCCTCGTTAACCACATATTCTTTGTTCAACTCCTGCAAGGCGGCAATCAGGCCGTTGGTGGCGATTTCCCAATCTTCGTCGCTTCCGATGTGATCTTCCGGCATGGTGGACAATTCCACATGGTATTTAAAGCCAAACATAGAATAAACGTCGTCAATGAGCTTTGCTACACCGACAATCTCATCCTTAATTTGCTCTTTGGTCATAAAGATATGAGCATCGTCCTGAGTAAAGCAGCGTACCCGCATCAGGCCGTGCAGCGCGCCGGACAGCTCATGCCGGTGTACGAGGCCCAATTCACCCATCCGCAGAGGCAGGTCACGGTAGGAATGCGGTTCCGTCTTATAGACCAACATGCCTCCGGGGCAGTTCATGGGCTTTAAGGCAAAATTGGTATCGTCAATGACCGTAGTATACATATTGTCCTTGTAATGTTCCCAGTGGCCGCTGCGGTGCCATAGATCCTGATTGAGCATAATGGGGGTGGAAATTTCTTTGTATCCGGCCTTGGTGTGGATTTCCCGCCAATAATCGATCAGCGTGTTTTTCAGAATCATACCCTTTGGCAAAAAGAAGGGGAAGCCAGGTCCTTCGTCCAAAATGGTAAATAGGCCTAGTTCTTTGCCCAGTTTGCGGTGATCACGGCGCTTTGCCTCTTCGATTGCAGCCAGGTGCGCTTCCAACATGGAAGCTTTTGGAAAAGCAGTACCATAGACCCGGCAAAGCATCTGCTTACTGGAGTCACCTCTCCAGTAAGCGCCGGTGGTGGAGGTCAGCTTAAACGCTTTGATGCGGGAAGTGTCGGGCAGGTGAGGACCGGCGCACAGGTCGGTGAAATCGCCCTGCTTAAAAAAGCTGATGGCTTCGCCTTTGCCGGAATGTTCTTCAATCAACTCTACCTTATACGGATCGTCCTTCATCAGTTCCAGCGCCTCGGCAGGGGGCAACTCGAACCGCTCAAGAGGGATGCCCTGTTTGACAATTTTTTTCATTTCTGCTTCGATCTTTTCCAGATCCTCGGGAGTAAAGGGCTTTTCTACATCGAAATCATAGTAAAATCCATCCTTGATCGCGGGGCCGATAGCGCATTTCACCCCGGGGAATAGGTGCAGCACCGCCTGGGCCATTACATGGGAAGCTGTATGCCAGAAAGCGCGTTTTCCCTCCTCATCATCAAAGGTCAAAAGCTCCACCTGAGCATCCTTTTCAATGGGGGTGCGCAGGTCGCGAACAACGCCGTCTATTTTTGCGACGCAAACAGCTTTGTATAATCCTTCCCCGATGGATTTGGCAATCTGCATTGGGGTGACGGGCGCTTCGAATTCCTTAACAGCGCCGCCCTTTAGCGTAATGTGAATCATATGTTTCATCCTTTCCTTCTCTTTTTACTGCGACTTGACGTTCCGGCAGTTTCCGTTGCCAGGTCAAAAACAGGCAACAAAAAAGCTTCACCCCTATGTTGATAGGGGTGAAGCGATATGTCAGCTCCACGGTTCCACCCTGCTTGCGGAAAATCCGCCACTCATTGGACAAGGGGTTAACGCACCTGACGCGGCGGGTTTTGCCCGCACTCAAGAGGCGGTACCGACAGAACCTTGCAACGGCGGCCTTTCAGCACGGGGGCAGCCTCTCTGTGGAAACGTTGGTTCGCGGCTTCTCTTTCAACGTGTTCATCGTATTAATATAGCTAATATATCATTCGAAAGCCCTCTTGTCAACAAAAAAGCATTGGAAAAAACGCACGGATTTTTGACGGGTAAACGAGTGGAATTTGCAGTTTATCCTATAATTTTCTTGACAGGAGCATGGCCAGGCTTTAAAATATGAATGATATGCAACTATATTGAAAGTGTCATCTGTTTCGATATTGCTATTACAAAATTTACAAAAGAAGGAGGTTGAAGCAGCTGTAATGGATCAATCAACCATAATCGCCTGTATTATTACAGGTGTGATTGCTTTTTTCGTCGGCGGCGCCTTGTGCTTTTTTGTAGGCGTGCAGTACCGGCGTAAAGTGGCCGAAGCTGAACTGGGTTCTGCGGAAGAAGAGGCAAAGCGCATTTTAAGCGATGCTATCAAATCTGCTGAGAGCCGTAAAAAAGAAGCGCTGGTCGAGGCCAAGGACGAGATCTATAAAATGCGTACGGAAGCGGAAAAAGACGTGAAGGAACGCCGTTCTGAAGTGACCCGCCAGGAACGCAGGCTGGTTCAGAAAGAAGAGTCTTTAGACCGCAAACTGGAAAATTTGGAAAAAAAGGATGAAACTCTGCAGCAAAAGATTAAGGAGACAGAGGGAAAATTAGCCGAAGCCGAAGAAATCAAAAAGCGGCAATTTGAGATGCTGGAACGGATTTCCGGCCTGACGATTGATCAGGCCAAGGAATATCTGTTGAAAAACCTGGAAGAAGAATTGACCCATGAAAAAACGCTGATGGTTGCGCAGTTTGAACAGCAGACCAGGGAAGAGTCGGAGGCGAAGGCGCGGGAAATTATCTCCACAGCAATTCAGCGCTGCGCTGCAGACCACGTGGCGGAGGCTACTGTGTCTGTAGTGCCGCTGCCAAACGATGAAATGAAGGGCCGCATCATCGGACGAGAGGGCCGCAATATCCGCACTCTCGAGACGATGACGGGGGTGGACCTGATTATTGACGATACGCCCGAGGCCATTACGTTGTCCTCATATGACCCGGTTCGCCGGGAAATCGCCCGAATTGCGCTGGAGCGACTGATCCAGGATGGGCGCATCCATCCTGCGCGTATCGAGGAAACGGTGGAAAAAGCCCGCAAGGAGGTGGAGGCCAAGATCAAGCAGGACGGCGAGCGTGCTGTGCTGGAGATTGGCATTCATTCGATCCATCCAGAGCTGGTCAAGCTGTTGGGGCGCCTGCGTTACCGTACCAGCTATGGTCAGAATGTACTGGATCATTCGCTGGAGGTGGCTCATATTGCCGGCATGATGGCGGCGGAGCTGGGTGCGGATGTGAACGGGGCCAAACGAGCCGGCCTGCTGCATGATATCGGCAAAGCACTGACTCATGAAGTGGAAGGATCCCATGTTAACATCGGCGTTGACGTAGCCAGAAAATACAAGGAAAACCAGAACATCCTGCACGCCATCGAGGCACATCACGGCGATGTGGAGCCTCGGACCATCGTGGCATGCCTGGTGCAGGCGGCGGACGCTATTTCCGCGGCCCGGCCCGGTGCGCGGCGTGAGAATGTGGAAAATTATATCAAACGCCTGCAAAAGCTGGAGGAAATTGCCAATTCTTTCGAGGGTGTGGAAAAATGCTATGCCATTCAGGCAGGGCGGGAAATCCGTATCCTGGTGAAACCGGAGGTGGTCAAGGATGACCAGACTATTTTGGTTGCCCGGGAGATCGCCAAAAAAATTGAGTCGGAATTGGATTATCCCGGCCAGGTGAAAGTACATGTGGTGCGGGAGAGCCGTGCCATCGAATACGCAAAATAATTTGCCGGATTAGGTGTTTGAGAGCCTGCCTTAGGCAGGCTCTTTCCCTGCCCAGAGGAACTGGGACTGTGAAAGAGGTGGAAAAATGCGGGTTTTAGCGGTGGGAGACGTTGTGGGGCAGGCAGGCTGTGATTTCCTGCGGCAGAAGATGCCGCTATTGAAAAAGCAATACCAGCCGGATTTTATATTGGTCAACGGCGAAAATTCCGCAGAAGGGAATGGGATCCTGCCTTTTTCCGCAAAACAGATTTTTGACTGCGGCGCAGATGTGATTACCACTGGCAATCACGGGCTGCGCCGGCGGGAAATCAATGATATGATGGATGAGCAGATTGGCCTCATCCGCCCCGCAAACTATCATCCGGATGCGCATGGCGCTGGCGTTTATTTATACGATGCGCTTTCTTATCGGATTGGCGTTGTGAATCTGCAGGGAAGCGTTTTCCTGGAGACTTATGAGAATCCATTTGGCTGCATCGAGCGCCTGCTTCCGCAGATTGAGGCGGATATTATTCTTGTGGATTTTCATGCTGAGGCCACCAGTGAAAAACTGGGAATGGGTTACTTTCTGGACGGAAAAGTGTCTTTACTGTTCGGCACGCATACGCACGTTCAGACAGCAGATGAAAAAATCCTGCCTGGTGGTACCGGGTATATCACAGATATCGGCATGTGCGGCCCTGCCCATTCGGTGCTGGGAGTGGCTCCGGAACTGGCGATTCGGAGAATGCGCACCCATCTGCCAACCCGCTTTGAAAATGCTTCGGGGCCGTGCTCTTTGGGCGGAATTGTAGTGGATATTGATTTAAAAACTGGAAAGGCAATGTCGATTCAGCGGATCTTTGTTGTTTGATTCAAAGCGGCATAACTTATGTAATTGGCTTGATTTTTTTTCTGTATTGTTATAAAATAGTCGCAGACTAATCGCCAAGCCTATCAGGAGGTTTCAACATGGAAGTATTAAAGGTTTCCGCAAAATCGGTCCCCAATTCGGTGGCCGGTGCGATTGCCGGTGTGATACGGGATTCAGGCTCTGTAGAGGTGCAGGCGGTCGGTGCAGGCGCTACCAATCAGGCGGTCAAAGCAATCGCGATCGCAAGAGGGTATCTGGCGCCGGCGGGAATGGATCTGGTTTGTGTTCCAACCTTTGGAAACATCATCATCAATAACGAAGAGAGGACGGCGATTCGGCTGATTGTCGAGCGCAAATAGAAGTCGGACAGGCGGCGGGCGTTCCCGCCGTTTTTTATTGTCTGTTAAACAATCAGGGCAGACAGATTTAAAAAACGTTCATATCTATAGTAGGCATCGTATGGTATACTTATAAAAAATCGTAAGCGGTCCCGGCTAAAGACGCCAAATACTGAGCGGCGAGACCGTTTTGCCGAAGACGGCACGATTTTCGGCGATTTTCCGGCGGAGACCGTTTGGCGGACCGTAAGGGGATTGTCCTGAGCCGGAAGGCAGCGTGCAGGCTTCTGGGAATGACTGGTGAAGGATGGGCAGAATGAAAAAGATTTGGATTTTATGGACGGCGGCCTCCCTTTTGCTGGGCGGCTGCTCGTTTGAAAATATGATGTCGGATGATCTTTTGATGACGATGCAGAATCAAAACGCTGCGCAGACCTCCGAGTACGAGTATCAGGATGTGACTCAGCTGCAGGTTGCAGTTGGAGAAAGTACGCTGAACCCCTATGAGATGACCACCGATACCAGTTTGCAGGTCGTGCCGCTATTGTATGATTCCCTGACAAAATTAAACCTTCATTACGGGTATGATCTGTGTATCGCGTCTTCCCTGGAGTTGCAGGGAACCTCCTGCGTGGTTACTCTGCGTCAGGATGTGAGGTTTTCTGACGGAACCGCTTTGACTGCGGCAGATGTCCAATATTCCTATTGGCAGGCTGTCGGAAGCGAGAATGCATATGCAGCTCAGCTTTCCAATGTGACGGATGTCAGTATTTTGTCGGATTACCAGATCCGCTTTACGCTGATGGAGGCCGACGTGCTGTTCCCAAACTTGTTGACTTTTCCAATCCTCAAAAACGGGTCAGCAGCGGATCCGGTGGGAAGCGGCCGATACCGGCTGGCAGAGGAAAATCTGCTGGAACCGAACCCCCATTGGTATGGAGGGGACACGGGAAAAATCGAAAAAATCCAGCTGGTGCAGCAGCCGGATCGGGAAACCAGCTTTTATAGCATGAAAACCGGATCTTTGGATTACCTTTTTGTGGATGAAGATGAAACTGTCGCTGAAACTGGCGGCAGCATCCATTACGTGCCGATGCCGAACCTGATTTATATCGGCATAAATGACAGCCGCACCTGGCTTTCCGATGTGCGTTTTCGGCAGATGCTTGCGGCAGCGGTAGACCGTGGCGGCTTGCTGGAGACATCTTATTACGATCGGGCTCAGGAAACATCGGTGCCCTTTCCATCTTCCTGGGAACAGCTGGTCTCCTTGACGGTGGAATCTGGTCAGGATTTTGAGCGGGTGCAGGCACTGTTGGCCGAGCTTGGTCTTGACAATCGGGACGATGAGGGTTACATTATAATGGGTACCCGGAGAGTATCGGTAGACATTTTGGTCAACAATGAAAATGAAGCGAAAATGCAAATTGCTGAAACGTTACGGGAAACACTGCGTTCGGTAGGCCTGGATGCGACAGTAACCGGCGTGCCGTTTACCGAGTACCAGACCAGGGTATCTGAACGGCAGTATGATTTATATATCGGAGAAATAAAGCTCAAGGATAATCTGGACCTGACTTCGCTTTTTACGGTGCAGACTCAGCAGACAACAGAAGAAAACCTGCAGGCGCTGGAAGGGTACCGCCAATGGCGGCAGGGGACAGCAACACTTCAGAGCTTTCTGGATTTGTTTCAGTCATCGGTGCCGCTGATTCCCATTGGAACCCGTAATGGCGCGATTTACTATAACCGGGAAATCTATTATGATTTACGCGTGACTGCCCAGGATATATTTTACAATATTCAGGACTGGTAGCGTAAAAATAAATATACACTACCCCGAAGGGAAACAAGATATAAGCGGCCGGTAGGCATTATGCCACGGCGGCATTTGTTAGGAGGGACTTGCGTGATTAAACTGGAGAATCATCTGGGGACCACTCATATTTCGGAAGAGTACTTCGCCAATCTGGTCGGGCGCGCCGCGTCGGAATGTTTTGGCGTTGCGGGCCTTGTCAATACCACCCCTTATCAGGGGTTGCGCACCATGCTTACCAAAAGCGAGGTGCCGGATAAAGGCGTTAAGGTACACATCACAGGGGGGCAGCTTGTGCTGGATCTTCACATTGTGGTGACTTATGGCGTAAATATTTCCGCCATTGTGCAAAGTATTATCCATAAAGTCCGCTATACGGTGGAAGATGCTACTGGTATGGCAGTAGCGAAGATCAACGTATATGTGGACGGCATGCGGGCAGAATAGCTTCCCGTTTTTGGGGGAGTCCTTGAAGCTGCGCTTTTCAGACAGCGATTACGGGAGGGTATAAGAAAGTGATAAACGGTAATCAACTGCGCGACGCATATATCTCGGCGGCGAACCATATTATGGCACGCCGGCAGGAGGTGGATGCGTTGAATGTTTTCCCCGTGCCGGACGGCGATACGGGTACCAATATGTCCATGACTATCAATGCGGCGGTGCCGGAACTGAAATTGATGGAGAACCCCACTGTGGCTGCAGTGGCCAAGACAGCGGCTTCCGCCTTGTTGCGGGGCGCCCGCGGCAATTCAGGGGTGATTTTATCTTTGCTGTTCCGCGGTTTTTCCAAAGGTCTGGCAGGTAAAAAAGAGGCAGACGGCGCTGATTTTGCACAGGCGCTGACCATGGGCGTGGAGGCCGCGTATAAAGCGGTGATGAAGCCGACGGAAGGTACGATCCTAACGGTTTCCCGCATGGCAGCAGAGCGGGCGAGGGTTGTGGCCAAGACCAATACCGACGCCATTGCCGTTTGGGAAGAGATTGTCAGGGAAGCGGAGGCTGCTTTGGAACAGACCCCGGAAATGTTGCCTGTCCTGAAAAAAGCAGGCGTAGTGGATGCCGGCGGAAAAGGCCTTTTGATTGTGTTCGAGGGGATGCTCAGCGTCTTGCGCGACGGCATTATGATAGAGGACACCCAGCCAAAAGGTGGGGAAGGGCAGGAGACGGACGATTTTCAAGACGCCATTGCCCAATATGATGCGGATATCACCTTTGCTTACTGCACAGAATTTATCGTACAGAAAAAGGAACCGAATGCTGATTCGCTAAAGCTGCGCGCTTATCTAGAGTCTATTGGCGACAGCGTGGTCGTGGTAGACGACGAGGATATTATCAAGTGTCACGTGCATACCAACAATCCCGGTTTAGCGCTGGAAGAGGCGGTCAAGTATGGGATGCTTTGCAAAATGAAGATCGAAAATATGGAGGAACAGTTTGCCGCCCGAAAATCTCAGGCAGCAAAGGAAAATCCCAAGGAAGAGCCGCTGGCCTACGTCCCGGTAGACCCGGAAATTCCTTATGGCATCGTAGCGGTTGCAGCGGGTGAGGGGCTGCAGGGCCTGTTCCGCGATTTGGGCGCGAACCAGGTTGTCAGCGGCGGGCAGACGATGAACCCTTCCACTGAGGATATCCTCAAGGCAATTCATGCGACTCCGGCGCAGAATGTTTTTGTTCTGCCTAACAATAAAAATATCATTATGGCGGCGGAACAGGCCATTAAGCTGGCTGACCGTAATGTTTGCGTGTTGCCGTCCCGTACGGTGCCTCAGGGCATCGCGGCGATGCTGGCCTTTGATCCGGATGCGGAACTGGAGCAGAACCAGGTGAATATGTCTAACGCTTTGGATACCGTTTCTACTGGCTCAATTACTTTTGCGGCACGGGATTCGGACTATGACGGTCACGCAATTCGTGAAGGGGAGCTGCTGGCTTTGGATAATGGCAAGCTGTCCTTTACCGATACGGATTTGGCCCGGACCTGTTCTAAGCTGGTTAAGCAGATGCTTTCCCGCAGCAGTTCTTTTGTCACGGTGTATTACGGCGAGGATGTGACCCCAGAGATGGCGGCCCAAGCGGAGGGGGCTATCCGTCAGCGCCTGCCGGAAGATGTCGAACTGACCGTTCTGAATGGTGGCCAGCCGGTTTACTACTTTATTATCAGTGTAGAATAATCTGGGAGCAAAGCATTTGCTATGCTGGGTCCCTTGTAAAAAAGCAGCCCGCCTGGGAAATCCATTTTTGATTTCCCAGGCGGGCTTTTCGTGTACACACAGTTGTCGGCTTATCTATCAGGGCGTTTGCAGCCCAGAGCATACGGCTTTTGCCCCAGAAGATAGAGATTTTTGCCGGGATAGCATAAGATCAGGGCATTTCATGTAAATGGGTAGCGTTTCCTTTTTCTTTACCACAGAAATTGCCCCGCATGTTACCATTTTTAATAGAAGGCCTACGCGCCGGCAGTTTCCAACATTTGGGAAGTGCGTTCTCGTAGCCCGGCATGTTCCGGCAAAAGCAGATCTGGATCCGTTTTCAGCACTTGCAAGGCCGCTGCCCGGGTTTTGTCCACCAATGCCATATCCTCTAGAAGTCCTGCGGTTTTGATGACTGGCAGCCCATGCTGCCGAAGACCGAAAAAGTCGCCGGGACCGCGCAGCTTCAAATCTTCTTCTGCTACCTGGAATCCATCGTTGGTTTTGCAGATCGCCCGTAAGCGGGGGGAATCGGTCTGAGTGGAAACCAGAATACAGAAGGATTCTGCCGCACCGCGCCCCACCCGTCCGCGCAGCTGGTGCAGCTGGGACAGGCCAAACCGTTCCGCATTTTGAATTAGCATTACTGTGGCATTTGGTACGTCGACCCCCACCTCGATAACGGTGGTGGAAACCAGCAGCTGCAGCTTTCCACTTTGAAAATCTGCCATAATCTGCTCCTTTTCCGCTGCTTTCATCCGACCGTGAAGCATACCGACCGCGTAGCCGGAAAAGGCTTTTTGCGCCAGGTGTTCTGCCTCCTCCACTGCCGATTCCAGTCCTTCCGGGGAATTTTCGCCCTGCTCCACCAACGGGCAGACAATATATGCCTGTTCACCCGCATCCAAATGCTTGCGGATAAAGCCATAGGCCCGTTCCCGTTTGGGCGGATCGATGAGATAGGTCTTAACGGGCCGGCGGCCTTTTGGCATTTCATCCAGAATCGAAAGATCCAAATCTCCGTAAATGATGAAAGCCAGCGTTCTGGGGATGGGCGTAGCGGACATGACCAACACGTGCGGGTACCGGGCTTTCTGTGTCAGCGCCATTCGCTGGGATACGCCGAACCGGTGCTGCTCGTCAGTGATAACCAGACCCAGCCGGGAAAAGGATACGCTTTCCTGCAATAGTGCGTGGGTTCCGACAGCGATAGAAAGCTGTCCATTTCGCAGCTGCTCTTTCACCGCACGTTTCGCCGCCGCGCCCATGGAGCCGGTCAGAAGGCCAACGGTAATTCCGGTTCCGGCAAACAGTTTCGACCAGGTTTGGTAATGCTGGGCAGCCAGGATTTCAGTCGGAGCCATCATGGCGGTCTGGTAACCGTTTTGCGCAGCAAAATAGGCACAGGCGGCGGCAACCATTGTCTTGCCGGAACCAACGTCCCCTTGCAGCAGCCGGTTCATAGGGACGGTCCGGCACAGATCGGCCAGGCAGTCGTCAATCGCCCGCTGCTGGGCTTTGGTGAGCTCGAATGGGAAAAGAGAGAAAAAGTTGTCCATAGAGGCCGGGTTCATCGGCGCAGCGGCTTCCTTTTGAGAGGAGCGCTTGACCCGCCCCAATGCCAAGTTCAGATCAAAAAGCTCCTCGAACATCAGCCGTCTACGCGCTCTGGCAAGGGCCTCTTCATCGGAGGGAAAGTGGATGGATTCCAACGCCTCCCGCCGGCTGCAAAGCCCATTGGCTTTTTGGATGGCGGCAGGGAGCAGATCCCGGTCCAGCCCTTCGGTTAACGCCAGCGCTTGCCGGACGTTAGCGGCGATCATTTTGGAAGAAAGACCTTCGGTCAGCGGATAGACTGGGAAAAAGGACAATGTGGGATCGTCTGCAAACACCAGGGGGGAGGACATCTCCCGCCGGCCGATCCGCCCGGAGACTCTGCCATAAAACAGATAGGTCTCTTCTTCTTTGAGCGCAGCCGCCGTATACTTTGTGTTGAAAAAAGTGACAAGCAGGTCGCTTTGCCCATCCGTAACCAGGATCTTAAACAGAGAAAGCCCCTTCCGGATCCTCTGCTCCGGCGCTTTAGCTGCAACCTTAGCGCGGACGGCGCACGGCCTGTCGTAGGGAGCGCCGGTGATAGAGCTGGGGTGAGAAAAGTCGATATAATCCCGCGGATAATGATCCAGCAGGTCGCCAATAGTCGTGATCCCCAAACGCGCATAAAGCCGCGCGCGTTTTTCCCCCACACCTTTGAGATATTGAATATTGGTAGAAAGGGTCGCCATAGCCACACCTCCTTTTTGCTGCGGCAAAGCATTTCGCAGGTTCTGCCGCTGCGAAACGGTGGACAGGATCGGGAAACGAACGTTTTCTTATGATTATGTTATCCCGGATGTGGTGGAAAGTCAACCGCGAAAAAGAAGAAAGAATTGCATTGTTAAGAGAAGGTTGATATAATAAATTCGATTTCGGTTTTTGAAGGGAGAAGCAAAAGACTGAAATAAATTAAAAAAATGGATTGGAGTTTTGCGGATATGGCGAAAAAATTTACCGTAAAAGATATGGTGTTATGCTCGCTGCTCGCTGCGATGACTGGTATTCTCTCCCAAATCGGCATCCCGATTGGAGAAATACCGATTAACCTGGCGCTGTTTTCCGTTTATCTGGCCGGCGGCCTGCTGGGCAGTTATAAAGGTGCGGTCAGCATGGTGGTCTATATCATGATGGGGGCGGCGGGGCTTCCGGTATTCTCCAATTTTCGCGGGGGTTTATCCGTTTTAGCGGGCCCCACGGGCGGCTACATTTTAGGATATCTTTTTGCAGCGCTGGCCGTTGGCATGGTATCGTCCTATTGGGGCGCTTCCTTTTGGAAGCTGGCGATTGGGATGGCAGGCGGTTTGACTTTGTGCTATCTGTTTGGCACTGTTTGGTTTGTCCTGCTTACCGGAAATGGGTTGGCGGCGGCTTTGAGCGCTTGTGTATTGCCGTTTTTGCCCGGCGACGCGGTGAAGATCGTTTCTGCGGCGATTTTGCTGCCGGAGCTAAAAAAGGCGATCAGTCTCTCGAGAAAACACGGTTTGGCCTAAATATCGGCTAATGGAAAAAGCGCCAGTATTCGCTTTGAGAAAGAACCGGAGAGGCCGCTTGACTGAAAAAAGCAAAGAGAAAGCCAACCATGTGTGCTGTAGCGCAAGGATCCAATCGGCAGTTTTTTGCAGCACATTCTGAATTGATGTGGGTCTCCTCGAATCTTTTCGTTTTAAAATAGAAAAGATTCCCCAAAACCCGCTGGCTTTTAAAAAGAGGTTATGTTATGATGAAACAGAAAGAAAAGCCAAGGAGGAATTTTGATGGTACCGCAGAGATTGGAAAAGCTGCGCGGCCTGATGGCGCAGCGCGGCATAGATGCTTATATTATCCCCACTTCTGATTTTCATGAGTCAGAGTACGTAGGCGACTATTTCAAAGCGAGAAAATACATGTCCGGTTTTACGGGTTCCGCCGGCACGATGGTGGTTACTGCGAAGGAAGCGTGTCTGTGGACGGACGGCCGTTACTTTATCCAGGCCGCAAACCAGCTAAAGGGCACAACCATTATCCTGATGAAAATGGGGGAAGAAGGAACCCCTGCTATTGAGGATTATCTGTATGACGTCATTCCCTCCGGTGGAAAGCTGGGATTTGACGGACGGGTAATTACTGCGGCCATGGGCCATGCGCTTGCCAAAAGGCTGGCGGATAAAAAAGTAGCCCTTTCTACCAGCGAAGATCTGGTAGGGATGATCTGGGAGGACCGTCCTTCCCTGTCTGCCCAGCCGGCGTTTTTACTGGATGAAAAATACGCGGGAAAATCCTCATCTCAAAAGTTGGCAGAGCTGCGGGAAAAAATGAAGGACAATGGCTGCACCATCCATGTGATCACCACCTTGGACGATATCGCCTGGCTGTTTAATATCCGCGGCAACGATGTGGAATACAATCCGGTGGTTCTGTCCTATGCAGTCATTGGGATGGAGCAGGCGCATCTTTTTGCCAATCCCGTCTGCTTGAATGACGAGATTCGGGAAAAGCTGTCGGCTGATGGGGTGAAGATTCATGATTATGATGAGATGATTTCCTTTGTAAAAGGCCTGTCCGCTGACGAAGCGGTGCTTTTGGATCCGCAGAAGGTCAATTATGCAATCGATTCCTCTATCCAGGGAAAAAAGGTCGAAAAAGCCAATCCGACTCAGCTGGCCAAGGCGATCAAAAACCCGGTGGAATTGGAGAACATCCGCAATGCTCATATCAAGGATGGCGTTGCGTTTACCAAATTTATGTACTGGCTCAAAACCAACGTGGGTAAAATCCCCATGACTGAGATCAGTGCGGCGGACTATTTGCTGGCGTGCCGGGCGGAGCAGGAAGGCTTTATCGAACCCAGCTTTGACACGATTTCCGCTTATAAAGCCAATGCGGCCATGATGCACTATTCCGCTACGAAAGAGTCCGATGCGGTGTTACAGGCGGAGGGAATGTTGCTGGTGGACTCTGGCGGACAGTATTATGAGGGGACGACCGATATCACCCGCACTGTGGTGCTCGGTCCCATCACCGACGAGCAGAAGCTGCATTTTACCACAGTCCTGCGCAGCAATCTGAATCTGGCCAACGCGCGTTTTTTGCATGGCTGTGTTGGTATGAATTTGGATATTCTGGCCCGTGGCCCCATCTGGGATCTGGGTTTGGATTACAAATGCGGCACCGGTCATGGCATCGGCTATCTGCTCAATGTTCATGAAGCGCCCAATGGCTTCCGTTGGAAAATCGTGGCGGAACGCCGGGACAGCGCCATATTGGAAGAAGGCATGGTCACGACCGATGAGCCGGGTATTTATATTGAAGGCAGCCATGGAATCCGTATTGAAAACGAGCTGATCTGCCGCAAAGGTGTAAAAAACAGCGATGGACAGTTCATGTATTTTGAGCCGGTGACCTATGCGCCTATCGATTTGGACGGTGTGGATCCCCAATATATGACTGAGAAGGAGCGCCAGGCTTTGAACGATTATCACGCGATGGTATATGGCAAGCTGTTTCCTTATCTAACCGATGGGGAACGGGAGTGGTTAAAAGAATACACCCGCGCCATCTGAAACAGCATGAAACAAAAAAGGCGCCAACCGGCGCCTTTTTTGGAGATTTGCTTTGATCAATCAGGAAAGGATGTAAGGCAAATGGTACGGGATTATCGCCCTTCCGATTTAGATCGTATATTGAAAATCTGGCTTCAGGCCAATATACAGGCGCATGATTTTATCGACCGCTCCTATTGGGAAGAAAATAGCGGCTTAGTCCGCCAGTTGCTGCCGCAGGCACGGGTATTCGTCTGGGAACAGGGAGGAGAAATCCAGGGCTTTGCCGGCATTGTTGAAGAAAATATCGAGGGCATTTTTGTCAGCGAGCAATACCGCTCCAAGGGAATTGGAGCGGCGCTTCTCCGGGAGGCAAAGCGCCGCTTCCCCCGGCTCACATTGCAGGTTTACCAAAAAAACCGACGGGCTTTTTTGTTTTATCAGCGGGAAGGGTTTACTGTAGCCGAAGAAAAAACGGATCCGGCCACCGGTGAAATGGAATATCAGATGCTGTGGGAAAAAGGCTGACGGAAAAGCCGCATCAACATGCAGTATAGAATGAAAGATGTCTTTGGAATAAGGCAGATCCTTGACAGTTTTATCGAAAAATGATATCCTTTTTAAAAGGAGCAAAGGCGCTGCGGCAACTGCCGCAGCGCCTTTATTTGATAAGAGAGTATTTGGAGGTGGGCGTTTATGCTACTGCTTTTTCGGCACGCTGCCTTAAAAGACGCAGAAGCCTGTGCTGAAATTTACCGTCCATATGTAGAAAAAACCAGCGTTACCTTTGAGTATACGCCGCCGGATCAAACAGAGATTGCCCGGCGCATGGATTGCTGTACCCCTACTTTCCCATGGATCGTGGCGCAGGCGGGTGAAAAGGTAATCGGCTATGCTTACGGATCTCCTCAAAATATCCGGGAGGCCTATCAATGGAATGTGGATCTGGCTATCTATCTACACGAGGAGGCCAGAGGCAGGGGGATCGGCCGTTTGCTGTACGGCTGCCTGCTGGAGCTTTTGACCATGCAGGGATATTATCGGGCAATCGGCATTGTGACCCATCCCAATCCTGGCAGTGAAGCACTGCACCGTGCGATGGGATTTGTTCCTGTGGCTCGTTGGGAAAAAGCGGGGTATAAACTGGGCAAATGGCATGATGTGCAATGGTTCCAAAAGCAGATTGCCCCCTACCCGGCACACCCCCGGCCGCCGGTTCCGGTTACACAGCTGGATGCGAGACAGGTGCAGGAGCTGTTTGAGAGGTATGCGGCGCAGGTACAGATGTGAAAAGGCCGGCCAAACGATGCGGGGCAGGATGGACAGCGCCAACAAGCAGATCCGCCCTGCGGACCATTTCGATCAAAAAAGCGGGCCGGCTCAAAAACAATCGCCGCTTTTGGACGCACCGTGTTTTTTGCTCAGTATGCGGAGGGAGGATTCTTTTGAAGCGTTTGATATTAATAAATGGAACGATGGGTGTCGGCAAGACTGCCGTCTGCCGGGTATTGGAAAAAGAGCTGGCGCCCTGTGCCTTTTTAGATGGGGATTGGTGCTGGGAAATGCATCCGTTTCAAGTGACGGAAGAGACCAAACGGATGGTGATGGAAAACATTAGCTTCCTTTTGGGACAATTTCTGCGTTGCAGCGCTTATGAAACCGTACTGTTTTGCTGGGTAATGCAAGAGGAATCTATTGCAGAAGATCTTTTGCATCGCTTAGATTTGCGAGACATTTGGGTGGAACGTTTTACGTTGATGGCGTCCGAGCAGGTGCTTCGCCAGCGGCTGGAGCGGGATGTGGCGGCCGGCCTGCGGCAACGAGATGTGATTGCTCGCAGCGTCCAACGCCTGCCGATGTATCAGGCGATGAAAACAGTGAAGATCGATACCTCTGATCTGTGTGTCCAACAGGCGGCCCAGCAGATTTTGTGGATGCTGGAAAAAAACAGCAGCCATTTTTCCGGGGACTTGTGATATGGGCTCTCCCTGAAAAAAGGTTTCTGCTGATTTGCCCACTGTTCCACAGAAAAATTGTACTATTTCTGCTTTCTTTCCATTCAATGCGCCGACAATCTAGGTCGGATCAAAAATAAAGAGTATTTGAGAAATGGAACTTTTATAAAGCATCTCTTTGGCCTAAAAAAGAAACCCCAATTCCATATTTTTAGATAGAATGGACCGACAGGAAAGGAGCTCAGATCTTTGGACAAGAGCTAAAAAAAGAGGGGTCAGGGACAAATACATCCAGCAGGGACAAATTGCCGGAAAGTGTAAAGGCGCTGCTGTCGGCTGGGACGAAAAGAGTGGAACCGGCCGGGATGGGAAAAGATTCTGAAGCGGTTTGGATCAGGCCTTCCCCCTCTACGCACATCAAAGCATGAAAAGAGCCTGCGTCTGCGTTGTACCGGCGGGATGGGCTGACCCGCTGGTAAACGACAGCAAAATAAGGGCAGCAAGCCAATAGGCGGTCCTGTTGGCAGGAGAGGGGAATGGAGATGGGCGCTGGATTGGCGGCCGGCGAAAGGTTTGTGACCTCGAGAGCTTTTTCTACATGCAACTGTCGGGGTTTGCCGTCAGTATCCAGCCGGCCATAATCATAGATCCGATAAGTGACATTAGAGTTTTGCTGCACTTCTGCCAGCAGGATCCCAGGGCCGATGGCATGAAGGGTTCCGGGGGGGATAAAGAATACATCTCCTTTTTTGACAGGCACTTTTTGAACCACTTCTAACAGCGTGCCGTCTGCGATGCGGCGGGCAAATTCTTCCCGGGAAATTTTATGGGAAAAACCGTAATATAAATAGGAGTTTGGCTCACAGTCGAGGATAAACCACATTTCTGTTTTTCCCATATCATTTTCATGGGCCATGGCATAATCATTGTCCGGATGAACCTGGATGGACAGCGGGCGCTGGGAATCGATCCATTTGATCATCAAAGGAAAGACTGCGAAGGAAGAAGCAAATCTGCCGATGACAGCGGGATTTTTGACCAGTTTGGCCAGAGGAACGCCGCAGAATGGGCCGCTGGCCACCAGACTTCTCCCGGCCGGATGTACGGAAAGTTCCCAGGATTCAGAAATGATATCTCCCGGATGTTCCTTGTGAAAGCATTTTTTCAGTTTGGTACCGCCCCAGATAGAGTTCTTACAAATGGGCTTGAGCAGAAAAGGTTCCATGCGGCTTTTCCTCATTTCGTCATAGATTTTTATGTTTATTGTAGCACAAAGCGGTACAGAAGTCGATGGTCTGAAAAAGGCCGATATGCCATTGTGCCGCAAAAACAGCCGAATTGTGCCAGCCGTTTTTTTGATAGAGATGTTGCGGAAAAGACATTATTGTAATGGGCGTAAACATCGAAGCGTTGGCAAAGAAAAAACCTCTTGCGCAAAAGCTGGGTGCTAATAAGGCAGTAAAAATGTAGAGAAGATGGTGTAACCCGATATGTGACGGGTTACACCGTTTTCTTTTTATGCAGTCAGCTGTTTCGGTATCTGTGATGCGCTTCGCATCTGTTCCATCATTCTCCGGATTTCCTGCTCGTCAGGAAGGCTCACCAGCCCCATCGCTGTGAAATAGATGTCGACCTTCACCGATTTTCGGGCGTGCTTCTTCTCCGGATTGTGCACCTCAATGCGACGGATCAGCTTGTTGACGATCGTCGGCGTAAGCTCTTTCATGTCGGTAAACTCTCGCAGCCCCTGTAAAAGCAGGTGCATATCCACCGACTTCTGCTCCATCTCGGATAGCTGTTTTTCT
>CAJFOX010000013.1 GCA_904397845.1 uncultured Oscillospiraceae bacterium
AACTCAGATCAAAGATGAAGAGTGGCCTTACTGGGGCTTCACCTTCGACTATGCTCCTGTTTCCGCTGAGTGGGCTGTCATTTCCGCGCTGGTTACCGAGACTTCGGCTTCCTTCAACCTGGGCTCCTTCGGCGCCAACACCGAGGCTGAGTGGGAGAGCTTTGTTCAGAAGCTGAAAGACGGCGGTCTGGACAAATACATGGAAGAGTGGAACCGCCAGAGAGACGAGTTCCTGGCTGCGAACGCTTAATTGTTCTTTCTTCCTAAAAAAAGGCGGAAAAGATCCCGTGCAATTTTGCACGGGATCTTTTTTTGCAAATAGGGGAAATCCCTGCAAAAAAGAGTCTTGAGGTTTAGCTCTTAGGGCGGAAGAGGGAGCGGGACGAGTGACTGCCATACGGCTAAACAGAGGTTCCCCACTTGAAGAAATGATTGATTTACAAAAGCTTGATGAGGATGAATAAATTTAAAAATGGCCGAAAGAGAGATTTCCCTTTCGGCCATTCCTTGTTGCAAAGGAGATGTTCTATTTGCTGCCCCAGGGGCAGACGGCTAAACATTTTGCACAGGTGTGTTTCCCAAATACGGTGGCAAGATCCTCCAAAAAATTATTGCAGGCTTTCTTATCAAAGCGTTCAGAAGCGGGATCCTGTGGCTGGAAAGAGACGCCGTAGATTGCATGAGGGGGACAGGCATCCCGGCAGCGAGTACAGCTACCACAGCGGTTAGGGATTGGCTGATCCGGCGGAAGAGGAGCGTCGGTAAGGATGGTGGTCAGCCGAAGGCGCGGGCCAACTTGTGGGTTGATCAGATGACAACTTTTACCAATCCAGCCTAAGCCCGCATGGCTTGCGGCAAATCGGTGGCTAAACATGCCCATCAACTCTGTCTGCATTTTCTCAAAACCGTCGGTTCCTTTAGAAGCAACCTGCTCCTGCAATCCAGGGACAAAATGGGTTTGGCGATAGTCGGAGGTGGGGACAGGATAAGAGCGGAAGCCATTTTGCTGAAGAAAATTGGAAAGCCGGAACCCGATCGTATCCAGCTGGCGGTTAATTGCAGTATAAAAATAGCTATAGGAACGGGTAGGGCCTACAGCCTGCTCTTGAATGATTTCCCGCGGGAAAAAAATAGCAATGGAGACCGCGCGAGGAAAGGAGGCGCATAGGTCTCCGTAGGTTTCCTGAATCCATCTGGAATCAGCGGTTAGATCGGCGATGCCGCAGAGATCCGCTCCTAAATTTTGAGCCTGGGTCAGCAAGATGCTTTTTAATTTTTGCGTTTCCATAGGATCCTCCTTTTGTCAAAAAAACAGCTCGGTTTTCACGAAATATCCATGCCTTTTTGAACATTAGAAAAGATAGGTGCCGGAACCATCCGCGCAGCTTCTGATTTCTAAAGACATTATAGGATGTCAATATTCGTAAAGTCAAGAGAAAGCTTGGAATCAAGCCGACAAAAGGAGAAAAAGAACTTTTTAGAGAAGTATTGACATTTGAAAAAACTCCTGATATAATAAACCACGTTGCGGACGAGATGCTCCTCAGCGAATCATATGGCCTGGTAGTTCAGTTGGTTAGAACGCTAGCCTGTCACGCTAGAGGTCGTGGGTTCGAACCCCATCCAGGTCGCCATATGCTGCTATGGCTCAGTCGGTAGAGCGCGTCCTTGGTAAGGACGAGGTCACCAGTTCAAATCTGGTTAGCAGCTCCAAAAATCCCTTGAACAACAAGTTCAAGGGATTTTTTATTTCTTACTTATTTACTGCCTGGCCTTTCGCATGAAATTTTCAAGGCGTTTTTAGAAGTGAGTCAATACAAACAGGAAAGCGAAGAAGCTAAGATGCTTTTCGCAAAGAGATGCCCCGTCCGGCACATTCTCCCTTGAAGGGATATCATTACGGAAAGAGCGATTACCGATGAAAATTTAAAAGACTTTATCATGGGAAGAAATGTGGCACGCGAAAAAAGGATAGGCCTTATATTTGCATTTGGACTGGTCATATGGAATGGGCAGGTCTTGTGCTTGATATGGAGAAGAGAGAAGCTGAGGATTCGTTTTGGACAAGGGGAGGTCCCTCTCAACGCCGGTGCGTAAGGCCGCACACAGTCAGGCGGTTGCCGTCTACGGTAAAGCGTACTTCAAAATCGGCGTACGGCATGCCATATATCCGGTCTGGCTGATGCTGGTATGCGGGGCGGGGATCCTGAGCTAACACCGCAAGAAGCGCCTCCCGATGAGCAGGCGGAATCTGGTTCAGCAGTTTCGGTGGGAAAGAAACCTCCAGAATACCGCTTTTTTGCTGTAGGGCAAAACCGCTTTTAGCGTCGGGATAGGCATCAGTATACGGAAGGTATGGCTTAATATCATAAATAGGGGTGCCATCCATCAGATCGGCGCCGGCAACATGAAGTACCGGCCCCTGAGCGTTGTGTAAGTCCACTTTTTCCAGCTGAACGCAGGATAGCCCGATATGGTTAGGACGAAAAGGAGAGCGGGTGGCAAATACCCCCATCCGGGTATTGCCTCCTAACCGGGGGGGACGGACAGTGGGAGACCAGGTCCCCCTCATGGCTTGAGAAAACTGCCAGATCAGCCAGATGTGAGAGTATCCCTCCAGCCCACGAAAAGCGTCCGGATTACGATACGGCGGTTCAAAGACGATCTGGGCTTTCAGCGCATGAATCAAGCCGCTTTGGCGAGGAATGCCAAATTTGCTGGGGAAATCGCTATGAATATGGGCGATAATCTGCATGGGGACAGCTTCTTGCATAGGAACAGCTCCTTTCTGAAAAATAGTATACCGTTTTTTATTCTTTCCCACAATCTAAAATGGAAGTAAGAGGCCAAAAAAGAGAGGCCGCTCTTAGAAGAGACACTTCGTGAGGAAGTTGTCTCCCTTCGGCTTTTGTAATCGGCAGGAAAGAGTGGATTTGTCGGAAAATCTACTCCATAACAAACTTGGGCAAAGAGGTTCTGGCTCTGGAGCTGAAGCGGATCGAGCGGTTATACCGAAACATGATGGAGGTGCGCTGAAATGAAAGAGAAGAAGCAGCTGCGTATCTTTACGATAGCGGAAGGGGAAAAGGAGGAACAGTATCTTCAAAAACGTCACCGGGAAGGGTGGGAATTTACGAAAGTAAGCCTGCCGGGGTTTTACCACTTTGAAAAATGTACTCCTGAGAATGTGACTTATCAGCTGGATTATAACGAAAAAGGGCTGAAGCATAAAGACGAGTATGTACAGATGTTTAAAGACTGCGGCTGGGAATATATTCAGGATTTTGGCGGATACAGTTATTTCCGCAAGCCAGTTTCTCAAATGCAGGGGGAAGAGGAAATCTTCTGTGACGATGAGTCCCGGCTGGATATGATGCGGCGGGTATTCGCAGGCCGGTATTTGCCGATCCTCATCATCCTGATGCTGTTGATTTTGCCAAATCTCTTTGAGCAGTTCCAAAGTTCAGATGCAGACGCCCCTGTGCTGTTGGTGCTGTTTTTGATCCTGCTTGTGATTTATATGTGGGCAGTCGCATCTTTTGGTTACCGTTACTGGAAATTAAAAAAACGGCTGAGAAAATAGCGCTGTGACAGCTTGGGCTGGTCCCTTATAAAACACGACGGAGGGAAGAAACGATACATGGAAACTTAACTGAAAGGGAAAATGATATTTCGCTAGTAAGAAGTATCCCACAGAAAACTGAGTTGCCCGCCAGGATGCGGAGGTGAAGAGTCTTGGCATCAAGCAGTAGCTCAAGTATGCCCGCTGGTAACCGTGCAGACATAATACAGCAAAAACTCCCCCTTTAACTGAGACTGTAAAACAGTTAAGGTGGGAGTTTTTTATATGGTTGCATTCATTCTTTTTTGCTGCAATATGGCGCGCTTATTGATTGTGCCTTTATACAATTATAGAAAAAGTATGGAAGGAATAGTTGCGCTCTCAACTTTACGTTGAATTTACGGAGATTTAACCTGCCTATGATGGTAGCTGAATATAATAAATTATATGATTATCTTGGATTATTGTATTCAGGCGGTTTGAAAAGTCATGGCATATCGACCCCGGTTTTAGAAAACAGGGGCCGTATTTCTATATAAGGGAGGAATCTGCTGCATGAACAATGAACATAAAATCGTCCAACAGGTCTATGCGGCAAAAGAAGATGTACAGGCGGCGGATCGGCTGATCGGTACATACCTGCCCTTTATCAAGACAGAAACGGCAAAATTTTTAAAGCGCCCGCCCATCGAGGGACATGACGATGAATTAAGCATCGCTATGATCGCTTTCCATGAGGCAATCGGCGGATATTCCCGTACCCGTGGTGCTTTCCTGAAATATGCCGCCATGCTGATCCGCAGCCGCCTGATCGACTACAGCCGCAGGGAACAGCGGCATAGCCGCGTCATCTCGTTGGACGCACCGGCGAGGGAAGAAGATACGACTCTGGGGGAGGTGCTGGTGGGTGAAAGGGATCCACACGAAGAAACAGCGTCACGGGACGCGACCCGTGCAGAGATCGAGGAGCTGGCGCGGCAGATGAAGGAATTCGGCGTCGATCTCAGCAATGTGGCGGACAACTGTCCAAAACAGCAGCGGACGCTGGACGCCTGCCGGAAGGCCTTGCAGTACGCTAGGGAGAACCCAGAACTGTTAGATGACCTTTTAAAGACAAAAAGACTGCCCATCGGCCAGCTGGCAGCCGGCAGTGGCGTGGAACGCAAAACGTTGGAACGGCACCGCAAATATATGGTGGCCCTGCTGCTGATTTATACCAACGGATATGAGATCATCCGCGGGCATTTGAAACAGGTGATGAAAGGAGTGGCGGCGCGATGAGCTATCTGGTTATGGA
This sequence comes from uncultured Oscillospiraceae bacterium, assembly GCA_904397845.1. GTDB lineage: Bacteria > Bacillota > Clostridia > Oscillospirales > Ruminococcaceae > UBA3818. The sequence goes on from CAJFOX010000013.1 coordinate 4,860, forward strand.
ATGCCACCCTGGCTATGCGGTTCTTCTGGATGAAGATGGACGCTTTTTGAAAGCTGCCAACCTTCGCTATGAGGTGGGACAGACAGTGTACGATCCGGTGCTAATGAAAGAAACGGCTGAAAGGCAACGGTATACTATGCGCTGGATCAGCAGTGGGATTGCGGCAATTGCGGCCTGCTTTCTGCTTTTCTTTGGCATCCATTATTATCAGAAATATCTGCAGCCCTATTCATCCATCTATCTGACCATCAACCCGACAGTGCAGATGGATCTCAACCGGCAGGGCACGGTTGTAAGACTCACGGGGATAAATGAAGATGGGAAAGCGCTGCTGGAAGGCTACGATAGCAAAGGAAAAGACAAGGTAACCGTCGCTGACGAGCTGATCGACCGGGCGATTGAGATGGGCTTTCTTTCCGAGGGCGGCCAGGTTTCCTTCTCCATCGATTCCCCGGACGATGCCCTGTTTCAGGAGTATGGAACGGAACTTCGTACCAAAGTAACGGAGCATTTGGACGGACGGATTACCATTACAATAGAAATTACGAACCACCAAGACGGACAGGGACAGGAAAGCCCGGAAAACAGCTCATCTTCGACCCCCTCTCAGCCGAGTTCTTCTCAGCCGGAATCCACACTGCCATCTTCGCCCGAACCGTCCCGACCGGGGAATGTACCTCCGACATCTTCCGGTTCTACTGATTATGACGATACGGATTACGACTTAAACGACAATAACTCTACCAACTATGTACCGCCGTCTACCAGTACGCCACCTGCGGATACGGACTATGATCCCGACGACGAGGGAGTCACCAATTACACAGATGGGAATACCGATTATGACCCGAGTAACGGCACCAACGACGATTCCGATGACGATGATGACGGCGACAGCGGCTACGACGATGACAATAATGATGATAATGCGGATGACGATTAATTTTCAAAAAATTTTTCCAGTTTACCCCGTTTTTGGGAACCCGTTTCCGTAATCTATGAATGTAAGGCAAAAAAGCCAATTCAAACATCATTTGAGAGGAGCAGTTAACATGAAATCAAGAAGAAAATTTTTCGCAGCGGTCTCTTCCCTGGCTATCGCTTTGACAGTCCTTCTGACCGGATGCGGAGCGCCGGCGCAGGAAGGAACAGCACTGAAAGAGACGGGCATTCTTACGTTAAGCGTCAATCCGGAAATCCAGATCGAATACAACCGGGATGGCAAGGTCACCGCCCTGACCGGCCGGAACGACGACGGAAAAGGCATTGTGGAGGTTTATCCGGACTATATCGGCAAAAACTGCGAGGACGTCCTGCAGGATCTGATTGTAGAGATCAACGAGGCGGGCTATTTTGTGGATGATATCGATGGTAATAAAAAGAACATTGTGCTTCAGCTGGAACCGGGTTCGGTGCTTCCCAGTGACAATTTCCTGGCGGATATGAGTGCCAGCACCCAGGAGGCGGTGAAAAGACTGAGCCTATCCTCCGGCATCGTAACCATTGATGATGACGATTACGATCCGGCCTATGCAAAAGACGGGAAGCTTTCTCCCTATATCACTTTGGAAAAAGCACAGGAAATTGCTTTAACCCAGGCAAATATCGATGTTGTGGATGCGGTATTTGACGATAAGGAATTCGATCATGACGACGGAACCCCGATCTTTGAACTGGAATTCACCGCGAACGGAAATGAGTATGAATATGACATTCATGCTGTGACAGGGAAGGTCGTAAGGGCGGAGCACAAGATCCTCGACACGCAGGGGATCCCCCAGATCGCCGGCAGCGGTGTCACCGACTACGATGATACGGACTATGGCCCCAACAGCGACGGCGTGACCGACTACGATGATACGGACTACGGTCTCAACAGCGACGGCATGACCGATTATAATGATACCAACTACGGAGATACCAATTACGATGATGGAGGCAGTGACTACAGCGACGACGATGACGGGGGCTCCGATTATGACGATTGAGCCGGTAAAAGCCGTTTCCCTTCGGCATGAGCTGAAGCACCAGATCAACCTGCGGGAAGATCTGGTGCTTTCCCAAAGGCTCCGGAAGCTGTTTGCCCATGATAAGCATGCCGGGCCGGACGGCTTTTACCGGGTAACCAGCTTGTACTTTGACACGCCCTATGACAGTGCCCTGCGGGAGAAAATCGATGGGGTCAACCGGCGGGAAAAATTCCGTCTGCGATATTACGGAGAGGATACATCCTTTATCCGGCTGGAAAAGAAATACAAGATAAACGGACTTTGCGGTAAGCGCAGCGCCCGGATGTCTGCGAAGCAGGTGAAGCAAGTACTTTCAGGCGATATTCACTTTCTGCTGGACGTTGGTGATCCGCTCTTTGTGGAATTTTACAGCAAATTAAAAGGAAAGGGGCTACGGCCGAAGACCATCGTCCGTTACGACCGGGAGGCCTTTTTCTATGCACCCGGTAATGTACGAGTTACCTTGGATCGGGATATCCGTACCGGCCTTGGCTGTGTGGACTTTTTGAATCCGGAAATTTTTTGTTTGCGCGCCATGGAGCCCGGCACGATACTGGAAGTCAAATACGACGCGTTTTTGCCGGAGCTTGTCCGTATGGCGGTGCAGGTGCCCGGAAGGCAGGCCACGGCCTGTTCCAAATACGCCCTGTGCCGGCGGTTCGATTAAAATTATCTGAGGAGGAAGGGCCTTATGACCTTTCAGGATATTTTCAAATCCAGCTTTCTGGAGAATATCG
>CAJFOX010000014.1 GCA_904397845.1 uncultured Oscillospiraceae bacterium
ATCGCATTGGCGTGCCTGCCGTTTGGGAGTTTAGAAATAGCCAGGGCTTTTTTATTCTTTTTCAGGTTCTGTGGTTTTGGATTGGCTCCAGTACCGTCCCACTATTTTGGAGGACCTGTGCGAAATCCCCTTTGGATGACAGGGGGATTGCCGCTTTGCTACGGACTTGCAAAGATTCCGGTTGTATAGTATGATGCAAATATGGGATTATCAGGAAAAAATTTTTGAAAAGAGGAAGCGGCATGCTGGAAAATCTACCCCAAATCATGTTTGAAGCAGATGAAAAAAACAAGGCCGCTGTTGATGCGGATTTTGCGCACGATGTGAAACGGAATTCGATTGATGCTATGGATGCCATACGCTCGTTTGAGGGGCATTTTGGCGTGACGACTCCCACCTGCGAAGGCCGTAGTAAGCCGCACCAGGCGTGGGGTATGATGGAATATGTGCGGCAGCACGGAATCGAGGGATAACCGGATGGCGGCAGTCACGATTTACTGGTATGGGCCGGAGCGCCCTGCCTCCCGCCAGTGCCTGGCGCGCTGTGCTGCCCTGTTTGCCGGAGAGCCGCTGGCGGGGGCTGAGGAACGCTGGCCAGTGCAGGAAAGCGAAAAAGGAAAGCCCTTTTTTCCGCTTTCCCCCCAAACCCATTGTTCTGTCACTCATAGCGGGGATTATTGGCTCGGCGCTTTTTCCAGCGAGCCGATCGGCATTGATTTGCAGATTCACAAGCCGGGCCGTCTGACGGCGCTGTCCCGCCGTTTTTTCCATCCGGAGGAGGACCGGTATTTGCAGGCTTTCGGATTTTCGGATTTTTACCGGGTCTGGACGGCAAAGGAGAGCTTTGTCAAATTTTCCGGCGAAGGGATCAGCGGAAATTTCGGCCGGTTTTCCGTTGCGGGACCGCAGGGGATTCTGTCCCGGGTCAATGGCCTGCAGCTTCGGTTTGTGCCGTTTCGCTGCGATTATACCCTGTGCGTTTGCGCGAAAGAGATTTCATCGGTTCAACTGGTGCCGGGAAAATAAGCATGGGGCATAGAAAAACAGCAGGGAGAGCTCCCTGCTGTTTTTCTATGCCTTTCTTTCGGCCGCCGTATCGTAATACTGGGCCTGTGCGTGCCATAGCTCGTAGTACCGGCCCAAACGGTCGGCAAGCAGCTGGTCGTGGCTGCCCCGCTGAACCAGGCTGCCCTCGTCAAAGACGAGGATATCGCTGCAAAACCGGCAGGAGGAAAGGCGGTGGGAAATGTAAACGGCTGTTTTGTCCCCGACAATTTGATCAAAATGGGAATAGATCTCAAACTCGGAAAGGGGATCCAGGGCGGCGGTGGGTTCATCCAGAATGATGAACGGCGCATTTTTGTAAAGCGCCCGGGCAAGGGCGATTTTTTGTGCCTCGCCGCCGGAGATTTCCACTCCATCCTCATCAAAGTCCTTGTAAAGCGCCGTGTCCAGCCCCTTGGGCATCCGGTCCATCCGATCCTCTAATCCGGCCTTGTGCAGACATTCCTGCACCCGGTGCGCGTCGTAGGAAACACTGGCGGCAACATTTTGCCCCAAAGAGAAGGAGAACAGCTTAAAATCCTGAAAAACCACTGAGAAAATGCCCAGATAATCCTCATAATCGTATTTGCGGATATCAATGCCGTTGAGGGTGATGAAGCCTTCCGTCGGGTCATATAAGCGGCACAACAGCTTGATCATTGTCGTTTTGCCGCTGCCGTTGCGGCCAACGACCGCCATTTTCTGTCCGATATTGAATTTGAGGCTGACATGGCGCAGCACGTCGGTTTCGGTGCCGGGATAGCGGAACGATACGTCGTGGAATTCGATTTCATACTCGTTGTCCGCCCGCTTTTCCACCGACAGCGTCCCCTGGTACTTCTGATTGGGCGCGTCGGTAAAATCAAAATAGGCTTTCAGCGCGTCGGCATTGGAGATCAGGACGGATATTTCCTGAATCAGCCGTACCGTGCCGCTGCTGAGCTGGGAAAGCCCGCCTACATATTGGACAATGCTGCCGACGCCAAAGGCGCCGAACAGCGCCTTGAGCGCCACATAGGCGTAGATGACAATGCGAAACACTACGGATAAAGCCCCTTCCAGCGGTTCATAAAATCCAAGAAGCTTTTGAATTTGACCGTTCACAGCGTGGAAATCCTGGATTGTTGTCTGAATGTAGGCACTGTCGATGAGGCGGTCCAGGGCATAAACTTTCAAATCCTTTCCCATCTGATACTGCCTGATCCGCCTCCACCAATACATCCATTGGCGGTTGATTGGTTCCGTGCTCCGGTAAATGCGATTGCTTTTCTTTGTCTTTCGGTAGCTGCAAAGGCCGGAAAAGGCGGCGTGCCCCAACGTCGCAAGCAAGATCAGCACCGTAAACCAGGGGGAAAACAGAAAACGGAACCCGCCGGCCTCCCTGGCCGGCTGGGCGATAAAAGCGCCGATGGTCAGGGTCAGAGAAAAAAGGACCAGGAAAAAACCGCGAACGCCGTGGAAAAAAGAAAAATACAGGCGCATAAAGCCGAATCCGCTGGTGCTGCACATGATTTCAATTTCGCTGAGCGCCGCGTGGGTGCGGACGTCCTCCACCCGGGCATAATCCATGGTTTGAATTTTTTCGTACAGAGGCTTTTCCCATACGGCGTCTAGTTTTTCAATCAGGTAATCCACCGTGCGGCCGGAGGCCTGCTCTGTCAGCTTCAGCAGCGCATTGACCATGACCGTGATCCCCACCAGCCACAAAAGATCCCGCAGTGGGCGCCCCTGGGCCAGAAAATCGATGATCCGCCCGGACAGGTAGACGTTGAGAAAGGGGGTCAGCGCCCGGACGAGGTTTTGGACAAAAGCCCACAGCATGGCCCCGGGCACCAATTGGTGCAGCATGCGGTAGCCCCGCAGGGTGAGCGTCAGCTTTTCTTTAAAACGCATGATCCGGCACCTCCTTTTGATAGTAATGGCTTTGCACCTCAAACATTTGGGCGTATTTTCCTTTTTGCGCCATCAGCTGGTCGTGGGTGCCGCTTTCGGCAATCCGCCCGTTTTCCAGAAAGAAAATCCGGTCGCAAAAGCGGGTGCTGGCCAGCCGGTGAGAGATAAAGACAGCGGTGCGCCCGGCGGTCATTTGATTGTACTGCTGGTAAATTTCACTTTCGGCAATGGGGTCCAGGGCGGCGGTGGGTTCATCCAAAAGCAGCGCCAGCCCATTTTTGTAAAGCGCCCGGGCCAAAGCCAGCTTCTGGGTTTCGCCGCCGGACAAGTCTACTGCATCATCTTGCGCACTGCGAATCAGGCGGGTGTCCATCCCTTGGGGAAGGCTTTGGATTTTTTCCCAAAGCCCCGCTTGCTCCAGCACCTGCTGCACTTTTTCCCGGTCCGTCTCTTCAACCGGCAGGGCGGAGACGTTGCAGGCCACTGATACGGGCAGCAGAAAAATTTCCTGGAACACAGCGGAAAAAAGCTTGTAATACGCTTTGCGCCCAAATTGCCGGATATCGGTGCCGTCGATGAAAACGGAGCCGGCAGAAGGGGTGTAAAAACCGCAGATCAGTTTTACAAGCGTGGTCTTTCCCGCGCCGTTGAGACCGACAATCGCCAGTTTTTCCCCTTTGGGGATCACAAAGCTCAGGTCGTGGATGGTGTCCTCCTCGTTGCCGGCGTAGCGGTAGCTGACATGGCGGAATTCGATGGAGAAAGGCGCGGCGGGAAGGGGCGCCTCACTTGCCGGGTCGCCGGGGGTAAGGTCCAGAAATTCCCGGATTTCACAAAATCCGAGGTGCGACCGGTATAATTGGTCGAGGTTGCGGGCCAGCTGGAACAGCCAGTTGGAAAGCCCCTCGATTACGCCAAAATACAGGACAAAATCCGCGGCGCTCATCCCCTTGGCGTAAATGGCTCAGATCAGGCCGCCGTAGGATATGCTTTCCCGGACAAAGGCGATGAGCGTTTGTCCGCCGTCAGTAAAAAAGCCCACCTGCTGCTGTTTTTTGTGCCAGCCCATCCGGTCGGTCAAAGCCTGGTCGAACAGGCTGCGAAGCCACCCGGACATGCCGTACAGCCGCAGGTCCTTGGCCTGGGAAAAGTCGGCAGACCGATCCCGCACATATGCCAGCCGCCGGTCGGCGCCCAGCCAGCGACTCTTATTGCGGTAAGCCCAGTCGGAGTTCTGGCGCATCAGCAGAAAGCTGCCGATGGTGGTAACGCTGACGGTCAGCAGAATCCAGGGGCTGAGGCTGGCCAAAATCCCCCCATAGGCCACAATGCCAATGCTGTTCTCTAGAAAGGAGGACATGGTTTTCACCACTATCCGGGTAGGGCTTGTGTCCGAGCCGCTGTTTTTTAATGCCTGCGCCATTCGGTTCAGCCCCTCGGGGGATTCCATTGCCTCATAGTCGGCGGAGATGGTGTGCTGGAAAACAGTCACCTGATAGCGGATGTCGTGATCCAGCATAAACGGCTCCATATGCGCGTACAGGTATTTTTTCGCGCAGGCGCAGAGCAAAAGCGCGGCGCCAATCAGCGCAGTTTGGGCCAGCACCGCCAAGGGCTCCAGCGCCTGCGTTACGGCACTCACCACCGCCTGAGACAGATAGATGGTCAGCAGCGCCTCCAATACGCCGAATGGCGCCTGAAAAAAGGCCATGAACGTGTATCTCCTGCTGTGTGCCCACATGTTTTTCAGCATATAAATCAGGTTGCTGCCGAAAGAATAAGCGGTTTTTGAGATCCGTTTTGCCATATCGCTCCCTCCTTTAAGGCTATGATAGCAGAAAAAAGATCCTGTGGGGCATTTTTGGCGCCAAATGTCTGATTTTGAGCGTGAATAGCAAAAACGGCGCCCCAGATGTTCTGAAGCGCCGCTGTTTTGTTTTAAAGAGGGCTGCCGAGGGGGAGCAGCACCTCGCAGGTGAACACGCCCTCCTCGTCCGCACGCTTGAGATATCCCTGGTACCGGCTGATCAGACGGTCCACCCTCTGCAGGCCGAATCCGTGCCGCCCGGCTTTCCGGCTGACGTATTTGCCGTTTCGCTTTTGGATTTTCCCGGTGGAGTTGGTGATGCACAGATACAGGTTTTCTCCCTTTAAATCCAGATAAACCCGAATAAAGCGGGAAGCGGGATCCTCCAGCCATTGACAGGCCTCAATGGCGTTGTCCAGCAGATTGCCGAGGATGACGCATAAATCAATATCGGGAAAGGACAGCTCCCGCGGAACAACCGCTTTGGCGTTAATGGCGATGCCGTGGCTTTTGGCCAAAGAGAGCTTGGAATTTAATACCGCGTCGATCATCACGTTGCCGGAGCGGATCAGTACGTCAAAGCCCTTAAGATCCTGTTCCAACTCGTCCAGATAAACGTCCAGCCGGTCATCCTGCCCCAGCGCGCGGTAGGCTTTCATCATTTGAATGTGGTTGTGGTAGTCATGCCGCCAGCCGCGCATCTGCCGGTACAGGTTTTCCACCTCGGCTACATGGCGGTTCATCATCTCATCCTGAAAGGCGGAAATCCGGCGGCTGATCGCCTTTTGAAAGAAAAAATCAAAAATCCGCACGCCAGAGCCCTCCTCAATGAAAATGGATAAACGCTTGATGAATCCCGTCATACGCGCTGCGGGCCAGGGGAATCTGCCGGCCGTTGTCCAGAAATACAGCCGAGCGGGACAGATGCCGAATATGCTCCAGCGATACGATATAGGACCGGTGGCAACGGTAAAAATCCTCGCCCAGCAGCTCCTGCAAATCAGACATCCGCATCCGCAGGGATTCCTCCCCGCCGGACAGGTGCAGCAGAATCGTGTGGGAAAAGGCCTCCGCGTATAAAATATCGGTGGTGGGAATCCGAACCGGCCTGCCGTTGATGGGAAGCAGAACTACCTTGGGCGCCTGCTGAAGATTCAAGGCCGCCCGATCCAGAACCTGAAAGAGCTTTTTCTCCTGGATAGGCTTGATCAGATAATGCAGTGCGTCCACCTCATAGCCTTCGCTGATAAAATCCGGCAGGCCGGTTAGAAAGGCGATCTGTATCCGCCGGTTGCGTTCCCGGATTTTCCTTGCCAGTTCCATACCGTTCATCTGGGCCATTTGAATATCCAGCAGGAGAATATCGCCAAAAGGCTGTTCCTCATAAGAAAAAAGAAAACTTTCCGCATTGGGATAGGATAAAATCTGAACCGGGAGGGCGCACTGGTCTGCCCATTGCTGCACCAGCTTGGCCAAAAGGGTGGTTTGTGCCGGCTCGTCTTCGCAAATGATGATAGACAGCATGCAAAATCCTCCTTTATCGTGTTTCTATTTTCTTACAATTATATCATAAACGGGAAAAAAGCAAAAGAGTGTCGACGGCACCGGCAGGGCAGACAAATCGCTTCGGTTCATTGGGAAAATAGCAAAAAAGGCCCCTTGCTGCGAATTCCCGATATCGCGCTGATAGGCGGCTTTTCCTCCGGATAAGAGACCGTCTGTCGGAAATTTCTTTGCAACGTCGTTTTATCCAAGAGATCGCCTGTTGGAAGATGGAGGAAAACTGCGAAAAGGAGAGGATGGAATGCATAAGATTTTGATGATTGAGGACGATACGGCGACCCGGGATGCGCTGGAGCGACACCTTTCCCGCTGGGGCTATCAGGTACGGGCAGCAAAAAATTTTCAAAATATCCTGGAGCAATTGGAAGCCTTTCATCCTCATTTGGTGCTGTTGGACATTTCGCTGCCTTTTTTTGACGGATACTATTGGTGCCGGCAGATCCGGCACGCCAGCCAAGTGCCGATTCTATTTTTGTCTTCGGCAGGAGACGATATGAACCTGGTAATGGCCATCAACCTGGGAGCGGACGACTTTATTCCGAAGCCTTTTCGTATCGAAGTGGTGCTGGCGAAGATCCAGGCGGTTTTGCGCCGCACCTATTCTTTTGGCATGCAGCAAAGCCTTGTGCAGTATGGGGATGTTTCCCTGAATCCCTGTGAAGGGAAGGTTTGGCGCGAGGATACTTTGGTAGAGCTGACCCGAAACGAAACCCGCATCCTGCAAGTTTTGATGGAGGCCCGCGGCGGGATTGTAACACGGGAGAGCATCATCAAAAGCCTTTGGGAAGATGAAAGCTTTGTCGATGACAACACCCTTACCGTGAATGTAGCCAGGCTGAGGAAAAAACTGGAACAGCTGGGGTTGCAGTCATTCATCGGGACCCAAAAAGGGATCGGCTATTTTGTGAGGGCAAAGCTGTGAAACAAAGAATCCTGCTGGCGGGCTACTGCGCCAATCGCGGCGGATGGCTGCTGTTAGCCGTGTGCCAATTCTTTTTGCTGCCGTTGGTATGCTGGCTGTACGGGCTGCCCCTGCAGCCCGTTTTGTATGCTTCGATTATAATGGCAACCGCATTTTTGCTTTTTGCTGCGGTGGATTTTTGGCGTTACGCGTGCCGAATCCGCAGTATAGAGAGGCAGAAGGCTCAAGCGCCGTTTGGCGATTGGGATTTTCCGCCTCATGGGCTGGAAGAAAAGCTGTTTTTGGAAATCCTTACAAAAGTACGATCCTATTATCAAGAGGAAGAGCAGAGGCGGGAGAGGGAAAAGGCCGCGGCGGTTCAGTATTATGCGCTTTGGTCCCACCAGGCCAAAACGCCGCTGGCAGCCATCCGGCTGCTTTTGCAGGAGGAGCATCCGGACCGGAATGCGCTGGAGCAGTCTCTGTTCCAGGCGCAGCAGTATGTGGATATGGCGCTGCAGTATCAGCGGCTGAACGATTCCGCTAACGATCTGCTGCTGCGCCGCTGTTCGCTGGAGAGAATCGTCAAGCAGGCGGCGAAGGAGGTGTCAACCCTTTTTATTTATAAAAAGGTTGGGCTGGTACTGGGCGACCTGAAGAAAGAGGTATTAACGGATTCCAAGTGGCTGCAGTTTGTGATCGCTCAGCTTTTGACCAATGCGGTTAAATATACGCCGTCAGGCAGCGTATCCGTTTGGTGTGAAGGGGAAGTGCTGTATATCCGCGACACGGGAATCGGGATCAGACCGGAAGATCTGCCCCGGATTTTTGAATGGGGCTATACCGGATGCAACGGGCACAAGCAGTCGCGCTCTACGGGAATTGGGTTAAATTTATGCAAAAGGGCGCTGGGCATGCTGGGACATACTATTGTGATTCGGTCGCAGCCGGGATGCGGCACGACAGTAGAAGTCGGGCTCTCCCGGCGGGAACTGGAGAACGAGTGAGGTTTCCCTTACAAAACTGTAAGGAAAAGGCGCCAAAATGTAAGCCGGTTCGATGGAAGAGAAAAAGCGCTTTGTATATACTGAAGGGGAAAAAGAGAACAGGGGGGCCGAATATGCCGCTTTTGGAAGTCAAAAATGTTAAAAAAATTTATACTACCCGCTTTGGGGGCAATCGGGTACAAGCGCTGGCCGATGTAAACTTTTCAGTAGACGAAGGGGAATATGTAGCCATTATGGGGGAATCCGGCTCCGGAAAGACGACGCTGCTCAACATTCTGGCAGCACTGGATAAACCCACCGGCGGACAGGTCCTTCTGGAGGGCAGGGATACTGTACACATCCCGAACGGGCAGATGGCCGCTTTCCGGAGGGACAATCTGGGTTTTGTGTTCCAGGACTTCAATCTTTTAGATACCTTTTCGATTCAGGATAATATCCTGCTGCCGCTGGTGCTGGCACGCAAGAGCTATCCGGAGATGGCTCGGCGGCTGGCACCTATTGCACAGAAGCTGGAAATTACCGATCTGCTGGCCAAGTTTCCATACGAAGTATCCGGAGGGCAAAAGCAGCGGACCGCAGTAGCGCGGGCGTTGATTACAAGCCCTAAGCTTGTGCTGGCTGACGAGCCCACCGGCGCGCTGGACTCGAAGTCCACCGGCAGCCTTCTGCGCCTTTTTGAGCAGATTAACGCCGAAGGACAGACAATTCTGATGGTCACCCATTCTGCCCGGGCGGCCAGCCACGCGGGGCGGGTATTGTTTATCAAGGACGGCGTGGTTTACCATCAGCTGAACAGAGGTACGATGAGCGATGAAGAGCTGTACCAGAAAATTACAGAGACCCTCACGGTTCTGGCGGCAGGAGGAAAAGAGAGTGCATAGGCATTGGAATGCCAGGATGGCCTGGGCAAACATGAAAAACAACAAAAGCATCTACCTGCCGTACCTGATGGCCGCTTCGCTGATTGTCATGCTGTTTTACAGCTTACGGTCGGTGGCACTTATGGTGGCGGACAGCGGTGCCGCCGGCGGCGCCACCATGAACGCCATGCTGCAGATGAGTTCCTGGATTTGTGGCATGCTTTCTCTGGTGATTTTGTTTTACATTAACAGCTTTATTATGAAGCGGCGGAAAAAAGAGTTTGGCCTTTACAGTGTTTTGGGAATGGAAAAGCGCCATATCGCGATGGTGATTGCCTGGGAGGTACTGTTGACCGGTACTGTCGGCATTCTCTGCGGCATTGTGCTGGGGGCATTGTTCAGCCAGCTTTTGTTTTTGCTGCTGTTAAAGATTGTGGGCCTGCCAGCGGCGCTGCGGTTCCAGATCCCTTTTGGAGAAGCGGCGGCAACGGTGGTCTTATTCGGCATCGGATTTTTGGTCTTGCTGGGCTACGATATCATAAGCGTCTGCCGTACGGATCCCATTGCATTGCTGCGAAGTGAAAAAGAGGGAGAGCGGGAACCGAAAACAAAATGGGTCACGGCGATTGTGGGATTTGTTACATTAGGCGCGGGCTATCTGCTGGCTCTGACGGTCAAAACGCCGTCTGATGCGCTGACCGTCTTTTTCCCGGCAGTGCTGCTGGTCATGATCGGCACCTACTGTTTATTTGTGGCGGGCAGCATCCTGATTTTAAAGCTGCTGCGCCGGAACAAAGGCTTTTACTATCAACCTCAAAACTTTATTTCCATTTCCGGCATGATGTACCGAATGAAACAAAACGCCGTAGGGCTTTCCAATATCTGTATCCTCGCCACCTGCGTTTTGGTCACCCTTTCCTCTACGGTCAGCCTGTTCATTGGCGAAGAGGATATTTTGCGTGCCCGCTATCCCAGGCAGATAAGGACCAGCTGCGTGATGGAAGACGCCCAAAGCGGCGAGCAGCTGATGCAGGCGTCTCGGCGCCACGCGGAAGATTATGGGGTATCGATTCAAAACGAGATAGGCTATGCGGCCTTTCGCTACCCCGCCAGCTATACGGACGGCGTTTTTACAGCGTCGGACGGCAGCGACGCACTTTATGAGTTGGATGCAGTCTCCTTGTCTGATTACAATCGTATCATGGGCACACAGCTGCAGTTGTCAGGGCAGGAAGTACTGGTCGCCTTGTCGGAAATGCAGATGGACAAAGATGAAATATCCTTACAGGGAGTATCTTACCACATTCGCCAGAGAATCGAGATGCCAGCGTTTCTAAGCCGGTCCAGCGGTTATCCGGGAGCGTTGATGATACTGCCGGACAGTTCCCATCTGGAGGAACTGTCGCGCCGGGTCAACGAGGCATTTGCCGGGGAGGTAACCTATAACGTAATGTATTATTATGACTATGATCTATCTGGAGAGCCGCCGCGGACGTATTACACCGCCATGCGGGAGAAGATTCTGCAAACGGTGGATCGCCTGGCAGAGACCAGCAGCATCGATACGGCCCGGGAGGATTTTTACCAGCTGTACGGTAGCCTGCTGTTTGTGGGAATTTTTTTCGTTTCGCTGTTTTTGATTGCAACGGTATTGATCATCTACTATAAACAAATCACCGAAGGGTTTGATGACCGCGACCGTTTTTGTATCTTGCGCAAGGTGGGAATGAGTGATCGGGAGGTGAGAAATACCATCAATCAACAGGTTTTAATGGTATTTTTCTTTCCGCTGGGAATGGCGGTCATTCATATTTCGGTGGCGTTTCCAGTTTTGTGCAAGCTGCTGCTGGCGTTTCAAATGACCAACAGAATGCTGTTTTTCGGTTGTACTGCCTGTGCGGTGGTCCTGTTTGCACTGCTATATTATGCCGTTTATCACGTAACCTCCAAAACCTATTACCGCATTGTGCAGGGAAAATAGCGGGGCAGAACAGAAACCGGCGCCGGGTGCAACTTCCCGGCCGCTTCCTCAATAAAAGCAATGGACGCCAGAGATCATTGGCGCCCATTGCTTTTTTATAAGCCGCCGGCAGCAATGGCGGTTAAGAGGGGAAACGACCGAAGTTTTTTCCATTCATTGTTACTGGTTTATGTCCGCGTTCTGACTTTGGCATATCCACAAAAGGTTTTTGCGGATTTCGGTAATGCTTTGATAGACGGTTTGATATTGCAGCCAATCCATTTCGTCCCGCGAATAGGACAGGGCGAGCAGTTTTTGCATCTCATCTAAAGCGGCACAAAGAGTCTGCACCTTGGCAGAAAAAGGGCCGGCGATCTTTTCATTTGGATCTGGATAAGATTCGGATAAGCGCATCAAAAAGAATCACTCCTTTTTCCTGATCCTCAATGGATAATTGGTCAAACCGATCTAAGGTGTGCAGAAGCAGCTGCGCCATATGCAAATCAGATGGGTCGTAACGATCGGAAAGCAGGGAGAGAGGGCTGACATTCAGCCTGTCGGCAATTTGCTGGACGGTATCCAGCGTTGGGTTGGCTTTGCAGGATTCGATATCCTGTAAGGTCGTTTTGCCAATGGAAAGCTTTTCGGCAAAATCGACCAAAGATTTTCGTTCCAGAGATCGATAAGACTTCAGCGATTTAGACAAATTTTGCTTTATATTCACAGGATCCCCTCCTTTATTCACAATAATGGTGGAGATCAGAACAAGCAATGCCGAAATACAGGTTTTCTGCGCCAACATATTGGTGATTGAAACAGTGAAACACCAACCCAAAGATATTACGAAAAAATAGAGAAAATCCTACATTTTTTTCGAATAACCGATCATTTTGTCTTCTTTTGTCCGAAAACGCTTTTTTCTGTTTTCGCCGCACCAAAATCGGGTCGCTGCAAAAAATGGTCCATATCCAGAGCGAAAAGAAAAAATGATGTGCTGACCCGCCAGATCGAGGCGGAAAAGAATCGGAATTTCTGAAATCAAAAGGAGGTATCCGCAAATTCTGCCAATCAATCGGTCCGAGAAAGTAAAAGATAGATGATTGGATGGATTTTCAATCTGCGTTATGGATAGCAAAATGTTATGGGATGCCGCAGGGTGAGAAAGGCAGGGAAGGTTTTACCTCTGCGCTTTTATTTTAGCGTGCTGCGCCAATGGGGAAAGATGCCTGCACCCAACCCGATCTTCGCATAAGGATCAGATATTGCAGATTTTGTGGAAAGCGAGCCTGCATCCTATCGGCGCAATGGGCCGGATTTTGAAGTACGCTATCAGTTTTTTTCAAAAGGCCGTGCTTGTGCGGGGAGAAGCCGAACCCCAAAAAAGAGGGCGGGATGATTTTATCCCGGCCTCTTTGATTCCCGTTCGACCCGAATCTGAAGCTCGGTGACGAACTCTTCCTCTCTTACGGTATAGCGGTTGTCGATGTGATACAGCTCCAGCAGATCTCCCGCAGCGTACAGCCCCCGCCTCTCGATTTCTTCCAGTAGCCGTTGGGCATGAAGCGGCGCGGCGCGGTAGCTGCCGGTATAGACCAGGCAGGCATATTCTCCGCTGGGCAGCAGCAGGTCGTACTCTGCCGTACCCGGCTCCAGCAGAAAAAAGACCGAATGATAGTGGCCGAAACGGCCGGCACGAACCTCATCCAATCGCATCCCGGCGCCGATGGCTTGTCCGCCCAGATCCCGAATGGTGTCCGCATGGCGGTTATGCAGCTTTTTGATGGCGAAATCCACTTCTTCGTCCCGGGAGATATCGGTGTTAAACAACAGGCAAGGGCGCTCGGAGACCGGCCGAACCGAGATTTCGCCGGCTGGCAGGGCGGCGTACTGTTTCAGATGTTTTTGACGTTCGGAAATGGCTCGGTCGATCTGATGCAGCTGCTTGATCCGCTGCCGGATCAGCTGTTGTTCTTCTGTGAGAAGGGCCTGCGTGTTTCCAATGCTCAAATCGTCCAGATAAGCACTGATCCGATCCGTGGAAAATCCCAACTGCCGCAGATCCCGGATGATGGTCAGCCGATAAATATCCCGCAGGCTGTAAAGCCGGTATCCGTTTTCACCGCGGCGCGGCCGGATCAGGCCAAGGCGTTCGTAATAACGCAGAGTGTCAGTGCCGACGCCATACAGCCTCGCCAGTTCCTTGATCATGTATTCGTTTTTCATCATATCCTCCATTCAAAAAAGGAAAAGCAGCCGGCGAATAATGGAAAGACGGTGTTTTCCGATGGTTCTTGACATTGGTATTATACCAACCTTTATACTGAATGTCATCGGAGCGTGCACTGATATTTTGCAAAAAACAAGACAAGGAGCAATCACAAATGAGGGTTTGCAATCAAATAAAAGATGGGGTCGGGAAAACGTTGGCGCTGTTTCCGCCAAAGCGGATGGCACTGCTGTTATTGGGAACGGCGATCCTTTCCTTCGGCATGCACAACATCCACCGCCGGGTGGGGATCACCGAGGGAGGCGTTCTTGGTATGGTACTGTTGCTGGATCATCAGCTCTCCCTCCCCCCCTGGCTGATGACGCCTATTTTGGATATCATCTGTTACCTGCTGGGGCTTCGCTTCCTTGGATGGGATTTTATTAAGCTTTCGGCGGTAGCTTCGTTGGGCATGTCCGCTTTTTTCCGCCTATGGGAGCAATTCCCACCGGTTTTGCCGGATCTTTCGGCCTATCCGCTGGCGGCGGCTTTGCTGGGAGGCGTATTTGTGGGAGTCGGCGTAGGGCTTGTCGTTCGGCAGGGAGGATCCAGCGGCGGCGATGACGCATTGGCTCTGGTGATTTCCAAATTAAGCCACTGCCGATTGTCCCGGGCTTATCTGGTAACCGATCTGACGGTTCTGCTGCTCTCACTGACCTACATTCCGTTTCAACGCATCGCCTATTCATTGGTGACAGTGACAGTATCTTCTTTGCTGATCGACCAGATTCAAAACGTGGGGCGCAAAAAGGGGCCGGAAGATATCCCCAAAGGACAGACCCAGCCCCTGCAGCCGTAATATCTGCCAGATGGCGCCAACGCGGACTGCCCAAATGGAGGCCCGTTAGAAACGGCGCTTTCGAAGGGTTTGCTATCATTGCGATAGGGAGAATATTGGCCGCCGTTGGTTTTGGATACTGGCTGCTCCGACCGGGTTTGCAGGTTCGGGGTTTTACAGAACGTTTTGTTCTGGCACATGAATTTCAGCCTGAGAGTAAAGTACGGCTTTCCCTGCAAGAATCACACGGTTGCCATTCGTCCGGCAATATAATATTCCCGTTCTGGGAGAGGCCTGATAGGCCGTCAGCTCTTTTTTCATCAGCTTTTTGCTCCAATATGGGATAATATGACAATGGCCGGAACCGCATACCGGGTCTTCCGCAACATTCAATTTTGGAGCAAATGACCGGGATACACAATCGAAATTTTGTCATTTCCCAAGGCCGTTGCCTGCAGCAACAGTCCATCCAGTTGTTTCAGGGATTCCATATCAGGATTGAGGGACGTTACCGTAGAAGCGCTGTCAAACACACATAGTAGATCGCGTCCCATAAAGGCTTCTATCGGTTTTGCCCCAATTGCAGAAATCATTTCTTGGGTGACGGCAACGGGTTTTAAATCGTATGCAGGAAAATCCATTTCATAAAGATCATTTCGCCGGCAAACGGTCAAATCCCCGCTCTGGGTAGAAAAAACAATCCGCTGCTTGCCTTTCTCATAATCATTCAACAAAAGATAAGCGCAGGCCAAGGTGGCATGGCCGCATAGGTCAATCTCTCCACCGGGAGTAAACCAGCGAAGCTCATATCCGCAGCCGTTGTCCTTTTTTATCGTAAAAGCCGTTTCCGATAAATTGTTTTCTCTTGCAATATCCAGCATGGTACTGTCGGGAAGCCATGTTTCCAAAACGCAAACAGCCGCAGGATTCCCGCAGAAGACCCTGTCTGTAAATGCGTCGACAACATATTGTTTCAAAACCATTTGATTTCTTTTTCCTCCTCATGCACAAACTACGTTGCCCGGTAAAGGCCGCTACGGCACTTTACCGGGCGCGATTTCTTTCAGTATATCCTGTGAGCCGGAAGAAGTAAAAGAAATGATAAGGATGGAAAGATAAGGGGTACGTGTCTGATCTTATCGAGCCTATCGGCTAGAACTTTACGGCAGGGCAGAGACCCGGCGTGGACAGTCATTAGAGAATATACGAGCTGCAATAAAACGGGAATGGAAGACCTTTTCGGGATCGTAAAACAATGCTGCAAAAAGCGGGAAAAACATGAATTTTCGTTTTCAAAAAGGATTTTTGCAGAGAAGTCGTAGTTTTTGACTGGAAATGATTTGTCCTTTTTAAAGCGTGGAAGAAACATTTCTCTCCTTTTCGACATTTGCCAAAAGAAAAATTGTCGAAATATTGTAAAAGAATGCGGAATCAGGCAAAATGCGGCGGCAGCGCGGCCAAAATAGCGCACAAACTTCACGGAAAAAGTTCATGCACTCCATTGATTGCCAGATTCGGGGGAAACGTGATAGTATTTTGATAGACAAAATGTTGCGGGAAAAACGTTTTTGGAGGAATCATCGACATGGAAACTACAAGAAAGGTCATAATTGCAGACGAGAGCCGGGAATTTGCCGTTCCCTGCGCAAGTTTGTTAAAAAGTTTTGGCGTAGAAGCGGTGTTGGTGCCGAAGGATGGAGAAGCATTGTACGAAGCAATTGTCGCGCAGAGACCGCAGGCTGTTTTGTGCGATGTGTTTATGCCCCACAGTGATGCCATCGGCGTAATGAAACGGGTGCGGGAAGAAGAAGATTTGCCCCAGCCCCAATTTATGGTTCTGTCCGGATTCGACAATGTGATGCTGCAAAACGAGGTGATGCGGTCCGGGGCGCGGTACTATTTTCTCAAGCCCTTTGATCCGGAGGTGCTGGCGGAGCGGGTTGTCCAGTTGCTAGGGAGCGCCGCGGAAGAAAATGGCAAGAATGTAAAGGCGATGCCGTTTGGCACCGGTGGGCAGGACGTGGAGCTGATGGTGACTGAAATGATCCACCAAATCGGTGTTCCGGCTCATATTAAAGGCTACCATTATCTGCGGGAGGCCATTTTGCTTTCGGTAGAGGATCCGGAGATAATGAATGCGGTGACGAAGGTGCTGTATCCCACAGTAGCGAAGAAGTTCGGGACGACGCCCTCGAGAGTGGAGCGGGCCATCCGCCATGCCATTGAGGTTGCGTGGGACCGGGGCGATGTAGATACGCTCAACGCTTATTTTGGCTATACCATCCATAATTCCCGCGGAAAGCCTACCAACAGTGAGTTTATCGCTATGCTCAGCGATAAACTTCGCCTGACGCTTAAAGTGTCCTGAGAAAAACGATGTGGGGGATCTGTTCCCTGTAGAAATGACCAGAAGGAAAAAATTTAGCAGAAAATAGACGACACCAAAAAGCAGGAGCGGTACCGCTCCTGCCTTTTGGCATCCCTTTGTTATTGGAAAAACCGTCAGATGCGCTTTGGAACAGAACATTTTGGGATCTTCTTTTAGGCTCCGACGCTGGAAAAAATGTTGGCAACGATGGGCGATCACAATAAAACGCAGGTCTTTCAGGAAAAGGAGAATGTTTTGGGAATGATATGGAATGGGATTTCATGCGTCCGAAACGACAACGCCATCGGGGCGGATTGCCGGCAATATTCAACCCACCTTTGCCGCAAATTGGCTGTTGTAAAGGTCAGCGTAGAATTTGCCCAGCTTCATCAGTTCATCATGGTTACCCTGCTCAATGATAGTGCCGTCTTTCATCACCAGGATATGGTCGGCGTCCCGGATGGTGGAAAGCCGGTGGGCGATGATAAAGCTGGTACGGCCTTTCATCAGGGCATCCATTGCCTTCTGGATTTCAAGCTCCGTGCGGGTGTCTACACTGGAAGCTGCCTCATCCAAAATTAGGATGGCGGGGTCAGCGAGAATGGCGCGGGCGATGGTAAGGAGCTGCCGCTGCCCCTGGGACAGGCTGGCAATCTCATCGCTCAAAATGGTGCTGTAGCCATCCGGCATGGTGCGGATAAAATGATCCGCCGGGGCGGCTTTTGCCGCCTGATAAACTTCCTCATCGGTGGCGTTTTCCTTACTGTAAGCAATATTATCACGAATGGAACCGCCAAACAGCCAGGTATCCTGCAAAACCATTCCCATCAGAGAGCGCAGATGACTGCGCTCCATCTTGGAGATGTCCGCGCCGTCAATGGTAATGCGGCCGCCCGGAAGCTCGTAAAAGCGCATCAGCAGGTTGACAAGGGTGGTCTTGCCCGCGCCAGTTGGGCCGACAATGGCAATCTTACTGCCTGCTTTCACGTCGAAAGAGATATCCTGCATCAGAATATGGTCGTCGCTATAGCCGAAACGGACATGCTCAAAGCTGACATTTCCTTTGGGTGCAGAGAGGACCACAGGGTTTGCTGCATCCGGCACTTCTTCCTCTTCGTCCAACAGCTGAAATACCCGTTCCGCTGCGGCGATAGCGCCTTGCAGGGAGTTTACCGTGTAGGAAATCTGTGTAACCGGCTCCGAAGCCTGATTGACATATTGGATAAACGCCTGAATATCACCAATAGAGATTCCTCCCCGGATGACGGACATAGCCCCGCCAACCGCTACTGCCACATAGCCGAACTGACCTACCAGACGGATGATCGGGCTGATCATGTAATTCATGAACATGGCCTTTTTGCTGGCGCGGAACAGGTTTTCGTTGAGCACCTTGGTGTTATCCACCGCTGTTTGTTCCAGATTAAATGCCTTGCTTACAAGGTTCCCGGTGAAATTCTCCTCAATGCTGCTGTTCAGCCGCCCGAGGGCCTCCTGATTGGCAGCAAAGGTGCGATGTGTCCGGCTGGATACCAGCGCAGCCACAATTAAGCTGACAAAGATCGTGCCAAGTGCAATCAGGGTGAGCATAGGGCTGATCAGCAGCATCATCACGAAAGCGCCCACAATACCGAAGAACGCAGTTACCAACTGGGACAAACCTTCCTGCATTGTATCGGCTACCTTTTCAAGGTCGCTGGTGGCGCGGCTGAGTACTTCACCTTTTTTATGCTGATCGAAGTAGCGTAAAGGCAAACGATTCAGCTTGGCGCTGATCTCCCGACGAAGGGTAAGGGTCAGCGTCTGGGAAACACTGGCCATGGTGTTCTGCTGAATATAAGAAAACAGCGATGACAGCAGATATAGCCCCAGAAGCCCTAACAGGACGGTTCCCATGGTTTCCAGATTCACCTGAAATCTCTGCCCGTTTACAAGGGCATTTTTTACACCATCAAAAATGTCGTTGATAGCAATTCCCATTACTTTCGGGGATAGGATATTGAACAGGGAGCTTACAATGATACTGAGGACGATCACCAGCAGTTTCCATTTTTGCTCCATCAGCTTTTTCAGAAGACGGAACGCCGTGCCTTTGGCGTTTTTCGCCCGCTCTGCGCTCATATCATCATCAAAGGTATCTACTGTTGTTTCACGGGTATCTTTTTCCATACTCATGCTAATTCCTCCTCGCTAAGCTGAGAACGTGCAATCTGTTGATAAACAGTGCAGGATTCCATCAGCTCTTTATGTGTGCCGATCCCGGCAACTCTGCCTTCGTCCAGGACAACAATCTGGTCTGCATCCATGATCGTGCTGATACGCTGGGCAACCAGAATAACAGCGGAATGGGTGGTTTCTTCTTTCAGGGCAGCCCGCAGTCTGGCGTCCGTTTTGAAGTCTAAAGCTGAGAAGCTGTCGTCAAAAATGTAGATTTCCGGTTTTTTCACCAGAGCGCGTGCAATGGCAAGACGCTGCTTCTGACCGCCGGAGAAGTTGTTGCCGCCCTGGGCGACGCGGGTATGGTACCTATCTTCCAAACCGTCGATGAAATCGCCAATCTGGGCAATCCCGGCGGCATGGCGGATTTCCTCCATGGTGGCGTCTTTTTTTCCGTGGTGGAAATTGTCCAGAATAGTGCCGCTGAACAAAAATGCTTTCTGTGGCACAAAGCCGATCTTATCCCGCAGCACCTGTTTGGGCATCCGCAGGATATTCACCCCGTCGATGCGGATGGTGCCGCTTTGAATATCGTAGAAACGGGGAATCAGGTTGGCGATGGTGGATTTTCCGGATCCAGTACCGCCGATGATGGCGGTGGTTTTGCCGATGTCTGCCGTAAAGCTGATATTGTTCAGCACCGGTTCCTCCGCGCCTTTATATTGGAAGGTAACGTTGCGGAATTCCAGCTTGGCTTTCGCAAGGTGCTGCCTGGGCTTGCGCGGTGTCACATCCGTATCGGTGTTGACAGCCAGCACCTCGTTGACACGGTTGGCGCAGGACTGCGCTCTTGGGAAAATCATAAAGACCATAATTCCCATAATGAGGTACATCAAAATCATGACGGCATACTCTGTCAGCGCCATGATGTCTCCAATTTTCATAGCGCCATCGGCAACCTGCTGGCCGCCGCTTGCCAGGATGAGAACAGTGCAAATGTTCATGATGATCATAATAACCGGCATCATCACGGCGAAAATCTTGTTGATGCGGATAGCGCTCTGTGCATAGTCCACAAAGGATTGATCGGTGCGCTCCTGCTCAAATTTGGAACGGTTAAAAGCACGGATCACCCGGATACCTGTCAGCATTTCCCGCAGGGTACGGTTGATCTTATCCAGCAGGGTTTGCAGCTTGGAAAACAGCGGCATCACTTTTTTGTAAGGAAGAGAGAAAAGATACAAACGACCAGCATGGCGACAACAATGGTCATTGCCAGAGAAGAGCTTTTGGAAAGGCTAAAAAGAGCCCTGCTATGGTCATGATGGGGACAGGGAGAATCATCTCTGTCCCGGCCATATAAGCCATCTGAATCTGCATAATATCGTTTGTGCTGCGGGTGATCATAGACGCGGGGCCAAACTGATTGAACTGGTCGATGGTGAGCGCCTGAGATTTTTCAAACAATGCGTTGCGGATGTCCCGGCCCATCCTGGAAAAGATGGCAGTAGACAGATAGGTTTCCGCCAGAGAAAC
This sequence comes from uncultured Oscillospiraceae bacterium, assembly GCA_904397845.1. Lineage (GTDB taxonomy): Bacteria > Bacillota > Clostridia > Oscillospirales > Ruminococcaceae > UBA3818. Next base: position 20,141 of record CAJFOX010000014.1, read on the forward strand.
TGCGGCGATTAAAACAGCCGCCGCTAACATAAAGCCTCCAGTTTTCCAGATATGGTCCAGGTCTCCGGCTACAATGCCGTTGTTGACAATATCGGCTGTCAGGGTGGGGATATATAAGGTTCCCAGCACCTGCAGAAAGAGTAAAATGAGCATGGCCGTCACCCGGCCTTTGTAGGGTGACAGAAATTTAATCAGTTTTAACATGGAAATCCTCCTAAAAAACCAAATAGGGAAAACAATTTTTTACAGTATTTTTTGGTGCTTCCTTCTTCCATTTCTCATTGGTTTGAAACAGGATAGCATTTTTCCTGATGGCCCAAAATCACATAAATGGCTCCGGCCACAGCGACTGCGAATCTCGAAATTGCGATCATTGATGCAAGCATTTTTCATTTCTTCTCCTTTTTTAAAGTAAAATGCGCTCGGCTATCTTTCAATAACCGAGCGCACTCGTCATCTTATCCGGTGGGTTTGGCTTACTGGTCAAACCGAGCATTGCGATGCTCCTCCTCCGATGATAAAGTATTTAATTTTTGACGGTACAAATTGATGTGCTTTTGCAACAGGCGGATCAGTGCCTGCCGTTCTTCTGTTGGCATAGAAGCTATAACATCATCCTCCATGACAAGAAAAGGGTGTAAGCGGTTCTCCAAAATTTCTTTGCCAGAATCCGTCAGAAAAATATGCATATCCCGGCGTCTTCCCGGCTTTAAGAAAAGATAGCCTTTTCGCTCCAAAACCCGAATGGAAGAACTGACCGTCTGCCTGCTGATGAAATACCGGTCGGCGATATCCTTCTGAAGACACCCCTCGCCCAATTCCGCAATCGCGTAAAAAATCAGGAAAGCGCTGTCCGAGAAGCCAGACCGCAAGGCCATGATATGGTAGATCTCCTCAAACTCTCGATACAGCCGGGTAATTTCCTGTGACTCAGGGCTATGATGAATTTGCATAACGCCTTCCCCCTATCCTTGCTGTACAAATACGTTGCCAGATCATCCGACCTCGCGAGCACAACAGGGATTATAATCTGATTTCATATTCACGTCAAGAGGAAATTTCTTTTTTCAAAATCTGTTTCGAGAAAAAATTGGAAGAAAATGCAGACATTCCGAAATGCTTGCTATCGGATACCTCCAAACCCCAGATTGCCACCTTCGGTGGCAGCCACGCATTCTGCGGGCGGAGAAAACTTGTAAAGGGGCAAACAAGAAAACTCTATGCGAATGGGGAACCCACTCACATAGAGTTTTCTTGTTTCCTGCCCGCTTGGAATAGGTCAGTATTTTGTAATCCTTCTTTGTGCCTCCCAGTCTCAGACCCGCCTTCCTTTTTAGGCGCATTTAGCTTTGACGGTGATAAAGCTCGGCAAGGGAGGTCAAATCCTCTACGATGTGAGGATTCCAGGGAGCTTTTTGCCGCAGCCCCTGGCAGGGAAAATCCGGACACAGCCCACAAAAAGAAACGCCGCGCTCGAAGCAGCAGAGAAAGATCGGGCAGCCGCCGGACTGCTCCCATTCCTTACATTTTCCGCCGCTTTCCAGGCAGCCCTGGCGAAAACCGCCTTGTTTTTTCAAGCAGCTGACGCAACATTCACCGCAAGGTGTGATCGTGCGAAAATCAATCTGTCTATCCATACGATTACAATCCCAGCCCCTTGCTGATATTCACGACAAAATCCTGTACGTTGGTCACAATGGTTTTTACGCCCAGGCTGCCCCGGTCGCGCAGCTTGTTTACCGAAAATTCCGAAATATCCACACTGTAAAAGTATACAGGGCGGATGGTGCCGTCCGCCAGCACATGATAAGAAGGCGTCATGTTGCCAGTGGCAATGGAATGGAGCGTTGTGGCCATGCAGATGACGGTAGTGGATTTTTTTACGCATTCCCGCATGGCGTTCTGTCCCTCATAAACATCGCCGTATACCTCCGGAAGCGGTCCGTCGTCCCGGATGGAGCCTACCAGCACAAAGGGAACCTGTTTTTTCACGCAACTATAAATGATGCCGTCGCCAATGCCCTCCTTTTCGATAAAGGCGGGAATAGATCCGTCCAACCGTACCCGGTTTATGGTGTCGATATGATTGTAGTGGCCATTGGGCTGGGATTTTTGCGTGTAGATATCCTGTCCGAGAGCAGTTTTGCGGTAAGCAGCCTCCAGGTCATGGGTGGCCAGTGCGTTTCTGGCCAGCAAGGCATTGACATAACCGTTCTGCACCAGCTTGGAAAAAGCAGCCCGGGAATCATGGTCAAAAGCACAGGCGGGGCCTAATACCCAGGTGATATAGCCGTGTTCTTTTTCGTGGCGCAGCAAATCATACAGGGAATCGTAATCCCGGGAGTAGGCCGTTTCGCGGGAGCGTCCCTGCCGGAAAGAGAATGTTTCCGCCGGGCCGTCCTCCTCAGCAGAAAATCCGTCCGGATAGACAAAGATCCCCTCTGAAGCGTCTTCTGTCCGGCCGACGACCACCAGATCCCCCCGTTTTAAACGCCGAAACTCCCGAATGCTGATATCGCCGTTTTCGTAAACTGCGACACAGTCCATGCGGCTTTTTTTGGCCAGCAGCCATTGGCCGCCGATTTTAAAATATTCGGGGAATATGGTGGTTGCGTGATACTGTTCCGGCGCAACCTTGTCTTTGGGCGAAGGAACCAACACCGCGTCCGGCGCCTGAGAAAACCGGGGCAGGGAGAAATCCGGAGGGGTAAAATGGGGAAGGAGAAAGCTCATAATGGTGGAACCTCCTGTCAAAAATAAGGATTAGCTATGTTAACATGGCCTGGCCTGGATACAACAAAAAGTCCCCTACCTGCAACAGCTTTATTTGGATTGGACTTCGCCAAAGGGTTTTACATAAGGCTTGTAAGCATATCCATCCTCATCGCTGTATAAATCTTCCAAGTTGCCCTCGTAGGTCAGGCCGTCCCCCACAGAGCCGTTGATACCGCAGATTTTGGCTGCAAATTTGGCCGCGAAATCCATGGCCTCCCGGATGCGTTCGCTGCCGGTTTTTTTAGAGTCCGTATAGGCTACGGAAAAAGAGCAGGTAAAAGAATCCCCGGCGCCCATGGTATCCACCACTGTAGCAGGGGCCGCTTTGCCGACATAAAACTGTTCGCCGTCGAAAACAATCTGCCCTTCGGCGCCGCGGGTTCCCACGACAATTTTGGGGCCATAGCTATGAATCCGCCGCAGCAGCGCCTGGATCTGTTCTTCGCTGCCCTGTTGGTTGCAGGAGAGGAAGCAGTAATCCACATGCGGACAGTATTCTTTGAGGGTGTCTTCTGTAAATTCCTCTGAAAAGTCGTAGGCGAAAGGGATACCCAGATCATTGATTTTCTGGATTTCTGTCACATCCAGATTGGAGTAGCAGTCGGAAATGGCCAAATCGAAACCTTTGATATATGCCAGATCCTCTTTGTCCAGGCGGATAGGGGTCATGGCGTTTACGCCTTTGCGGGTGCCATGGAAGGTGCGGTTTCCATCTACCAGCGTAGTCATGGCATAGCTGCACTGGCCATGGAGCATTTTGCAGCGGGTGAGGTCGACGCCGTTTTTCTCCAACACCCATTTCAGATGCCGGCCGCGCACATCATCGGAAAAATAGCCCAGGTAAGCGGCGTCCGCCCCCGCCCACTTAGCGTAAATGGCCGTGTTGAGCTGATTGCCGCCGGGATACATGGTCTTGATAAAATCATATACGTCCATGGTGTTAAAGCCGATGGAAATAGAACGAATCATGAGAAAAACACCTTTCCTTTCGAATTCCAATTTCCAGTTTATCATAGCATGGACACAGGCGAAAAGGCAATTAAAAATCAGAAGAAAACGGCCTTTTTCATGTGATTTGGGTGAAATGTCAAATGGTACCAACAAGTTCTTGTGAAGGATGCAATGCCCGGCGATGCAATCAATGGCGGATCCTGCATTTTAAAACACGGACAAAAAAGGCAGGGCAATGGGGGCATAAAAAAACAGGTACACCGCTACAGCAGTGTACCTGTCGAGAAGTTCTTTTATGCCCAAAGGAAAGGCTTAGTCTTTCAAAGCCGCCTGAGCAGCCGCCAGCCTTGCGATCGGCACACGGAAAGGCGAGCAGGAAACATAGGTCAGGCCTACTCTGTGGCAGAACTCAACAGAGGACGGGTCACCACCATGCTCACCACAGATGCCAAGCTTGATGTCGGGACGGGTTTGTTTGCCCAGATCCGCAGCCATCTTGACCAGCTTACCTACGCCGACCTGATCCAGTTTTGCAAAAGGATCGTTCTCGTAGATTTTCTTGTCATAGTACGCACCCAGGAATTTACCGGCATCGTCACGGCTGAAGCCGAAGGTCATCTGAGTCAGGTCATTGGTGCCAAAGGAGAAGAACTCCGCCTCTTTGGCGATTTCGTCAGCGGTCAGGGCCGCTCTCGGAATCTCGATCATGGTACCGACTTTGTAATGCATGTCAGAACCGGCTTCCTTGATGATGGCGTCAGCAGTGTTGCAGACAATCTTCTTCACATAAGCCAGCTCTTTGACCTCGCCTACCAGAGGAATCATAATTTCCGGAACAATGTTCCAGTCAGGATGTTTCTTCTGGACGTTCAAAGCCGCTTTAATGACCGCTTCCGTCTGCATCTCGGCAATTTCCGGATAAGTAACTGCCAGACGGCATCCACGATGACCCATCATGGGGTTAAACTCATGCAGGGAAGCGATGATCGCTTTGATCTCTTCCACGGTTTTGCCCTGAGTCTTGGCCAGTGCCTCGATATCTTTTTCTTCGGTGGGGACAAACTCATGCAGAGGCGGATCCAGGAAACGGATCGTTACGGGGCAGCCTTCCATCGCTTCGTACAGCTCTTCAAAGTCACCCTGCTGCATCGGCTCGAGTTTGGCCAGCGCGGCTTTTCTCTGCTCAACCGTGTCAGAGCAGATCATCTCGCGGATCGCGGCAATTCTGCCGTCGTTGAAGAACATGTGCTCAGTACGGCACAGGCCAATGCCTTCCGCGCCCAGGCTCCTTGCCTTTTTCGCATCGACAGGAGTGTCGGCGTTGGTGCGGACCTGCAGTTTGCGATATTTGTCAGCCCATTCCATTACGCGGCCGAATTCGCCGCCGATAGAAGCGTCCACGGTGGGGATGATGCCGTCGTAGATGTTACCGGTAGAACCGTCGATGGAGATATAGTCGCCCTCATGGTAGGTTTTGCCGGCCAGAACAAATTTCTTATTCTCCTCATCCATGTTGATCTCAGAGCAGCCGGATACGCAGCAGGTGCCCATGCCGCGGGCAACAACAGCCGCATGAGAGGTCATACCGCCGCGAACAGTCAGGATACCCTGAGAAGCTTTCATGCCCTCGATGTCCTCGGGAGAAGTCTCCAGGCGGACCAGAACGACCTTTTCGCCTTTGGCAGCCCATTCTTTGGCATCTTCTGCGGTGAATACGATCTTACCGCAGGCAGCGCCGGGAGAAGCGGCCAGTGCTTTGGCAACGGGAGTTGCTTTTTTCAGCGCGTCGGCGTCAAACTGCGGATGCAGCAGCGCGTCCAGGGTTCTGGGGTCGATCATTAAAACGGCCTGTTTGTCGTCGATCATGCCCTCGTCAACCAGATCGCAGGCGATTTTCAAAGCCGCGGTAGCGGTGCGCTTGCCGTTTCTGGTCTGCAGCATATACAGATGGCGGTCCTCAATGGTGAACTCCATATCCTGCATATCATGATAATGTTTCTCCAGAATATCGCAGATCTCAACAAACTGATTGTAGCACTCGGGCATTACTTCGGCCAGCTGAGCAATGGGCTGAGGAGTACGAACGCCGGCAACTACATCTTCGCCCTGTGCGTTCATCAAAAACTCGCCAAACAGCTTCTTTTCACCGGTGGCAGGGTTGCGGGTGAAGGCTACGCCGGTACCGGAGGTATCGCCCATATTGCCGAACGCCATCATCTGTACGTTGACAGCAGTACCCCAGGAATACGGGATATCGTTGTCGCGGCGGTATACGTTTGCTCTGGGGTTATCCCAGGAGCGGAATACCGCTTTGATCGCGCCCATCAGCTGCTCTTTGGGATCGGTGGGGAAATCTTCGCCGATTTTGGCTTTGTATTCTTCTTTAAACTGGCGGGCCAGCTCTTTGAGGTCATCGGCAGTGAGTTCCACATCCTGGGTCACGCCTTTTTCCTCTTTCATCTTGTCGATGAGCTGCTCAAAATATTTTTTGCCGACTTCCATAACCACGTCGGAGTACATCTGAATGAAGCGGCGGTAGCAGTCGTAAGCCCATCTGGGATTGCCGGACTTTTTCGCCATGACCTCAACGACTTCTTCGTTCAGGCCCAGGTTCAGGATGGTGTCCATCATGCCGGGCATGGAAGCACGGGCGCCGGAACGGACCGAAACAAGCAGAGGATTCTCCAGATCGCCGAATTTTTTACCGGTGATCTCTTCCATTTTGCCGACGTATTCCATGATCTGTGCTTGGATATCGTCGTTGATCTTACGGCCGTCTTCATAGTACTGAGTACAGGCTTCGGTAGTGATCGTAAAGCCCTGCGGAACCGGAAGGCCCAGGTTGGTCATTTCGGCCAGGTTCGCACCTTTTCCGCCGAGCAGCTCTCTCATAGAGCCGTTTCCTTCTTTGAACAGGTAAACATACTTTTTGCTCAAGGGAATCAACCTCCTATTTTAATTTACGTCTTATTGCGCGGTGGCTGTTCCCATAGATAATCCGCGCAACCCTAAAGCCCATTTCGAATGAGCTTTAGGCACAGAGTTATTATAGCAAAGAATTCTAGGATTTTCTATACATTTCACATTTTTTTTTACATTTATACGAAATTGATAGCATTCGACGAAAAGTTAGGCTGTTTTACTTGAAAATACGTAAAAAAATTGCAATAATATAATAGATGTAGAGTGCGTATTCATGAAATAAGAATCCATATCAAATGAGGCAGGTGGGAAATATGGAGAAGGTATGTGCCATTGTTCTGGCAGCAGGCGATGGAAAACGGATGCGCTCGTCCCGCCCGAAAGTATTGTGCGAAGTGCTGTTTCGCCCAATGATCTGCTGGATTGCCGGTGTGTTGGAGGAGTGTGGCGTCCGGGACGTCTGCGCCGTGCTGGGTACTGGCGCGGATCAGGTGCATGCAGCGGTTCCACGGTTTTCCTGGGTGGAACAGAAAGAGCGGCTGGGCACCGGTCATGCGGTCATGCAGGCAAAAGCTTTTTTGCAGGAGCATCGCGGTGGCGACTGTGCAGTGCTGTACGGGGACACGCCTCTTATGGATGCAGATACCCTCCAAAAAGCTTATCTTTTGCATAAAAAAGAAGGCGCGGCCGTCACGCTGGTCACCGCTTCGCTTCCTGACCCTGCAGGCTACGGGCGTATTGTCCGGAACGAAAAGGGCGATGTGTCCGGCATTGTCGAACAGGCGGACGCAGATGAAAAAACGCTGCAAATCCGGGAGATTAACGCCGGGACCTACTGGTTTTCGGTGGATTTTCTGCTGGACGCGCTGGATCGATTGCGTGCGGACAACGCGCAGGGCGAATATTACCTGACCGACGTTATTGGGATTGCGGCGGCGCTGGGCAGACGGGTCTGCGGCTATCAGGCGGTAGACAGCCGGGTAGCTATGGGGGCCAATGACCGCAAGGGGCTTCTGCGGCTGAATGAAATAGCCCGGCAGGCCGAGCTGGAGCGCCATATGGATTCGGGAGTAGAGATTGTCTGTGCCGACGGCGTTGTGATTGCTCCGGGCGTTGTGATCGGGCAGGATACAACCATTCTGCCTGGCACGATTTTAAAAGGCCGTACTGTTATCGGAAAAAACTGTGTCATCGGCCCGAATACGGCGATTGAGGACAGCACGGTGGGCGACGGATGCCGCATTAACGCATGCCAGATCGAACAGTCCCGTTTAGAGGAGAATATCAAGATTGGTCCTTTTACCCGTGTAAGGCCTAACAGCCATTTAAAGGCTGGGGTCAAGATCGGCAATTTTGTCGAAGTCAAAAATTCGGTGATCGACGAAAATACCGCTGTCGCTCATTTGACCTATGTGGGGGATAGCGACGTGGGCAAAAATGTCAATTTCGGCTGCGGAACCGTGACTGTGAATTTTGACGGTCACGCAAAATACCGCACCGTAATCGGGGACGACTGCTTTATCGGCTGCAACAGCAATCTGATCGCGCCGGTGGAAATCGGCGCCGGCAGTTATATCGCTGCCGGTTCCACCATCACCGACCCGGTGCCGGATGACGCGCTGGCTATTGCCCGGGCGCGGCAGGTGGTGAAACCCGGATGGGCCAGGGCCCGCCGTCTGCGGCTGGGCCCGCGGAAAAAATAGTATTTTGCCGTCTGAGGACGGTGGAGTATAGAACGCAAGACAGGACAACATGAAAAGGGAGTAAAAAAAATGAATCTTCACGGCAAGGATATCAAAATTTTCTCCGCCAACGCCAATCCTGCGGTGGCTGAGCATATCGCCAAGGTGCTGGGCCTGCCCATGGGCAAGTGCGATGTTTCCCATTTTTCTGACGGTGAGATCTCCGTTTCCATCCACGAGTCGGTTCGCGGTTCCGACGTATTTGTAGTGCAGTCGATCAGCACGCCGGTCAACGACAGCTTGATGGAGCTGCTGATTATGATTGACGCTTTTAAGCGTGCCTCCGCCGGCCGGATTACCGCCGTTATCCCGTATCTGGGGTACGCGCGGCAGGATCGCAAGGCAAAAGCCCGCGATCCGATTTCTGCAAAGCTGGTGGCGGACCTGATTACCACCGCCGGCGCTGATCGCGTATTGACGATGGATCTGCATGCGGCGCAGATTCAGGGCTTTTTTAACATCCCGGTGGATCATCTGCTCGGCGTGCCGATTCTGGCTCCTTATTTTGAAGAGCGCTTTAAAGATCAAAGCGACGTTGTTATCGTCTCGCCTGATTTGGGATCCGTTACCCGTGCGAGAAAATTTGCCGAGCGGATGAACGCGCCTTTGGCCATTATTGACAAACGCCGCCCGAAGGCCAATGTTTCTGAGGTGATGAATATCATCGGCGATGTAAAAGGCAAGCGCGCCATCATCGTAGACGATCTGGTGGATACAGCCGGCACCCTGTGCAATGGCGCGAAAGCCATCATAGAGATTGGCGGAGCCACAGAAGTCTATGCTTGCGCTACCCACGGCGTGCTATCCGGACCGGCCATCGAACGCATTGAGCAGAGCGTGATCAAAGAGCTGGTGCTTTTGGACACCATTGCACTGCCGGAAGAGAAAAAGATCCCCAAAATCACGATGGTGCCAGTAGGGCCGGTATTTGCCGAGGCCATTGAGCGCATCTATGCGGATAAACCGGTTTCCCCGTTATTCGTTTAACCGGATCGGAAATCGTTTTTATTGCAATCAAGCGGCCTGTTTCCGGGCTTTTTCAATCTGCAAGGCGGGATAGTGAAATATCCCGCCTTGCTTGTCTGCTTTCAAAACCGGGCGGATTTTCCGGTCAGCCTGTCCGGTTTTGACAAAGGAGGAATTATGCGTAATCTGTTTTCCAAAAGGGCGGCTGTCCCCGCCGGCCCGGTGGAATTTTTGATCGTCGGACTGGGGAATCCTGGTAAGGAATATGAAAATACCCGGCACAATGCGGGCTTCATGGCGGTGGATTGTATCGCCGGGGAACTGGGGGTAAAGATCGACCGGCTGAGGTTCAAATCCCTGTGCGGCGATGGCGTTCTGGCCGGGCACCGGGTGCTGTTGATGAAGCCTTCCACCTTTATGAACCTGTCCGGCCAGGCAGTGCAGGAAGCGGCTGCTTTTTATAAGCTCCCCATGGAGCGGGTGCTGGTCTTTGTAGATGACATATCACTGGAGCCGGGGCATGTGCGCATCCGGCGAAAGGGCACTGACGGCGGCCACAATGGATTAAAAAATATTATCTATCTTACCGGTTCTGACCAGTTCCCGAGGGTCAAGATCGGAGTGGGAGCTAAGCCCTATCCCGATTATGACCTGGCCAAATGGGTGCTCAGCCGCTTTTCTGCCGAGGAGCGAAAGGCTCTGGACAGCGTGTTGGAGCAAGCGGCGGATATAGCGAAACTGATCGTGTCCGGCCGCATGGATGAAGCGATGAATGGATATAATGGAAAGTAACCATTTGCCAGAGGGGAGGAGGGGTAATATGCTGCTGGATGTGATTTCATCTGCGCCTCAGTACCGAACGCTGCTGGCTGCTATGGCAAAAAGGGGATGGCCTGCCCAAATGACGGGGCTGGGCCATATCCATAAGGCAGCGGTGGCAGCGGCTCTGTCCGAAACGGGGCCGTTTTTGGTGATCACGCCGGATGAAGCGATGGCCATTCGGCTGTGCGAGGATGTCAACGCCTTTACGGGGGAGGAGCGGGCCTTTGTCTATCCTGCCCGGGAATTTACCTTTCGGGAAGTGGAAGGAGTCAGCCGGGAATACGAGTTTGCCCGCCTGAAGGTGTTAAGCGGCCTTGCCCAAAGGAAAATCCAGATGGTCATTTGCAGCATAGAGGCGCTTTTGCAGTATACCCTGCCGCCAAAAACCCTTCGTGAAAACACGGTAGCCATCTGCCCCGGCGAAGAGTATTCACCAAAGGATCTGACCGCCCGCCTGCTGCACGCGGGCTATGAGCGGAGGGATCAGGTGGATGGCGTCTGCCAGTTTTCGCTGCGGGGCGGTATCCTGGACTTTTATCCGCCTCATGCGCCGGCTCCTTATCGGATGGAATTCTGGGGCGATGAGATTGATACCATCAGCACCTTTGATCTGGATTCTCAGCGGCGTATCGACACGGTCAAAGAGGCGCTGATTACCCCTGCCCGGGAGGTGCTGTATCCGGACAATGCCTGGCTGGTCAAACGGCTGGGTAAAGCATACGATTCTTTGCGGGGAAAGCAGGGAGTCAAGGCCAAGGAGATCCTGCTGACCGACATGGAAAAGCTGGAGGCGGGGCTTTCCCTAAACAGCATTGATAAATTCCTTCCGCTGATTTACCCGCAGCCTGCTACCTTATTGGACTACCTACCGGAGGCAGGACTTATTTTCTGCGAAATGGTTTCCGTGAAAGAGGCGTCCAAAACTTCCATGTGGCAGCATTATGAGGACGTATCGCAGCTTTTGCAGGAAGGCGTTTTGTTTAAAGGATGCGATACTTTTGCCATGGAATTCCCCCAGGTACTGGCAGCGATGGAGGGGCGCCCCTGCGCAATTTTAGAAAATTTTGCCCGCTCTTTACCGGAGGTCCGGCTGAGCGAGCTTGTGAGTTTGAACGCGGTCGCCCTGTCGCCCTGGAGCGGGGATTTAAAGCTTTTGGAGGAGGATTTGGACAGCTTTTTGCGCCGGGAATACCGGGTGGCGGTGCTGGCCGGTACCGATAAGGCCGCAGCGGCGTTGCGAGACGACCTGATTGCGCGGCACATTCCGGTATCGGCCGGCGGCCGGGAGCTGGATCCGGGCAAGGTCTGTGTATTGACGGGGTCCCTGTCCGGCGGCATGGAGCTGCCAGAACTGAAATTTGCCCTGATCACCCATGGTAAGGCCGCTGCGAAGACGGTCAGGCGGAAAAAATCCAAAAAGCCGGGTGAGCAGATCCGCTCTTTGTCCGATTTGGCCTTCGGAGACTATGTGGTTCACGCGGCTCACGGGATCGGCGTGTTCGAAGGGGTAGTCAAACGGGAAATCCACGGGGTGACCAAGGATTACATCAAAATCCGTTATGCGGGAACCGACACGTTGTTTGTCCCTGTGACCCAACTGGATCTGGTAAGCAAATACATCGGCCCCAAAGAGGATAAAACGGTCAAACTGAATAAGCTCAACTCGGTAGAGTGGCAGAAAACCCGGCAGCGGGTAAAAAAAGCGGTCGCCGAAATGGCCGAAGAACTGATCAAACTTTACGCTGCCCGCATGCAGGCCAAAGGCTTTGCCTTTTCGGAGGATACCGAGTGGCAGAAGGAGTTTGAGGAACGCTTCCCTTACGAAGAGACCGACGACCAGCTCCGCTGTATCGCCGAAATCAAGGAGGATATGGAATCTCCCCGGCCCATGGACCGGCTTTTGTGCGGTGATGTAGGATTTGGCAAAACGGAAGTGGCCATCCGTGCGGCGTTCAAATGCGTGATGGACTCGAAACAGTGTGCGGTTTTGGTCCCTACCACCATTCTGGCCTGGCAGCATTACCAGACCTTTCTGGAGCGGATGCAGGGCTTTCCGGTAACGGTGGAGCTGTTGTCCCGCTTCCGCAGCCCCAAACAGCAGGAGCAGATTCTGCGCAAGCTGCGGCGGGGCGAGGTAGATATCATCATCGGCACCCACCGGTTACTGCAAAAAGATGTACAGTTTAAAGATCTGGGGCTGTGCATCATTGACGAGGAGCAGCGCTTTGGTGTGGCTCACAAGGAAAAATTTAAGGAAATGCGGGAATCGGTGGACGTGCTGACGCTTTCGGCAACGCCGATTCCCCGGACGCTGAATATGGCGATGTCCGGCATCCGGGATATGTCCACCATTGAAGAAGCGCCCATGGATCGTTATCCAGTGCAGACCTATGTAGTGGAACACGACTGGGGGATCCTCACGGAGGCCATTCGTCGAGAACTGCGCCGCGGCGGGCAGGTATTCTACCTGCACAACCGGGTAGAGTCCATCGATTCCTGTGCCCACCGGCTAAGCCAGCTGATACCGGACGCCAGAATTACCACCGCCCATGGCAAGATGAAGGAAGAGCAGCTTTCGGAGGTCTGGCGGCAGCTTTTGGATCACGAAATTGATATTTTAGTCTGTACCACCATTATCGAAACGGGCGTGGATGTGCCCAACTGCAACACGCTGATCATCGAGTCGGCGGATAAAATGGGTCTTTCCCAGCTCTATCAGATCCGTGGGCGGGTAGGACGTTCCAGCCGACGGGCCTATGCCTATTTTACTTTTTTCCCTGGGCGGGAGCTGACCGATATAGCGGCTAAGCGGCTTTCGGCCATCCGGGAATTTACTTCGTTCGGTTCGGGCTTTCGGATTGCCATGCGGGATCTGGAGATCCGCGGCGCGGGCAATGTGCTGGGAACCAGCCAGCATGGACATATGGAGGCGGTAGGATATGAGATGTACTTAAAGCTTTTGTCCGAGGCGGTGAGCGAACAGAGGGGAGAAAGTACCGTTCCCCAGCGGGAGTGCCTGGTGGATATCCGCATCGGTGCCCATATCCCGGAAGGATATATCGACAACCTGTCCCAGCGGATTGATATTTACAAGAAAATCGCCTCGATCCAGAACGAGGCGGACGCTATGGATGTGACCGACGAACTGATCGACCGGTTTGGCGACCCGCCGCAGGCAGTGCAGGGGCTGATTGAAGTGGCGCTTTTGCGCAATATCGCGGCGTCGTTGGGCATTTACGAGATTTCTCAGAAAAACGATATGATCGTTTTTTACCCGTCAGTATTTGACCTCGAGCGGGCCGGCCGGGTGTCGGCAGCGCTGCGCAGCCGGGTGTCTATTGGCGCCGGGGCCAAGCCCTATATCGCGGTGCGGGTGGCGGAGAAGGAAGAACCGATTCATACCATGCGGACAGCGCTGTATTTGATGAGCGGCCCCCAAAAAGAGGAAAAGGCAAAATAGCCTTTCCCCACGAAATCGAAGGCTTCTTTTAGGCCGCCAGCGAATGGGCCGACGCTGCAAATCCAATCAAAATCCCCCGGAGCAGGTTCTGCCCCGGGGGGATTGGATAAAACTTACAAGTATGGAGATGGATGATAGGGAAAGATGCCGAAAAAGGAAAAAAACGGGGAATATTCTGTAAGGGTTTCTTTTTTTAACAGTATGTTTCATAGAATGACAAAACAGAGCGCGCATGTTAAGGTTATTCAATTTTCTAATAAGAAGGGATTCTTTTGAAAAAGAAACGGCTTAAGGTTATCGCATCGTTCTTAGTTGC
>CAJFOX010000015.1 GCA_904397845.1 uncultured Oscillospiraceae bacterium
CCGCAGGGCCGATCGGCAAGACACAGGACGACAGCCAGGGCACGGACTTGAAAAAACCGTGCCCTGGCTGCCCCTTTCTTCCCCTCCCTTTTTGAAAGGATGCAGGATTGCCCGATTTTTGCTATAATACAAAGAAGTCCAGCAAAAATCAGTAGAAGGCGGGGAAGATATGGAAAAACAGGAAATTTTAAATCACCTTTTAGAAAAGGCGCTGGAAATCACGGCTTATCTGGAAGAGCACTGCGATTATCAACAGCTTTATGAAGATGGGTTATACGCGATGCTGTATATCCGATATCAAAACGCTCTTTCCCTGCTGCGGGAGGACCGCCCCGGCTATGGCCGCCTGCGGGCAGGCCTGCAATTTTTAATCAGTGCAAATCGTGCTTATGTAGGATCCGTAAGTGATTGGGAGGATCCGCTGCGGAAGCTTCTGTCAGAATCCGATCGGTGGATTGATTTGTATCTGCAGGATGATGGAGGAGAAAAATGAGAGCTTTTACAGGGATGATCCATCTTTTTCATTCCTGGTGAATGGGTTTTTACGAGATTGAATATTTTGTTTTACATGCAAAAAGGAGCAGGTTTTTCCTGCTCCTTTTTGCGTTTTGAGGTGTGTTTTTTGAGGAAGGTAGAGTTTATACCCAAACGCTGCGGCTGCGTTTATTGGGTACAATCTTATTATACCCATCCGGGCGATGGAAGTGTTGTTTTGGGGTGAACAAAAAATAAACATTTTTGCCAATTCGTGTGAAGAATCAGTAACAAAAACGTATGTTTGCAATTTTGAAAAAGGTATGTTATGATAGAAAAAAAGGCGCCATGACTGGCGGTTTGTCTGAAAGGAGTACCTTATGAGCCAGCTAAATGATAAAGCCCGTAGAATTTTAGATTACATCACCAAAGAAATCGGTGACGGGGTTCCGCCGTCAGTAAGGGAAATTTGCGCTGCACTGCAAATCAAATCTACTTCTACTGTTCATAAATATTTAAAGGAATTGGAGGAAGGAGGATATATTGTACGAGAGGAAAATCTCAACCGCGCCATTCGCCTTCCCGGCAGCGGGACGGTAAAGGTGCCTCTTTTGGGGACGGTGACCGCCGGCCAGCCGATTCTGGCAGTGGAGGAGATAGAGGAGTATATTCCGTTTCAGACAAAATATGGAGATGGCAGCGACCTTTTTGCGCTGCATGTGCGGGGTGAAAGCATGATAAATGCCGGGATCCTGGATGGAGACGTAATTGTGGCCAGAAGGGAGACGGTGGCTTATAATGGTGAAATTGTCGTAGTGCTGGTCGAAGACGAGGCAACGGTAAAGCGTTTTTTTAAAGAGGACGGCCATTATCGTCTGCAGCCGGAAAATGATACGATGGAACCGATTATCGTAGATTCCTGTGCGATTTTGGGAAAGGTAATCGCTTGCCTGCGCTTTTATGAATAATGAGACGGGAGGAAAAAGATGAAGGTCTTATTGATCAATGGAAGCCCTCGCAAAAACGGTAATACGGCTACAGCACTGGCAGCTGTGGCAAAGGAATTGGCGGCCCGGGGAATCGAACCTGTTTTCGTTCAGGTGGGGAATCAATCGGTCCGGGGTTGTATCGCCTGTGGTGGATGCCGCCGCACACCGGGAGGGCTGTGTGTATTCACCGAAGACCCGGTGAATGAATGCGTCCGGCTGATGGCGGAGTGCGATGGTCTGGTTATTGGATCTCCGGTGTATTATTCGGGAATTGCTGGGACGATGAAAAGTTTTTTGGACCGCTTTTTTTATTGCGGAGGCGGGCAACTATGCGCTTATAAGCCGGTGGCGGCTGTTGTCGCACTGCGCCGTTCCGGTGGGGTGGACGCTTTTCATCAGATGAATAACTATTTTAATCTGGCAAATGCGCTGATTGTTCCATCCTTTTATTGGAATGCGATTCACGGTATGAAGCCCGGTGAAGCGCAGCAGGATATGGAGGGGATCCAGATTATGGAGAATATTGGCCGAAATATGGCGTGGATGCTCAAAACCCTGGAATACAGCCGTGCCGCTGTACCTCTGCCGGAAAAGCGCTCTCACGTTTCTACGAATTTTATTCGGTAAAATGCCGCTGCGGACGCTCCTAAAAAGGGGGCGTCCGTTTTTCGAAAGTGATAAAATTGATATGAGGTTCCGCTGTCGGTCCATAATCTATTTGAAATCCTAGAGCGAAATGCCCTGTGGATCTTCGGAATCGAGGGAAAAACAAAGATTTTTTGCTTTTTTATGGAAAAGAAAGCAAAAAAGGTCTATAATAAGCTGTCACCCAAAAATGCGGCCGCGGTTTTGCGCAAAAGCATGGCCGGAGAGGGCGCAAAAGGTCAAAACAAATTTTGTGGGAAGAGAAAAGAGGAAACAGGTTTGATTCGAAATGATTTGAGGAATATTGCGATTATCGCACATGTCGACCATGGAAAAACGACCCTGGTGGACGAAATGCTCAAGCAGGGCGGCGTATTTCGCGAAAATCAGGAGGTTGCCGACCGGGTCATGGATAACAACGACCTGGAGCGGGAGCGTGGCATTACCATTCTGTCCAAGAATACGGCGGCTTACTATAAGGGCGTAAAAATCAATATTATCGACACGCCCGGTCACGCTGATTTTGGCGGAGAGGTGGAGCGGGTGCTCAAAATGGTGGATGGCGTTTTGCTTTTGGTGGATTCCTTTGAAGGCCCGATGCCGCAGACCCGTTTTGTTTTGCAAAAAGCGCTGGATCTGGGTCACCGCGTCATCGTGGTGGTCAATAAGATCGACCGGCCCGACGCACGTACCGACGAAATTGCCGACGAGGTGCTGGAACTGCTTTTGGATCTGGATGCTTCGGAAGAACAGCTGGATAGCCCGGTCGTCTATTGCTCCGGCCGCGCCGGTACGGCGAGCCTGTCTCCTTACCAGCCGGGAAAGGACCTGCAGCCGCTGTTTGATACGATCCTGGAATATATCCCTGCGCCGGAAGGGGACGAGACCGCTCCGCTGCAGATGCTGGTTTCCTCCTTGGATTATAACGATTATGTGGGACGAATCTGCATTGGACGCGTAGACCGGGGCGTAATCCGGGTGGGGCAGGAGGTGGCCATCACGGATTACTATCAAAAAGACAGGACAACCCGCGGCAAGATTGCCACGATGTTCCAGTTCGACGGGCTTAAACGGGTCCCGGTGGAAGCCGCCAAAGTGGGCGACATTATCAGTATTTCCGGATTGGAGAATATTACCATTGGGCATACCTTAACGGATGTCAACTGCCCGGAGCCGCTTCCGTTTGTCCGGATTTCAGAGCCGACGGTGGAGATGACCTTCTCGGTGAATGACAGTCCGTTTGCTGGAAGGGAAGGAAAATTTGTTACATCTCGTCATTTAAGAGATCGTTTATACAAAGAGTTGTTAAAAGATGTCTCTTTACGGGTGGAAGATACCGATACCACCGAGGCGTTTAAAGTTTCCGGCCGTGGTGAAATGCACCTGTCCATCCTGATTGAGACCATGCGCCGGGAAGGGTATGAGTTCCAGGTCAGCACTCCCAGAGTGTTGTTTAAGGAGATCGGCGGCAAGCTGCATGAGCCGATGGAACATCTGGTTGTGGATGTACCGGAGGAATCGGTCGGCTCGGTCATGGAAGAGATGGGCCGTCGGAAAGGGGAACTGATCCATATGGCGCCCCAGGGAAACCGGATGCGGGTAGAATTTTCCATCCCGTCCCGCGGTCTGTTCGGGTACCGCAGCGATTTTATGACCGCTACCCGCGGGGAAGGGATCATGACCTCGGTGTTTGACGGATATCAGCCCTACAAAGGGGATATTCCCCGCCGTGTGACCGGCTCTCTGATCGCTTTTGAAACCGGTGAGGCCGTGGTCTACGGGTTATATAACGCCCAGGAGCGAGGTTCTTTGTTCATCGGTGCAGGCGTGCAGGTCTACGAGGGAATGATCGTCGGCCAGTCGCCGAAAGCCGGGGATATTGCAGTCAATGTGTGCAAGAAAAAGCACCTGACCAACACCCGTTCTTCCGGCAGCGATGATGCGCTGCGCTTAACGCCGCCCCGCCGTATGAGTCTGGAGGATGCGCTGGAGTTTATCGGCGACGATGAGCTGGTAGAAGTCACTCCCAAAAATATCCGGCTGCGCAAGCGGATTCTGGACAATGCCCAGCGGATGAAAGCCATTATGAAAAAATAAAGCGCAGCCGGAAGCTGTACCGTAAAAAGTGCCGGAAAGGGCTTCATGCAGGATTTTTCGGCATCTTTTATCAATCGGAAATAGGGATCAAATTCTACTTGGCAAACCCGCCAAAGTTTTTGCAATGCATTGGAAATTACAGATATTGACAATATAATGTATAAAAATTATACTTTGATTAAAGAAAGTGTGTACCCTTTCCATTTAAAAAGAAAGGAGTACCCTTGTATGAAAAGA
>CAJFOX010000016.1 GCA_904397845.1 uncultured Oscillospiraceae bacterium
CCGCAGGGCCGATCGGCAAGACACAGGACGACAGCCAGGGCACGGACTTGAAAAAACCGTGCCCTGGCTGCCCCTTTCTTCCCCTCCTTTTTGAAAGGAAAAATGGTTTCTATTTGCAAAATATTCATTGACTTTCTCACTCCCCTTGGGTATGATAAGAACTGTTTGTATGACATCCTGTCACAAAAAAGGAGAAACATATGCCAACCAGTACCTTTTACCGCCTGCCTGATCAAAAGCGTCAAAAACTGATCGACGCTATCCGGCAGGAACTTCTTCGCGTCCCCTACGATCAGGTCTCCATCAACAAAATTATCCAAAACGCGGAGATTCCCCGCGGGAGCTTCTATCAATACTTCACGGATAAAAACGACATGTTCCAGATGGTCCTGGGGGATTTTCAGAAAAAAGTAGAGGAAATCACCAAGAAAAGCCTTCAGACACACGGCGGAGACCCTTTTGCGTTGACGCTGGACATTTTTGATCTCATCTGCCGCATCTCCGATCGTACCGACCTGCGATTGTTGTATCAGAACCTTCTCAGCGGGATGAAGGTCAAGGATGAGCGCGTATCCTGCCTCCCTTTCTTCTTGCCGCAGGAAAAAGGAGGGGAAATTATTTCATATATTGATCTTTCTCTACTGGATTTACGGCAGGAAAACGATTTGTCCGACTGCGCTGATCTATTAGCGAGCCTGCTGAAATGGGCAATCGCTGAACTTTTGGCTGAACCGGCACGAAAAGCGGAAATCACCGTAAGCCTGCAAAATAAAATTGCCATTCTGCGCCGCGGGATGGATCCCAAACAGGAGGAATCCGGATGCTAGCGAAATTTAGTGTAAAAAAGCCGTTGACCGTTCTGGTCGCGGTGATTCTGGTGCTGATTTTGGGATTTGTGTCCTTTACCAGCATGACGCCTGACCTTTTGCCCAATATGGATTTTCCCATGGCGGTGCTGATGACCACCTATCCCGGCGCTTCCTCCGAAGAGGTGGAAACTACTGTCACCAAGCCTTTGGAGCAGTCCATGGCGACACTGGAAAATATCAACGCCGTGACCTCCAGCTCCGGCGAGAATTACTCCATTCTCTTCCTGGAATTTAACGATAGTGTCAATATGGATGCGATTTCGGTAGATATCCGGGAAAAAATTTCTCTGATCGAAGGAGCCTGGCCGGAATCGGTAGGCACCCCCTACCTCATGAAAATAAACCCCAACATTCTGCCGGTGATGATCGCCGCTGTCGACTTGGACGGCGCAGATGTCACCGAGCTGACCAGCTTTTTGAACGATACGCTGATAAATAAGCTGGAAGGCGTCGCTGGCGTCGCCAGTATTTCCACCAGCGGAGCCATTGAAAAGCAGATTAATGTATTGCTTTCTCAGGAAAAAATCGATGCCGTAAACGAAAAAATGCAGGCCGCCCTGGCGGATCAATTCGACAAAGCCGACGCAGAGCTGGCCGACGCCAAAGCGGAACTGGAAAATGGCAAGCAGGAACTGCAAAACGGCCACGAGACGCTGCGGGAAGAGATGGGCAAGGCCGAGGGCGAAATCTATTCCGGCAAAGCCCAGCTGGATGCGGCGGATGCAGCCATTTCCGCCGCATTGGAACAAGCGGACGAGCAGCTGCCGGAACTCAAAAGCCAAAGCAAAAAAATGGATCAGCTGATTGCTACGCTAGACCAGTTGGAGGCTGCCCAGGCAGCTTTTGACGAGCAGATCGCCGCTATCGAGGCGCGGGAGGATCTGACCCAGGAACAGAAGGACGCCGCTATCGAGCAGATCACCTCCAGCGTGGAATACCACCAAGTCCAAATTGCGCTGGATCAGATTGATGATTCACTGGATGAGATGGGGCTGAACCGTCAAACAATCCGAACCACCGCTTCTGCGTTGGAAGAAAGCGTTTCCGGCCTCGAATCCGCCATGGAATATCTGGAGGAAACCCAGGATGGGTTGAGCGACGGTAAAATTACTCTGGAAGACGCCATCGCCCAGATGAACGAGAAAAAAGCCGGAGCCGAATGGGAAATCTATAGCGCGCTGGTCCAAATCCTGGTTGGCGAGACCTCTTTGGACAGCGCCCAGCAGCAGCTGGACGACGCCCGTTTGGAAGCGGAAAAAAACGATCTGGGCGATACGCTGACCATGGACATGGTTTCCTCCCTTTTAACCGCACAGAATTTTTCCATGCCTGCCGGCTACATAACGGAAAACGGCGTTGACTATCTGGTTCGGGTAGGCGACAAAATTTCCGATCTGGAGGAACTGCAAAACCTTCTTTTGTTCGATCCCGGCATAGAAGGGATGGAACCTGTTTATCTGCGGGATGTAGCCGACATCTTTCTTTCGGACAACGCCGCTGAGACCTATGCCAAAATGGGGAAAAATAACGGTGTTATCCTGTCTTTCAACAAACAGTCCAACTATGCCACCGCCGAGGTAACCGAAAACCTGCAAAAACGGTTTGAACAACTTTGCCAGGAGTATGAGGGTCTCCATTTTACCCCGTTGATGGATCAGGGCGACTATATCCATATGATTATCAACTCTGTGCTGGAAAACCTGGCTTTCGGCGCTGTATTGGCTATTATTATTCTTCTTTTCTTTTTAAAGGACGTCAGGCCCACCTTTATTATCGCCGTTTCCATTCCGGTGAGCGTCATCTTCGCCATCGTGCTGATGTATTTTTCCGGCGTAACCCTTAATATGATCTCCCTGTCCGGCCTTGCGGTAGGCGTTGGCATGCTGGTAGATAACTCCATTGTCGTAATCGAAAATATTTATCGGCTGCGCGGCAAGGGCTACTCCGCCATACAGGCAGCGGTTTCCGGTGCAATGCAGGTGGCCGCGGCCATTACATCCTCTACCCTGACCACCGTCTGCGTCTTTCTTCCCATCGTTTTTATCGAGGGCGTTACTCGTCAGCTGTTTACCGACATGGCTCTGACCATCACCTATTCCCTGCTGGCCAGCCTGATTGTTGCCTTGACTGTCGTCCCGGCCATGGCCCAGCGGACTCTTCGCAAAAACGCTCTCAAAGAGCACCCGTGGTTTGATAAGCTGCGGAACGCTTATGAAAAAGCCCTGGGCTGGACGCTGAAGAAAAAATGGGTCGTTTTATGCGGATCGCTGGCACTGCTGGCGTTCAGCCTCGTCTGGGCTTTAAGCCGCGGATTCTCTTTTATGCCCAGTGTGGACAGCGCCCAGATCAGCCTGGAGCTGCAAATGCCGGAGGATTCCACCCTGGAACAAACAGCGCAGGTGTCCGATGAGATAATCGAACGGATCAGCGCCATGGATGAGGTGGAAAACGTCGGCGCCATGCTTTCCAGCGGAACCGGCAGTATGCTTGGCATGGGTGGAAGCGGCGAGGATGTGACCAGCGTCAGCATGTATATCCTGTTAAAAGAAGACGCTTCTACTCCTGTCGATGAACTGTCCCGACAGATTTCAGATGCATGCTCCAATTTGGGCGGCGAGGTAACGGTCTCCGGTTCCTTTGATTTGGGCTCGATGATGACGACTTTGGGCGGCTCCGGAGTCAGCATTAACCTGTATGGAGACGATCTGGATTTGCTTCAGTCTACCGCCGAGGAGATCGCCGGGATCTTAAAACAGGTCGACGGTGTCGCCGAAGTGGATAACGGCATAGGCGATACCACACCGGAGCTCCGCATCACAGTCGATAAGCAAAAAGCCATGGAAAACGGCCTGACCGTGGCGCAGGTGTATGCAGAAATCGCCGCCGCCATGAAAAACGAAACCACTTCTACCACGTTGAATTTGGAAAACAACGACGTCAGCGTAGTTATCGTGGACGGCTCTGCTACCGAGATCAGCCGGGAAGAAATAGAAAACCATGCCTTTACCGTGACCAACAGTGAAGGCGAAGAATCCCAAATTCTTTTAAAAGAGATTGCCTCTTTTTCCCATACGCAATCTCTAAGCACCATCCAACGCGATGCCCAGCGCCGTTATCTGACTGTTTCTGCCACTCTGCAGGACGGTTACAACGTCAGTCTGGTCACCGCAGACGTTCAGAAGGCACTGGAAGATTATTCACTCCCCGCTGGCCTTTCCATAGAATTTGCCGGTGAAAATGAAACCATAATGGAATCCATCTTTGAGCTGTTGAAAATGCTTTTGATGGCGGTAGCTTTTATCTATCTGATCATGGTCGCCCAGTTCCAGTCTCTGAAATACCCGTTCATTGTGTTGTTTACCATTCCTCTGGCCTTTACCGGCGGTCTGTTGGGCCTAATGGTCTGCGGCATGGAGATCAGCGTGATTTCCATGATCGGCTTTGTCATGCTTGCGGGCATTATCGTGAATAACGGTATTGTTTTGATCGACTATGTCAACCAGCTGCGGGCAGAAGGCGTTCCCACATTTGAGGCGTTGGTTGAGGCCGGCGCCACCCGGCTGCGGCCGATTTTGATGACCACCTTGACCACTGTGTTAGGCCTTTCCACCATGGCGCTGGGGCTGGGAACCGGTGCGCAGATGATGCAGCCGGTAGCCATTGTCTGTATTGGAGGGCTTTTGTATGCCACGCTGATGACTCTATTTGTTGTGCCGGCAATCTATGACATGATGAATAAAAAAGAAATCCATACCGTTTCTGAGGAGGAATTGCAGCTTATCCAAGAGTAAATCATCTTTCGTTACCGCAAAGCGGCCTGTCTGGGGATGCCAATGACAGGCCGCTTTTTGCGCCATTAAAGCAATGATCGTATTTTTTCTGTCCGCTGTGCCAAAATATGCTTAAAAATTCAACCTGATTCTATGCGCTTCTCCAGTTTCCCATATTGAAAGCAGAATGAACTTGACAAAAACAGTATGATATCATAGTATATGACTAGGAGAAATCCTCTAACAGACTCCGAGAGCGGCTTTCCCTTCTGTATCATGCCGCTCTCTCAAAATACAAGGAAAAAGGAGACAAAATATATGCTTGCATTAGAGCATCTTGCCTGGAACCTACCGGATGGCGAGCCGATTTTGAAGGATATTACCCTGACCGTTCCCGACGGCAAACTGGCAGTTGTCACCGGCCCCAACGGCGGCGGCAAAACCTCCCTTGCCAAGCTGATCGCCGGCTTGGAAAAACCGGCTGCCGGCCGTATTTTGCTGGACGGCGAGGATATTACCGGCCTGGATATTACCCAGCGCGCTAAAAAAGGCGTTGCTTATGCATTCCAGCAGCCGGTACGGTTTAAAGGGCTTTCGGTTCGCGACCTGCTGGAATTGGCGGCGGGTGACAGCCTTTCGGAACAGGAATTATGTACGATTTTAGGACAAGTGGGCTTGTGCGCCCAGGATTACGCTGACCGCCAGGTAGACGCCAGCCTTTCCGGCGGGGAAAGCAAACGCATCGAAATTGCAACCGTTCTGGCCCGAAAGGGCGCCGGCCTTCTGATCTTTGACGAGCCGGAGGCTGGTATTGATCTTTGGAGCTTTTCTGGCTTGATTGATGTATTCCAGCGCATGAAAAACAGAAAACAGGGTTCCGCGCTGATCATTTCCCATCAGGAGCGGATCCTGCAGATTGCTGACGAGATCATCGTCATTGCCGACGGTACCGTTCGTTCCGCCGGGTTGCGGGAGGAAATCCTTCCAACCCTGCTGGGAAACGAAAAATCGGGACGCTGCCCGCTGGAAAGGGGGCCATTATATGAATAAAATTACCGAAACTCTATTGGGACTTGTTTCCGACTGGAAAGGCGCATTCGGCGGCGCTTACAATATCCGTGTGGATGGCGCCTGTGCCGGACGGCAATCCTCCGAGCATATCCGGATCGAATCGAAAGAAGGAGCGCCGGGCCTTGTGATCCATATAGCGCCGGAGGCCCAAAATGAAACCGTCTACATCCCGGCCTGCGTGACCCACAGCAATGTCAACGATCTGGTATACAACGATTTTTATGTGGGAGAGGGCGCCCATGTCACCATTGTCGCCGGCTGCGGCGTCCATTCCGACGGTGAGGAAGAAGCCCGCCACAACGGTATCCACCGGTTTTTTGTAGAAAAGGGCGCCCATGTGCTCTATCAGGAAAAGCATATCGGCACCGGCGCCGGTGCGGGTATTCGCCGCATTGACCCGGTCAGCGACATCTATCTGGCAGAGGATGCCGTTCTGGAAATGGACACTGTGCAGATTGGCGGCGTAGACCGCACTGACCGCAAAACCACGGCTCAACTGGCGGACCGGGCGCAGCTGATCATCCATGAGAGCCTTCTTACCGAGGGCGACCAAACGGCCAAAACCGATTTTTCCGTCTCGATCGATGGGGAGGACGCATCGGTAGACCTGGTTTCCCGCTCGGTGGCCAAGGACGTCTCCCATCAGGAGTATCATTCCCGCATTCTGGGAAACAACCGCTGTTCCGGCCATTCCGAATGCGACGCGATCCTGGTCGGATCTGGAAAAGTCAATGCGGCGCCGGAACTGTTTGCCGGGCATATCGACGCTTCTTTAATCCATGAAGCGGCCATCGGTAAAATCGCCGGAGAGCAGATTATTAAGCTGCGCACCCTGGGCCTGACCGAAGAAGAGGCCGAAGAGCGGATCATCCGGGGCTTTTTGCAGGGTTGAGCAGACCTTTTAGGAGGGGTCATTCATGCAGACACTATTATGGGCGGCGGGAGGCACCGGATTTACGTTTTTCATGACTGCACTGGGCGCCGCAGTGGTTTTCTTCTTTAAAGAACGGATCAACAGCAACATCCAGCGGATTTTCCTTGGCTTTGCCGCCGGGGTCATGATTGCTGCGTCGGTATGGAGCCTTTTGATCCCTGCCATCGAAGAAGCGGAGTCTGCGGGCCAGATCGGCTGGATTCCGGCAGCGGGGGGATTTCTGCTGGGTATTGGTTTTTTAATGCTGCTGGATTATATTCTGCCCCATCTGCATCCAGATGCGGCGGAGCCGGAAGGGCCTTCCAGCCCCTGGAAACGGACAACCCTGCTGGTGCTGGCGGTAACGTTGCACAATATCCCTGAGGGGATGGCTGTAGGCCTGTCTTTCGCACTGGCAGCGCAGCATAGCGATCCAGCCATGCATACCGCCGCAATGGCTTTGGCCATCGGCATTGGCATTCAAAATTTTCCAGAAGGCGCCGCCATCTCCCTGCCGCTACGGCAGGAGGGCCTTAGCCGTGGCCGGGCGTTTTTATACGGTGGCCTGTCCGGCATCGTCGAGCCTATTTTTGGCGTTTTGGCAGTAGTGATAGCGGGCGGGATCCAGCCTTTAATGCCCTGGCTGCTGTCCTTTGCCGCCGGTGCCATGATGTACGTAGTCGTAGAGGAGCTGATCCCCGAAGCACATCTGGGAGAACACTCCAATATCGGTACGCTTGGTGTAATGGGCGGATTTTTGGTCATGATGATTCTGGATGTGGCACTGGGATAGGCACTGCGAAAAAGGCAAATAAAAAAGCGGAGATTTTTCTCCGCTTTTTTATTTGCAAAGCTTCGCTCACTATCCGCATAGATCACCTTAAAAATTTGAAGAGATATAAAACCAAATCATCGTCGTTGCGGCAGTCCGCGTAAGGCTCGCATATTTTTTCACCATACCATACACCAGTTCCATCCGGAATATAGCCGCGTTTTATATACATCCTTTGCGCGCTTCCGTACCCGCTGTGCATCCCCACGCCAAGGTATACCATGCGGGCGTACCCTGAGGCAATCTCCTCCGCTATGTCCATCAGCTTACTTCCAACCCCATTTCTGCGATACTTCTCCAGCACGCCAAAGTCCACGATTTCGGGATATCCTTGATTGGCAAAAGCACCCCACTTAGAATCGGGGTATACATTAATGTATCCCATCACCGCACCGTCATATGCGGCAACCAGAGAAACCGATTTTCCTTCCTTTTGATGCCGAAGCCTCATCTCATACTTTTCCATATGAGGTTGCCATCCCTGGGCGGTTTCCCCTTCCACAATCGGGCGGACATCGTCCGGCCGCAGATCCCGTATGGAAAACGCATGGTCGCGATAATAAACCATTTCCCCATCCCTTTTCGTAAAATACGCCGGCTTTTTGGTGTTTACATCATCTGCCCAGATAAAAAAGTGTCACTAAAGGAAATCTGTTTTTCCGGAGGAGTTAATGCGACTAAGCATAACGTATCCGGATCCAACAGCCAGATTTCCTTTTGTTTGTTTTGTGCGTACCGTACGGTAGCAGCAGTTCCACCGCCGGCGCTGCCATCATACACAGCCAACAGGATGTCCGCGCGGTCCACCATCCAACGATTGCGCTCCATCATGCAATGGGGCGTATAATGATCGTGCAGACAAACCCGCTCATCACAGCAGGCCAGAATATCCTGATATTCCCGTTGGGCCGCATACGGCCAGCGCTGAGGCTGATCCGCGCACGGCTGTACGGCGATCAGTCTCAGCGCCGGATATTCCCCTTTCTGCCGAAGTACTTCCCGTGCCGCCCAGAGATCTACTCCCTGCGCCATACCGCTGATAAAGGTGGTCACACCTTTCCGCGCCAGGGTGGCAATTGTCTTCCCAATAGCGTTTTTCAGGCGGGTACAGTCCGGATGCTCCTGCTCATATCCAAAAGCAAACCGACCGGGCCGATGACCGGTAAACGCGCAAACCCTCCGTTCCAACCCGCTTCTCCCCCTTTTGTATTTTTTCTTTAGCATACACCATAAAGGGAGCAAGGGCAACGCTTTCTTTTTTCGCTTGCATTTCTGTTTCTCCCATGATAGGATAATCAAAAGCAAAAAGGGGGAAAAAAGATGCTGCGCCTGATAAAACCCTGTCTGGAATTGGAAGATGCTTATGAAGATTTTCGCGCAGATTGGAAGGCAAATCATGATAAGATCATTCCCGCCGCCGTTCGCGGAGAGGGGATGAATTATGTACAGCTACAATCCTGTTTACGCCGGCGGGAATCTATTCCCGATCCTGGGCAAGTACCGGCTACGGTATTCTTCTTGCAGGATGAAACCGGGCGGATTTTAGGCGCGATTGACATTCGCCACCAGTTAAACGATTATCTGCTGTCTTATGGCGGGCATATCGGATATGGAATCCGGCCCTCCTTCCGTGGCAGAGGACTGGCGGCCCAAATGCTCTTTATGGCGCTGCCAATTGCAAAAGCGCTGGGGATTGACCGTGCGCTTATTGTCTGCGATAAGGATAATCCGGCCTCGTCTAAAACAATTCTTCGCTGCGGCGGTATATTGGAAGACGAACGGTTTGAAAACGGCAAGGCTGTCCAGAGATATTGGATTTCATTATAATAAGGAGTGGCCGAAATGCTTCAAAGGTCAGCATGGTTCCCATGGTCACAGAGAGGATCCCTCCTACAAGGAGCGGCCTCCTCTTTTCATTTTTTAGGAAAACTGTACTAATACAAATTGGTTCAATGCATGTTTTTGTCAATTCGAACAGGCTTTCCTTTACAAAGGATATAAAATCTGATAAAATTTAGATTAGTTTATTAGTAAAATTATTCTTATTTTAGAAAGGTTGTGTCAATACAATGGGAAAGTACAATTTCGACAAAGTATGGGAACGCACTGGTCATAACGCCAGTAAATGGGACTTTAACCCCATGGCGCCTCGCAAGACCGACCCCAATTTCACCCCTCTGCCCTTGTGGGTTGCCGACATGGATTTTGCCACCGCCCCTTCGGTTGTGGAAGCAATGCAGGAGCGTTTGAACCATCCTCTGTTTGGCTACTATGGCGATCCGGACCGCTATTTTAACGCGATCTATAAATGGCAGAAGGAACGTTTCGGCGTAACCGGCCTGAAAAAAGAACATATCGGCTATGAAAACGGCGTTCTTGGCGGCGTGGCTGCGGTTCTACATACCCTTACAAAGCCCGGCGATCCCGTTTTGGTGCATTCTCCTACCTACGTTGGTTTTACCGGCGTCCTTAAAAATAACGATATGGATATCGTTTCTTCCCCTCTGGTACAGGACGAAAACGGCGTTTACCGCATGGATTTTGAGGATATGGAGAAAAAGATCCAGGAAAAAGGCATCCGCGTTGCGATTTTCTGCAACCCTCACAATCCCACCGGCCGTGTTTGGACCAAAGAAGAGATCAGCGATTACATCGATTTGATGGGGAAATACGGCGTTACCGTCATCTCCGACGAAATCTGGGCGGACTTTATGATCCAAGAGGGCAAAAAACATGTTCCTACCCAGTCTGTGTCTGACTTGGCGAAACGCATTACCTGTGCGTTCTATGCTCCTTCCAAGACCTTTAACCTGGCCGGCCTGGTTGGCTCTTACCACATCATTTACCGCGACGATTTGCGTGAAAAAGTTTTGAAAACGGAAAGCCTGTCGCACTACAACAGCCACAATATTATGTCCACCTATGCGCTGATCGGCGGCTATGAAGGCGGTGCTGAATGGGTAGACGAACTTTGTGCCTATATCCGCGGCAATATGCAATACTGTGAGGATTATTGCAAGAAACATTTCCACGGCGTAAAATTCACAGTCAATGAAGGCGCGTATGTCGCGCTGATGGACTGCACCGAATGGCTGGAAGCTACCGGTAAAACGATGGACGACATGCTGGATGACATGGCTTGGTGCGGTATTCTGGTCAGCGACGGCCGCGCGTTCCATGCAGATCATCACGTCCGCATCAACTTTGCTTGCCCGCGCCTGACGGTGGAGCAGATGATGGAACGTCTGGACAAATACGTGTTTAACAAAAAATAATAGGCTTCCCGGTCCGCCTTGCGGGCGAGATGCTGATTTTTTAGAGAAAAGCTGGATACGGAATTTTCGTATCTGGCTTTTCCTTCTTTATAGCCAAAAATTCTGTTTCTTTTTAGTGATAATGTAGAATATTTCTACATCCTGATTTTAGAATCTGGACATTTTTAGGGTTTGGCGTTATAATTCAATTAATAAGCTGTGTATTTTACTTACTACCATTCAGGAGGTATGACAAATGACTCTTTGGGAAAAAGCCTGGCCGATTCTGTTGGTCTTTGGTGTACTGATTTTGATTTTTGTTGCTTCTGCCAACTAAGGCCGCAGTGAGCATTGTTTCCTTTTGCCATTTGGGGCTCGTTTTCGCTCCATTGCAAGGGAAAGCGGCGAAAAAGATGCAAAAGGGAATCTGCTGTACAAATCAGCAGATTCCCTTTTTGTTTTGCAATCGCTATCCAGGGTAGAAGATTATCATGCTTTTTTGGGGAAAGCGCGACAGTTTCTTTTGTTTTCGGTATATCGGCGTGATTTTTGGCAATCCGTCTAACTGCGCCGGCCAGGAACTTCGAATAGGCTGGCAGATCGCAATGATGCCGCACCCGCGGGACCGTCTGTAGCACTATCACCCATTGCCCTGATACAAAAACGGATCCCTTTCATCGGAAAAATTTCTTTGATCTGACCCGGCTGGAAACTTTGCTGGAATCGGGCGCCCTGGCATTTACGGCTTATCACGCGCTGGACAAGCCGCCCGGAACCCCTTTGGGTTGCCTTACCGCCGTGAATAGAGCGGCACCCCATCAGATTGATCATCATGCAGGATCCGATGAATCCATATTAGTAAAAATCCCCGCAGAAAAACTTTCTCTGCGGGGATTTTTTATTCCAGCTCAACGATCCGAGTTGCAATTTTCTGGGTAAAAGCCTCATCGTGCTCTACGAATAAAAGGGTCGGTTCATATTCTAAAATCAACTGTTCAATCTGCATGCGGGAAAAAAGATCAATATAGTTAAGCGGCTCGTCCCATAAATATAAGTGGGCGCTCTGGCACAAGCTTTTCGCCAACAACACTTTTTTCTTCTGCCCGGCACTGAAATACTGCATCTGCTTGTCAAATTGAGTTCGGGAAAATTCCAGTTTCCGTAAAATCGCCTTAAAAAGGCTTTCCTCTAGATCCGCATTCCTGGCAAAATCACGCAAATCCCCCTGCAAAAAGGAAAAATCCTGGGGTACTGTGGAAAGTATGATCCCGGCAGGAAGGAACAGGGAACCGTCATGAGCCAGTGGCGCCCGTTGGATCAGCTTCAACAACGTAGATTTTCCGCAGCCGTTTTTTCCCCGCAGGGCCACCCGCTCTCCCCGTTCCACGGAAAGGGATACCGGTCCCAGCGCCCTGTTTTCCCCGTAATAGACCGACACATCCTCCAGGCGAACCAGCAAATCGGAGTGATATCGAAGAGGATGCAGCGCCAGGGGATCCACCTTCTCGATATTTTTCAAAAGTTTTTCTTTTTCCTGCACCGCCTGCGTCCGTCGGGATTCCACCGCTTTGGCGCGTTTCATCATTTTGGCCGCTTTATGGCCTACATAGCCTTTGTCTGCCGCACCGGTTTTGCTCTTTTCCACTCGATCCGACCAAATTGCTTTCTGCCGCGCTGACTGGTCTAACCGACGAATCTCTCCTTTCAGGCGCTGGTTCTGCTCCAGTTCCAGCCGGTCCTGCCGGCATTTATCCTCCCACCACGCGGAAAAATTCCCCTTCCGCACCTGAATATCCGACCGGTTGATTGCCAGGATATGATCCGTGCATCGATCCAGAAAGGCACGGTCGTGGGACGCCAGGATAAATCCTTTTTTCCCTGCCAGATAGTCCCCCAGCAGGCGCCGCCCAGCAGTATCCAGATGGTTTGTCGGTTCATCAATGAGAAGAAAATGGTTTTCGTTGAGAAACAAAGCCGCCAAAAGGACCTTTGTCCGTTCCCCGGGGCTGAGCGTTCCAAAGGGACGATGCAATACTTCCTCGTCTACCTGCAACAGTGACAGTTCCCGCACCAGCTGCCAATATTCGTAATCCCGGCATACCATTCCGGCCACATCCAGCGCAGGGGCCGATAAATCCGGCGGCGAAAAGGGAAAATAATCAAAAACAGCGCCGGTCACGATCTTTCCCGAATAGGAGTATTCTCCCATCAAGAGCTTTAATAGGGTGGTTTTCCCTCGCCCATTGCGGCCGATCAAACCCAGTTTCCAATCGGTATCCAGCAAAAAGGACGCGTCTTCAAAAATCATATCGTAGCTGCCTTCATATCCAAAAGTCAAATGGCTGACGGAAATCAAGCTCATATCCATTCCTCCCATGGCCAAATATAAAAGGCTGCAAGAAAGGTTCTTGCAGCCTGCCAAAACAAAGGAAATTCTTTCTTCCGCCAAAAAAGCACAAAAGACTCTTCTTTTTGATGATAAGCGCACTCTCTTTCTTGCAACAGGCAGATCAAAACAACGGCAACGCCGCTTTGTCCGCTCTTTTTCTCTTATTTGCAAGAAAGTTTATACATCTTATCCTCTCCAATCTATATTTTCCGGTAGCAATATATCACACCTGGAACGTTTTGTCAACCGAATTGATCCCCGTCTGCCGCACTGTCGGGTGGTTCTCTCCTCCAAAACGCTCCCGCCAGTCTGGCGATGCGGTTTTTACCGTCAGCAGCGATTACAGCTCAATGCCAAACAGCTCGCAGGCGTTTTGGCGTGTCCGATCGAACAAATCCTGTAAATCAACGCCTTTTATTTCGGCCAGCTTGCCTCCAGTGTGCACCAGCATGGAGGAATCGCACCGCACGCCCCGGGTCGGTTCCGGCGCCATGTACGGACAATCGGTTTCAATCAGCAGCCGATCCAGTGGTACCGCCGCAGCAGCTTTGACCGCCTTTTTGGCATTTTTAAAAGTTACCACACCGGTAAAGCCGATATACATTCCCAGTTTTAAAATCTCCTGGGCCATTTCAGCACTGCCCGAATAGCAGTGCACTACTCCGCGGGGGCGATATTTTGCCAAAAGGTCATAGGTCTCCTGCGCCGCGTCTCTGCTGTGGATGATAACCGGCAGATCCAGCTCCCGGGCCAGGATCAGCTGACGTTCAAAATGTTCTCTCTGAGTATCGCGTCCGCTGGCATCCCAGTAAAAATCGAATCCGATTTCACCGATGGCTACCACCTTCGGCAGCCGTGCCAGTTCCCGCAGCGTATCGTAGTCCGCATCTGTCATATCCTTTACCTCGTTGGGATGTACGCCGATAGCGCTGTAAACAGGACCATAACGGGCAGACAGCTCCACCGTCCGGCGAGTAGAGCGCATGGAGGAAGCCACATCGATAATGCCACAAACGCCGGATGCAAACAACCGTGGCAGCAGCTCGTCCCGGTCTGCAAATTCCTTTCCATTGTAGTGAGCATGGGAGTCAAAAATATTCTGATACAAAGGATAACCTCCTGTTTTCTCAAATAAAACCGGGCAGGATTTTCTCCGCCCGGTTTTTCTGTTTTGTCAACAAAGCTTTGCGCCGGCAGGCACCTGATCGTCCAGCATAATCAGATGCAGCACACCATCCTTTTCGGCGGACAGCAGCATTCCGTTGGATACCTGTCCCATCATCTTGCGGGGCGGCAGGTTGGTGCAGGCGACAACTGTCTTGCCCACCAGTTCTTCCGGCTTATAATACTTGGCAATGCCGGAAAGGATTTGGCGGGTCTCGCCGGAACCATCATCCAGCTGGAACTTCAAAAGCTTCTCGCTCTTGGGAACATTCTCACAGGCTAAAATCTTGCAGACGGTCAGATCCACCCTGTCAAAATCGCCGATGGTAATGGGCGCTTTCTGCGGCCAGGCAGGAATCTCTTCCTTTTTAGGGGCAGCCTGCGCCTCGGCCAGTGCGGCCAGCTCCTTTTCCATATCGATGCGCGGGAATAGCGCCTCGCCTTTATGCACAGTTACATCTGCGGGAAGAATGCCGAATTGTCCCGCCTTTTCCCAGGTAAAATCTTCTGGAGCGGCGCCAATCTGCACGCGGGCTTTTTCCGCACTATCCGGCATGAACGGGATGAGCAAAGACACGCTGATCCGCAGACACTCCAAAAGATTGTAAAGCACCGTCGCCAGCCGGGGCCTGTTGGCTTCTTCTTTCGCCAGCACCCAGGGGGCTGTTTCGTCAATATACTTATTTGCCCGGGAAATCACTTTGAACACTTCGATCAAAGCGTTCTGGAAGGCGTACTTCTCCATCTGCTCCTCATATTTTCCACGCAGCTCTTTGGCCATGGCCAAAAGCTCGTCGTCAATGGGATCCGCAACCCGGTCTGCCGGCAGAGTTCCGCCGAAATACTTACCCGCCATTGCCACAGTGCGGGACAGCAGATTCCCCAGATCGTTGGCCAGATCAGCGTTAATTCGGCTGATCAGCGCCTCATTGGTAAAGTTGCCGTCGGATCCGAATGGAAATTCCCGCAAAAGGAAATAGCGCAGCGCATCTACGCCGTAGCGCCCAACCAGCACCACCGGGTCCACCACGTTGCCCTTGGACTTACTCATCTTGTCGCCGCCAAATTTCAACCATCCATGGCCATACACCTTACCAGGCAGCGGCAAATCCAGTGCCATCAGCATCGCCGGCCAAATGATGGAATGGAAACGGACAATCTCTTTCCCTACAAAATGAACGTCTGCCGGCCAGTATTTTTCAAAATCGTGATACTTTTCGTTGCCGTAGCCCAGCGCGGTGATATAGTTTGACAACGCGTCAATCCACACATAAACCACATGCTTGGGGTCAAAGTCCACCTGCACGCCCCAGTCGAAGGAGGTGCGGGATACGCAAAGATCCTCTAAGCCGGGCCTGATAAAGTTATTGACCATCTCGTTCAGGCGGGAGGGCGGCTCCAGAAAATCCGGGTGCGCCTCGTAATATTCTACCAACCGGTCGGCATATTTGGAAAGACGGAAGAAATAGGCCTCCTCTTCCGCGTCGACAACCTCTCGGCCGCAGTCAGGGCACTTGCCGTCCACCAGCTGACTCTCCGTCCAGAATGACTCGCACGGCGTACAATATTTGCCTTTGTAGGTGCCTTTATAAATATCGCCCTGGTCATACAGCTTGCGAAAAATCTTTTTGATGGATTCCACATGATAATCGTCGGTAGTTCGAATAAAACGGTCGTTGGAAATGTTCATCAGCTTCCACAGATCCTTGATGCCGCCTACAATATCGTCTACATACTGCTGCGGGGTAACGCCTGCAGCCTGCGCCTTCTGCTGGATCTTCTGACCATGCTCATCGGTGCCGGTGAGGAACATCACATCGCACCCCTGCATTCGTTTATACCGTGCCATTGCATCAGTAGCTACCGTACAATAGGTGTGGCCAATATGCAACTTGTCCGACGGGTAATAAATCGGGGTGGTAATGTAGAATTTTTTTCTACTCATGATGATACCTCCTGTATTTTCAGATAAAGGGATTTTTCCCTTTTTACACAAAGATACCCATAATATAGCACAATCTGATCCAAAAAGCAAAGTACGCCTATCTCTTTCCCAAAAATTTATCCTTTTTCTATTGACACTCTGACCTTCATGTAGTATATTATAGAAAATAAATGAACAATCATTCATGTGTTCATTCATTTTTTATTCCGATTGGAAAGGAGCTTTACAAATGGAGAAAAAAGAGCCGATCCCAAAGGAACACAACCATAAAGAAACAGCGGACTTTGCCCGCTCCCGCCTCCCCAGCGAGGATGATCTGTTCGAGTTGGCGGAGCTTTTTAAAATCTTTTCGGACAGCACGCGTATCCGTATTATGTGTGCTTTATCCGAAACGGAAATGTGTGTTTATGATATTGCCGATCTGCTGGGTGCCAGCCAGTCTGCTGTCAGTCATCAGCTGCGCTTACTGCGGGCCGGCCATTTGGTACGGACCCGGCGGGATGGCAAAAATATTTTTTATGCGCTGGACGACGACCACGTAGATGCCATCATTTCAATGGGGCTGGAGCATATCCGGCACACGAAAGGAGAAAAGGACAATGGCTGATCATAAACATGAAAGCACCTGCTGCTGCGAACAGGCAAATTCGCAACAGATCGCAGAAGATTGTCTCCCCCACGGACATTCTCATGAGCACTGCGGGTGTGAACATCACCATGACCATGCGCACAACCACAGCCATGGACATCACCACGAGGGCTGCGCCTGCGGCTTGGATCATGATATCAGCTTTGAAACCTGCGGTGAAGACGGCTGTGGGCATGACCACAGCCATTCCGAGGGAAAAAGCGCTTGGCTTTCAATCATCGCCGCGGCCGTACTGGCGGCTTTCAGCTTTCTGCCGGTGCCGGATGCCGCTTCCCATCTAATGCTGGCGGCGGCTGCCGTCATCGCCGGATTTCCCTTGTTCTGGTCAGGGATCAAAAGCATTATCCGCCTTCGGCTGGATGAAACCGCTCTGCTACTGATTGCAGTCGTTGCAGCTATGGCTCTGGGCGAATTTTGGGAGGGCGCTTTGGTCACCATCCTGTTCCGACTGGGCAATCAGTTGGAGGGGTTGGCCGTCGCCCGCTCAAAAAAGAGCATTGCCGCTCTGACAAAAATTCGGCCCGAAACAGCAAACCTGCTGCAAAAAAATGGAAACTATCAAGAAACTGCTGCTGTTTCCATTCCCACCGGATCCCAAATTTTGATTAAACCTGGGGAACGGGTTCCATTGGATGCCGTCGTCGAATCTGGAGAAAGCATGGTGGATACCGCCGTTCTCACCGGTGAAAGCATACCGCGCCAGGTCGGTCCCGGCGACGAGCTTCTGTCCGGCATGGTAAATCGGGACGGCGCCCTGCACTGCCGCACCACCAACACGTTCTCTGATTCCGCCGCCTCCCGTATCATCCAGCTGGTACAGGAGTCCTCCGCCAAAAAGGGGAATACGGAAAAACTGATCTCCAAATTCTCCAGGGTCTATACTCCCTGTATTATCATTGCCGCTATTCTTCTGACTTTTCTGCCTCCTCTTTTGGGGATGGGCTCGATTTCCATGTGGCTGAGCCGGGCGCTGGTATTTTTAGTCGCTTCTTGTCCCTGTGCCCTGGTGATTTCAATCCCCCTGTCCTTCTTTGCCGGCATCGGCGCGGGCAGCCGGCGGGGCGTTCTGGTTAAGGGCTCCAAGGCGCTGGAGGCACTGGCCAAAACCCGCAACACCGTATTTGACAAAACCGGCACCCTGACCACCGGGAAATTATCCGTCACCAGCGTTGTCCCGCTGGATGAAACCCTGTCCGCAGATGAATTGCTCCGTCTCAGCGCCGTGGGGGAGAGCTTTTCCGCCCATCCCATGGCACAGGCAGTGGTAGCCCGCTACGGGCCGGTAGACACCTCTTCTGTCTCTGAATACCAGGAGCTTCCCGGTATGGGTGTCGCCTATCAGATCGGCGGGGATCAGTATCTGTGTGGCGGAGACCGTTTGCTGACAAAATATGAAATCGATACGGCTTCTTTGCCCCATGCCAATATTTATCTGGCGAAAAATGGTGTTGTTCTCGGTTATCTGACAGTGGCCGACACCTTGCGGCCCGACGCTAAAACGGCACTGGAACAGCTGAAAGCGCTGGGAGTGGAGCGGACCGTTATCCTCACCGGCGATAATGCCCGCACTGCGGAAGAGATCCGGCGGGAATGCGGGGCGGATCAGGTCTGGGCGGAACTTCTTCCTGCGGATAAAGTATCCCATCTGGAACAGATCAAGCAAAGCGGCTCCACCGTTTTTGTGGGCGACGGCATGAATGATGCGCCGGTTCTGGCCATGGCGGATGTCGGCGTGGCCATGGGGCTCGGTACCGATGCGGCGATCGAGGCGGCAGACGTGGTGCTGGTGTCCGACAAGCTCAGCGACCTGCCACAGGCAGTAAAACTGGCAAAGCGGACCGTATCCATCGCCAAATTCAATATCGTTTTTGCACTGGGTATTAAAGCAGTCGTGCTGGTATTGGGAGCCTGCGGGCTGGCCGCCATGTGGATGGCCGTATTCGCTGATGTAGGCGTTTCCATCCTGGCAGTGCTGAATGCCACCCGGATTCTGCGCGTCGGTCAAAATCCGTGAGAAAACACGGTACCCCAATCGTTTTCTTCCCACCATCTGATCTTCTTTTCGCCATACCAAAAAATCCTTAAATACGAGAAGATCAGAGTAGAATGATCAAACCAATCGCCAAAACGGCCCTCCGGCGTTTGAATACGCCGGAGGGCCGTTGCCTTTTATAAAAGCCCCGATGATTCTTTTCTCCTGTTTTTGCCGAACCACGCAATTGCCAACGGAATCATCAAGAAATACACGCCGTAGGGATCCAGCCCCGGCCCCGGCTTGTGGTAGGAACAGCGATTGGGATGGGCCGGGTCATACCAAATCAGGACTTTGGCGCCCTCCTCAACCATCTCAGACGACCGATGGTAAAGGTCGCTGCCCGTATAGCTTTTGCCGGCCACTGCATAAGTATAATAAATCCTAACACGGAAATCCCTCACCCATTCAACCTTTAAAACCGTTCCCGGCGCGGTCGTCCAGCTCTCATATTCTTTGGTTCTCACCTGAAAAATGAACACAGAGCTTGCAAAAAGCAAAAGTAAAACAGCCACCGGAACAGCAAATCGGAGAAAGGAATGACTTGTTATCCTCATTTTACCCACCTGTCTCCGGAAACAGATGAATTCTCGCCTTTTCGATCGGGCCCCGACACCTGATACCGATCCATCCTGTTCACAGCATTTTGCGCCTGCACAAAATCGGAAAGATTTTCGAGCATAAAATAACGTGAGCGCGACCGCCGGCCTCCACTATACAGTGTTTCCTGAAATAGAATGGTTCCGTTTCCATTTTTATGAATCTGGATGCTCATGGGCGGAAGATCCCACCCGTCATACATTTCAATTTTGTTTCCGCGTTTAATCATGATTTTTTGATTCGTAATCGCATAAAAAGTCCTACCCTTTAAACGGATTTTTTGAATAATCCCCCCAAACAGCAAATACAGGCCTATTGCGACAAACGGCAGTCCAAACAACAGGGAAAAAAGCGGCGCTCCACTTTGAAATGCCGCAATCTCCCAAATCACAGAGAAACTCAGCCATATCACACTAAATGGAAGCATGACAAAATCGCGACCGGTAAAAAGCCTTCCTTTTTCCGGCTTTCCGATCCATAATACACGTTCCTGGTCGGCCAGATAGGGCTTATAGAAATCGTAATTGTCTGTATCATTCATCGCGATGTACCTCCATTTGAAAATATTCCCGTTTTCCGTTTTGCTGTGCGGACCGGCATAGATTCGCCATATTTTTGCCGCTACTGGAAAAACGTCTTCTCAGATCCTGTTGACCATGAAACAACTTTGCCTTGCTGGAAATTGCTGCTTCTGGGACTGCTCCGTATTCGTAAGAAAATAGGCGTTGACAACCAGTACGCTCTTTCTCAAAATATTCCTATTAGGTCCAGGCAACTTCAAAAAGCGCCGGCCTTATTGCCGAAAAAGCCATGATACCAAAACGCCGCAGCATCCAAATAATACCCTTTGAAAAGGCATGCAATGGTGTCTTTTTATTTTTCGGAGAGCCAGTTTCCAGCCCGTATCCTTAATCGTTATCAAATCAGCTTATGGATCACTGTTTTTTGCATGATAAGTGCTGTAAATTCATTCTCGTAACGCCATCCGCACCAATATAAAGCAAAAAGACCCGCCTGTTACGCGTAGGCGGATGCCAGAAGGCATGGCGGGAATGCTGCTTATATCATACGATATACCATGAAAAAGTCAATCATTTTGATGCTCCTTACAGGAATTCCCACCGTTTTTAGATAATAAGTCGCTCCTCGTTTTAGATAGACAACTCTTTTGCAATCACTCAGCGGTATTTCGAAATAAAATTCGCACCAAGCGGTCAAACAGCAAAACTGCCTCTTGTTTCTCATCATCGGTGAGCGTTTCGAAACTTTCCAGTAACTGCAGCAGTTTATATGCCGTCACGAATTGGTTGTCGCTATACTCTTTCATCAACAGCGAAACGGGCGGTATGCCCGGCTTTTCGCCAATCTGCTGCACCGTTTCCAAAGTCGGGTTGGCCTTTCCCGCTTCTATGTTTTGTATATATGTCTTACTGATTTCCAATTCGCATGCAAACTCCTCCATCGAAGCCCCATAGATTTTTCGAAACGCTTTCATTTTACGATGGAATATTTCGTTCATTTTCATTGGCATTCCTCCTTTATTTTTACAGTATAATACTGTTTGAAAGGAACAAGGCCAACATCG
>CAJFOX010000017.1 GCA_904397845.1 uncultured Oscillospiraceae bacterium
AGCAGGGCTTTTCGGTTCTGGAGGACGCCCCACCGTTTTTCGTCCTGAACTGATAAAGGCAGTTGACCGAAGGTACCGTCTAAAATATGATCCAAGCCGGCAGAGGGCGTTACATGGTTTCTTAGCCGCAGCTTTCGGTCCGATTCCATTATAAATTTAACACTGAAAAAGGGCTGCTTTGCAGCCCTTTTTCTTTTATCACTACACGAAAATCATCTGGCCCAGCATTGCGATCAGTGGTACGGTAGCAAGGCATCCCACCGTCGTCACCGCCACGATGACCGACGCGTACTCTCCGTCTAATCCGTATCGCGCCGCCATCATGCTGGTGGCAATCGCTGACGGGCATGCCCCAGCGATCAGATTGACCAGCACCAGGGTGACGCCGTCTTCGACCCACCGGTGCAGCCCTATCGCCCAATACAACAGCATCGTCAAAAGCGGAATAAACACCAGCCGGGTCAGGGACGCGTACAGCACTCCTTTTTCACGAAACCGCTTCCAATCCACTCCGGCAATAAAAAAACCGCATACCAGCATGGCCAAGGGCGTATTCAAGGAAGAAAGATAACCGACTACTGATCCTATGGGCGAAGGCAGCGTAAGATTGAATATAAACAGCGGCACAGCTACCAGAGCACTGAGCACGCCCGGATTCAATAACGCTTCTTTCCAGGACATTTCCCGAAAAGAACCTTTTAAAATTCCCACTCCCACCGTCCAGGAAAACACATGGAACATCACCACGAACACTACGGCAAACACCGCATATTCCTCACCGAAAATACCGGTGACCAGGGGAATTCCGATAAACCCCACGTTGCCAAAGCTGGCGCCGTAGCGCTCAATCCGTTTATTCTCCTCCTGCCCGCGGGGAAGGAAAAGAAACCGCGCTGCCAAAATCGAAAAAATTGAAGAAAAGGCCGCAAGTCCCAGAGAAAAAAGCAGCTCTTCCACAATTTCCATGTTGAATGGACGCTGCAGATTACTTAACAGCAGGCAGGGCGTCACAATCATCAGAAGAATGTTGCAGATGCGGTTGCACTCCTCTTTTCTCATGCCGGTAGCCTTTGCATAAATAAAGCCAATCAGCATCAGCAAAAACATGATGAGCACCTGCTGGAATACGATGGCGAACATAAACCGCACCTCCCAAGGGCAAATCCTGATGGTATAAAAGAGTTCTTTTTTATTGTACCGAAAACTGGCGCTGTTTGCAATAAAAGAAAAACGCCCGGCCACAAAGGCCGAGCGCAAAAATCAATTTATCCTTGGGTGCTGTTGTTCTGCAACCCGGTAGAGGTCGTTGTCCCCGTATCCTCCATCAGCGTTACCGTCACTTCGAAAGTC
This sequence comes from uncultured Oscillospiraceae bacterium, assembly GCA_904397845.1. Classification (GTDB taxonomy): domain Bacteria; phylum Bacillota; class Clostridia; order Oscillospirales; family Ruminococcaceae; genus UBA3818. Next base: position 1,351 of record CAJFOX010000017.1, read on the forward strand.
GTTCCCTGAACCGTCTGCCCTCCATAAGAGTAGCCATAGCGGGAGCTTCCGTAGGATTGGTTGGCCCGGAAGATTGTCAGCGTCACCTGGTCCCCAGGCGAATAGTCGCGCAACAGGTCGGACAACGTGGTAAAGCTGTTAACCGCCGTTCCTTCTACCTGGGTGATAATGTCGCCTGCCTGCACGCCAGCGGCCAGCAGAGTAGAGTCGGAATCAATGCTGTCGATCAGGATCCCGCTGGGAATTCCGTTGACACTGGCCACGTATTCGTTCACCGCATAGGCGGAGATGCCCAGCTTCACCCGTCCGGTAACCCGTCCATAGCTCATCAGATCCTCCAGAATCGGCAACGCTTCGTCAATGGGAATGGCAAACCCGATGCCCTCATATCCATCGCCGGAGATCTTCTGGGAATTAATCCCCACTACCTGGCCAAATTCATTCACCAGTGCGCCGCCAGAGTTTCCCGGATTGATGGCCGCGTCCGTTTGGATAAAATTCATGGTATATCCATCGGTCGATGCTCGCAGGGAACGGTTCAGCCCGGAAATAATACCCTCAGAAACGGATCCCGCATAGGTCAAACCGCCGGGATTGCCGATAGCAATAGCCTTTTCGCCGACCTTCAGCTCACTGGAAACACCCAGCTCTGCGGGGGTCAGGCCGGTGGCATCGATTTTCACTACCGCCAGGTCGGTTTTACTGTCGTAGCCGACGACTGTCCCCTTGTAGGTGGTGCCATCGCTGAGGACGACTTCAAGGGTGTCCGCATCCTCAATCACATGTGCGTTGGTTGCGATATAGCCGTCTTCCGACAAAATGATGCCGGATCCCTCTCCGGTAGGTTCGAAATAATTGGACTGGTATTGCACAATGCCCACTACCGATGGCGCTACCTTTTCGTTAATCTGCGCCGTGGTCAGCGTCCCGTCGTTCGATACGGTATTATCCGACGGTTTGCTGTTGGTCTGCAGTTCCGGTACATTCCCGTTAAGAATCGTGTCTCCTTCGTCCTGAGACTGGGACTGGGGCGAAACTACCACATTTTGCTGCGGCATCACCAGGCTGTAAATGCCAAACGCGGCAAAGCACAAAACGGCAACACCCAGCACTGTTCCCATAATTCCTGCAAATACTTTTACCCCTTTTCCCTTTTTCTTTTTCTCCGGCTTTTTGGGGGCACCATAATCCGGGAATTTCCATTGATCCGCAGAAGACGACGTCTGAGTCGACCCCTGTGCCGGCTGCTGCCCAAAGGAATAACCGCCGTAAGGCGGGGTCTGCCGGTTCACCGGCGGCTGATACTGGTATTCCTGTTCCGCTCGGGTCGGATTCTCTTCCGATTCCACCGCATTGGCCCCGTCCACCGGGGTATCGTTTTCCAAAGAGCCAATCATATCTTTGTTTTCCATGTCGCTCATGCTCTATTCCTCCTTTTATCCTTGAAAAGCTTTGGATCCCAAAAGATCCGCCACTGTTTTTTTAACTGGCTTTATTATAAAAAAGAAATATGTCCATTGCGTAACAGACTCTTTAAAAAACTTGGGAGATTATCCGTTTTTTCTGAATAAATTTTGTGAATTTTTTGTTCCGGCACTGGGAACGGAAAATGCAAACTCCGTATACTCCCCTTCCTTGGAACTGACATGGATTTCGCCACCGTGCAGATGTATTACAGTACGAACAATATAAAGGCCAAGGCCGACGCCGGTCTTATCCTGACTGCGGGAACGGTCGGTTTTATAAAAACGCTCGAACACATTGGGCAGATCCTGCGGCGCGATGCCCGCACCGGAATTGCGAATGGCCACCAGCGTACGCGCACCATCGCTGTGGTACTTTACCTCAATATACCCGCCTTCGTTCACGAACTTCACGGCGTTTTCAATCAGATTATAAACTACCTGATGCATCAAATCGGGATCGGCGCTGACCATAATTTTATCCACATCCAGCCCAATGATATCCAGGTTTTTCGCCTCAATGGCCTGTTCAAAACTAAAAATCACCTGGCATACGGTGTTGTTCAAGTCAAATTCAGCCGGGTTAAGCTTCATTTCTCCCGCCTCGATCTTTGCCAGATCCAGCATCGACCGCACCATGCGGGACAAGCGCTTCACCTCACCGGACACAATGGCCAGATACTGATGATGCTTTTCCTGAGGGATCGTCCCATCCAAAATGCCGTCCACAAATCCGCCGATGGTAGTCATGGGCGTTTTCAGCTCGTGGGAAACATTGGCCACAAAGCTGCGATTCATCGCCTCGTTTCGGGCCAGCGCCTCGGCCATATAGTTGAATTCATTTGCCAGCTGCCCGATCTCATCCCCGCTGTTAACCTGCACCCGGACGGTATAATCCCCCCGGGAAAAGCTTTGGGTAGCTGCCAGCATGTCCCTCAGAGGCTTTACCATGCGGGCGGTCACGAAGTAGATGACAATAAAAGCAATAACCACCATTGTCAGGGAGCTTAACAGAAACATGTTAAGCAGCTGCCCCAAAAAAATGCTCAGGCTGCTGGCCGAGGCTGCCACAAACACAAATCCCGTAATCTGCCCGTTGGGCAGCCCAATGGGACGTGCAACCGTATAATTTCTGCTTTTATACGCACCGCCCAGCCTCCCCGTTTCCTGATAGCTGCCGCTCGCTGCCTGCATGAGGACGCTCTCCGGCACGGCGTTCTGCCCTGCGGCAAACATCTCCGTATCGGTACAGATTAGAATTTTCCCCTCGGTGTCAGAAAGGAAGATCGTTGCTTCGATCGCGTCTGCCAATACGGAATAAACCGAGTTTAAGGTAGTTTCGTCAATATATAAATAATTATTCTTTTGATAGTCCGTCAGTGTCAAAGCTGTGGCCTGGTTTACATAGCGATCCAGCACCTTTAACTTGTCGCTGCGGAAATATTGGGACGCAAATCCCATCAGCAGCGCACCCAGCACCGTAATGCTCGCCAAAATCATCCCGGCACAGATGGTGAAATATTTTGTAAATAAATTTTTCTGCATCAAAACCCCATCTTTCTGAAGTGGAAAACCGCGGCAGCCTGCACCCAAAACATACAGGCTGCCGCGGGAAATCTCTGTCATTCTGCCGGCGCTATTCTTTTACTTCAAACTTATAGCCAACGCCCCAAACTGTTTTGAGCGTCCACTTGTCCGAAACACCCTCCAGCTTTTCGCGCAGGCGCTTGACATGCACGTCTACCGTTCTGGAATCGCCGTAATATTCAAATCCCCACACCTCGTCCAAAAGCTGATCCCGGGTATATACCCGGTTGGGATTGCTGGCCAGATGGTATAAAAGCTCCAGCTCTTTGGGCGGAGTATCTACCACCTTGCCGTCCACCTTCAGTTCATATTTGGTCATGTTGACCACCAGCTTGTCATAGCTGACCTCCTTGATGTCGTTTTCCGCAGCGCTCTTTCCCGTCCGGCGCAGCACCGCTTTGATTCGGGCCACAATTTCCTTGGTTTCAAAGGGTTTTACTACATAATCGTCGGCACCCAGTTCCAGCCCCAGCACCTTGTCGAAAGTTTCGCCTTTGGCAGTGATCATAATAATCGGACATTCGGATTTTTTTCGGATCTCCCGGCAAACCTGCCAGCCGTCCAGCCGGGGCATCATCACATCCAGAAGGATAATGTCGGGGTTTTCTGCTGAAAAACGGGCAAGCGCCTCCTCGCCGTCGCCGGCCAAAACGACTTGAAAGCCTTCCTTTACCAGATAAAGCCGCAAAAGTTCACAAATATTTTTATCATCGTCCGCAACCAGGACCTTTCCCATTGCCATATTTTTACCTCCTTATCGGCGCAGGCCAACCCCGTGCACCGCATTCTGAATACCATTATACCCGAAAAAAAGCGCGAAAGGTTACAAATTTATAAACCTTTTGCGGATATTCCGCAAACGCGCCGGCCTTCTTCTTTGATTATAATTGTCAAACTGCCGCTTGTACAGGGGTTGGCCGAAAAAAGCCCCCGAACGCGCCCAAAGGGTGCCGGGCGGCTGGGTACCGATCTCAAAAAAGGCGGATGGCTGCCGGCAGCCATCCGCCTTTCGCGGGGAGGATACGAAAAAGAGAAGTTTTCCTTACTGCTTCGCCGCCAAAAATTCGCTGCGCTGGCGGTTCCACTCTTCCATGTACTTGCTCAATCCGGCTTCTTCCAGCTTGGCGACGAACTCTTCGTAGGTCTGCTGGGTCGCATCGCGGAACATGCCCAGGTTAAACGAAGTCTGATATTCCGTCACCAGCGCGGAGATCACCGCCCATTCGGCGGATACCGGCGTGTAGTCGAAGGTGAAGCCCCAGTAAGGCCATTCCTCGTCTTTGATCTGTTCGCTGTAAATGCGGTCGTTGATGGCGTTGATGCGCTCGTCGTCGCAGGCCGGCCAGGCGAGGTTGGCGTGGAAAATGCCCCAGTTCCATCCCAGGTAGGTGTAATCGCCGGATTCCGGGCCGGGCGAGACCGTATTGGTCTGCTCGTCATAGAAGTAATGGCGCCCTTCAATACCACCGGCCAGCAGCATGTTGGTATCCCAGTCTGTCTTGATGTAGTCCAGCACAACGGCGGCCCGCTCCGGGATTTTGGAAAAGGAGGTGATGGCATAGCCGTCGCCGATATAGGAATCCCGCAGGATCCGGTACCCTTCCGGGAAAATGTCGAACAGCTCCACATTCATCCCCTTGGCCCGGTAGTTGGCGACGCTGGTAATCCCGTTGAAGAAGTTGTCCGTAGAGGTGGCCGACTGCCCGTTGGCAAACAGGGTGGCCACGGAATTGGTATTGGAGATGGCGTCCGAAGGCCAAACGCCGGCCGCCGCGTATTCGGCCATCAGCAGCGCGTAATCTTCGTAATAGTCCGAGGTGTACAGGAAAAACGGATGCTCAAAGGTCGGATCCGCCATCTGCGCATAGTACACGTAATCGGACGCCTGGTTGTTCAGCAGGTTGTTGCGGAAGATCAAAGACAGCTGCTGCAGGGTGCTGGAGGAAGAAGCATAAAACGCGTACATTCCGTTGTCCGCTTCATTGTCCCCCACCGCCCGTAAAAAGCCGTCGAAGTCCTCATAGCTGTTGATCTTGTCGGCGGTGTACCCGTATTTTTCCGCGATATCCATGTTGATGGTGGGGCCGCGGTCCGGGGCGATGGTCGCCGTATTGCGGGGGACCATGTAGATCTTCCCGTCGATGTACGTTTCCTCCCAGGCGGAGTGCGGCAGGGTCGCCCAGGTCTGCGGCATGTACGTGGACAAGAACTCTTCCGAAAGCTCTTTGAAGCCGCCCTTTTCGGTCTGTTCTTTGTAATAGCAGTAATTGGCCGTGAAGATCAAGTCGACGGTATCGCCGCCGGCCATGAGCAGCGGGTATTTCTGGGCGCGCTCAGAGGACGGGATAAAGTAAAGTTCCAGCGTGGTATTGACCGCCTCCTTGGTGCGCTGATTCACCAGCTCCAGCACTTCCTGCATCGCATTGGGCTCGGTGGCGCAGGCGTACATGACCACGTTGACCTCTTCGCTCAAATCTAAGTTTGCATACGGGCTCTCTTCATCGGCAACCACCGCAGAAGAGGCGTCGTCCACCGAACCGGTGGAAACCGGTTCGGTCTGTCCGCATGCGGAAAAGCAAAGCAGTACAAAAGAAACGGACAGGAAAATGGTAAGCCACTTTTTCATAAAAACCACCTTTCTTCATTATGCAAACTGTTTCACGTCGTCCGCCGCCGTCCGGCGCCTGCGCCGCGGCAGCGATGGCAAAACCGGATGGTTGGCCGGGGCAAAACGCCTCAAAGCTGTTTTGCGCCGTCTTCCGTGCGGGCAAAGACCTCTTCCATCCAGCGCACCGTCCGTTCCAGGGCCTTTTCCGGCTCCAGCTGGTAATTCCCGTGCATCACTTCCGGCGTGATGAACCCGGCGTACCCGGCGTCTGCCAACTGCTGCATCTGGTCGGCCAAATGCAGCACCCCGTCGCCGGGGACCAGATGCCCGCCGGGCATCCCGTCCACCAGATGCACATGGACCAGCTTATTGTCGAACGCGGATAAGAAATCCGCCACCCCTTCGCCGATACGTCCGGCCATATCGGTATCCACCATCCCCCCTACATTCGGCAGGCCGACCGCCTGGACCAGGGCCGCCGCTTCTTTGGCTGTCACGGCAACATTGGAGGACATTTGGGTCAAATGCTCCATGGCGATGCGGACCCCCGCGGAATGAGCGTATCCCCCGATCTCCTGCAGCGCCTGGACAGAGCGTTCCCACGCTTCCTGCCGGGGCCGGTCGAAATACCCTTTGCCGGGCGTGACCAGCATCATCGGGCAATCCATGATCCGGCAAAATTCCACGCCACGCTTAAAATAATCGATGCTGCGCCGGCGCATCACCGGATCGTCGCAGGCGATGTTGATCGGATACATGCACTGTTCCGGCGTGATACAGATCACCTTCATGCCCTTATCCGCGATTTTTCGATAGAACTCCTTGGCCCGCTCATCCGTATAATCGTAAAAATAAAAGTGCGGCCCCGCCCCCCATAATTCCAAATTCTGAATCTGCAGGCGCTCCGCGCACGCCAGGAACCGGTCAAAGCTGTACAGCGGATGCGCATAGTTGCCAATAGAAATCTGCGAGCGATGCAATCCCATCTGAAACACCCCTTTCTATGCTTTTGCGGATGGACGCGGGGCGAGCTTCTGCCCAAAGGCTGTTTCCAGCACCCGGAGCCCCCGCTCCAGGTGTTCCTCGGGCTGTTGGTAATACCGCCCGGCCCCCAGCTCCAGCGTGATGGCGCCGGCATAATCCCACCGCTCCAACGTGTCCAAATGCTCCCGCAGCGGCTGGTTGCCGTCGCCCCAGGTCAGATGCCCGGTAGGCGTGCCGTCGTTGAGGTGGATGTGGACGATCCGCTGGCCCAGCGCCGCAAAATAATCCTCCAGCGTTTTCCCCTCCCGGCAGACGGGGACGGTGTCGATACAGCACATCAAATGCGGATCGTCAATCTCCTTCATCATCCGGCAGGTAGACGCCAAATCGTTTACCAGGTTGGATTCATTGGGCAGCAAAATCTCAAAGGCGAGGGTAACCCCGCGCTTTTGCGCTTCCCGGGTCATCTTCTCCAGCGAATCCACCGCATAGCGCCACGCTTGTTCCACCGGCTGATCCAGCAATCCCCAGCCGGGGCCGCAAAGCATTTTCGGCGCCTCCAGCTCGGCGGTCTGGCGGATCCAGCCGCAAAAATAATCCACGCTCGCCTGGCGGAAGTCGTCCTGCGCCGAAGCGATATTGTAAGGGTAAATACATTGTTCCGGCGTCACGCAGGCGATCGTCAGCCCCCGGTCCGCCGCCATCCGGCGAAGCGCGGCGGCAGACGGCCCGCACTGGGTCGGATAGAAAAAGTGCGGCGCGCCGCCCCAAAGCTCCAATTGGGTAAAGCCCAGCCGGGCGGCGGAATCCAGGAACGCGTCGATGGAATAACGGCTGTAATGCATATTCATCGCCGCCAGCTGCGTGATCTGCAATTTCCTCATGCGGTCCACTCCTTTCCTTGTTGCGTCTGAGTGTATACTATCGGGTAACCCGCAGGTCAATGGATTTGTCAAAATTCGGCAATTTGTTGATATCTGTTCCATGTTTTTTGTTGATTTTGCGCATTCTCCCGGGCCAATCCTTTACAAGAAATGGATGAGGCTCTATAATAGGGGTATCAACTGCAAAGCAGGTGTCAGCATGAGCGAAGAGAACAAAAAATTCCGCATCGGCGAATTTGCCCGGGTCAACGGCGTGACCAAGCACACCCTGATCCACTACGACGACATCGGCCTGCTCACCCCGGCAATCACAGAGGAAAACGGCTACCGGTATTACATCGACAAGCAGTATTCGGATTTTTCCAATATTTCTCAGCTCAAAGAGCTCGGCCTTTCCCTAAAAGAGATTGACGAATACATCCACCGGGATCATTTTCCCCAGCGTGAGGAAATCCTGCAAAACCGCATGGAGGCAATTGAGCAGGAAATCCAGCGGCTTACCGATTTGAAAAACGCCATCGCCTGCTACCGCAAACGGGTCCAAGAAGCGCTGGCCACCGATCCGGACGCGGTGACCATGGAGTTTCGCGAAACCGAATACGGGTTTTTCAGCCGCAACCTGTATGAAAACGGCGAAAGCTTTTCCCATTCCCGGGCGGTGTTCGCCCGTTTTTGCCGCGACAAAAACCTGTTTGAATGCCGCGGGTGGGGGACCATCATCCCCATCCACTATGAAAATGGGAAATGGCTGTCCATCTCCTCGCATATTTACGTTTACGCCGACCGGGCCTTCCACCCCGACGCCGTCGTCGTGCATCCCCAGGGCTACTACCTGGTGACCTACCACCAAGGGGACCCGAGAAAGCTGTATCAAAGCTTCCTGCGGGTCATGCAATACGCCGAGAAGCATCATATGACCGTGGGGAAATTTTGCTTTGAGGAATATGTCCTGGGCAGCTTTAACACCACCCAGCCCCAGGACTATCGGACCAAAATCCTGATGCCGATTTTGTAGGCGTTTGGGGGAATGCGGCCTGTTTTCCCCCGCGCCGCGGCAAATGCACCTTGAGAAAACGGCGGCGATGTGCTATCATGGGCAAGGAAAGACGGGCCGTCCGCCTTGGGCAACACAAGGCGCGGCAACCGAAACGCCGCCGAAACGCCCCGGAAAATACAAGAAAAGGTAAGGAGATCGAAGAAAATTATGAAATTAGGGATCGGCGTTCACACGCCGGATTCCATATCTCCATACCTCTCCATAAACGCCGCTAAAGCCTGATATAGCGCCGTTTTACGCAAAACCAACCAAATTATAAGTTCATGTTTCTCTATGCAGCCCCATGCGGAAATGGCGTAAAAATGGCGTAGAGGAATCGGCTAATTTGCAGAAGGAAAAGAGCACTACTACTTTGAGAAAGAACAAAGATGAGCACAGCCTATACAAACGGGCCGTGCTC
>CAJFOX010000018.1 GCA_904397845.1 uncultured Oscillospiraceae bacterium
CTTTTTTCTCTGGCCGCCGGGTCCTTTTTTCCGCCGGGTCCTGCGGATTCTGCCCTGACGCTCCGTTCATCTTCCCGAACATATTCTGAAAAAACGGAAAGGTCTGAGCGCCGCCAGGCACAAAGTCCGGATCATCAGGATCCAAGTCCGGATCTATTTCCTCTCCATTTTCATCTATCATTCCCATCAGCTGATCGTTCATATTTTCGATTTCATCATCGGTAATGCCCATTTTTTCCATCAGCTCGTTTACCGGGCCGATCCCCAGCTCTTTGGCACACTGCAGGCACAGCCCTTCATTGATGGTTTTACCGTTTTCCATGCGGGTCATAAAGACTACCGCGACTCTCTTCTTGCATCTGGAACATAACATACTCATTGCCAAAATCTACACCTCATATATTTTTCAAAAACGATTTCCGTATTTACGAACCTTGATTAAGGCTCATTATAAAAAGCAAATATGAACTGGTTGTGAAAAAACTTCGCACAGAAAAAAACTTTAGCGGCTCGCCATCGACTGTAAAAAGGCCTGTCCAACGGCAGCATAACCGGAAAAATCCGGTACCGGCAGAGAACCCAGGGCATTTTTTTCCAAAAACAGCCGCAAAAACCAGGTGTTTTCCAATGTCTGACGGTTCAGATATGGAATGCTGTCACCAGACAGCGCCAAGATGAGGCTTACAACGGCAACGACCAAATACAGATACAGCACTCCTTCTATCGCACCGACACAGCCTCCCAAAACTGAATTGAGAGGACCCACAATCGGAACATGCCGAAGCCCTGTAAAGCAGCGGGCGACAGTCCGGGTCAAAAACATAAAAAGCGAAAAAAACAACAGAAAAAAGATCGTGGAAAAAAGCGCAATGCAAGTAGGCCCTATCGTTTGTTCCACAATATCCGCCGCCAGCTGCTCCACACTGTTCAAGGCGGACGGCAACGTCAAATCCGCTGGCAGTCCGGCAAATTCCAGCGCGTTAAGCAGATAAGACGGGATACTTTCCAGTACCGCCGCCAGCGTCTGCAAAAAGCCGTCGGCAGAACCGGAAGATGCGATCTGCTCTGAAATTTTATCCGTCAGCCCTTGTTGAATAAAGTTTGTAAAGGTGTATTCTGCTACCACGCTGGACAATGTGTTTGCCAAAAACAAGGAAATAAAAAAACCGATCAGCTGTACTGCTGTGCGTACAAAGCCGCGGCGAGCCGCCGAACGAATGTAACCGATTACAAACAAAACAGCTGCCAGATCTAAAAAAAGCGGCAAAATTCTTTCCATATTCATCCCTTCTCCCTTTTTCCCCGGACTGTCGGCTTGAAAACACAAATCCGATCAGGAAAGCGCTTCCTGGCAAACAGCCTCCGGCGTTACATAATAGACAAACCCGTTGTTCAGCGCCAAGAACAGCACTTCCGTATCCGGCGCGATTTCCTGGATCAGCTCTCCCTTTGCATTGTAAATTTCAATGCGGTTGCCGCACAGCAGCGCCGTCCGGCTGCCGCTGACATCAATCGCGTCCACCTGGGATTGCAGAGACACCGTACCGCTCTCTTGACCGGAAGCGCCCAGCAAAGACAGTTTGACCGATTTAAACTCCCGATAATCCCCTAATATCAATGCGGAAATTTTTTCTCCCCTGGAACAAAACATGCGAAGCGGCTCTTCCTGAAAGGAAACTACCGCTTTTTCTTTGCCTGATTCAGAATAATAATAAGCATTCTGATCCGTCAGCACCTGCAACTCTCCATTTTGGTAACTGATATCATGGATCGTTTCGTCTACAAATTGCCGCTGCATAAAAGGGCTTTCCTCATCCAGCCGGTACATGGTCAACCCGCTGACCAGATCGCCGTCCTGCACCTGCACAGAAGACACCGCAATCCTATCGCCGCCTGGTTCAAAAGCGGCTCCGTACAGATAGCTTTCTGCCGATTTCCAGGAGAAAACCGGCTCTTCCAACGAATTATCGTATACGATGACCTGCCCTAAAAACCGCTGGGTATTGGTGATCACCGCCAAATCGTTTTGATCGGACAGCGCAGCGAACAACACCGGCTCATCAAACGTCATTTCTTTCACTGTTTTTGTTTTGCTTTCGACCCGCAATATCCTAGAGGAAGGGTCATATAGGATGATCCTGCTGCCAGAACATTTTATCACCGGATTCGCATAATCATGCTGCACCTCGCGCAACAGCTTCCCGTTCTTATTATAGATATGCAGATGCGTATCCGTCAGAACCAACAGCGCATTTCCCATCGTTTTTATCTGACGGACCGTAACGCCGGAAATTTCCATTGGATATCCGCTGCCTGAACCCAATTCCGCAAAACCGCCGGCCAGCTGCTCCGCCAGGCTTGTCTGCTTCATCTTTTCCCAGACAAGCCAGCCGCCGAAAAAAATAGCCAGGATCAGCAGGAAGACAGCCAGCCGTTTGAAGTTCTGCCGCCGGTTGCGCTTTTTCCTCAGCCGCTCGATATCTTCCAGCTGTCCCATTCCGACTCATCCTTTCCGGTTTGATTTCCCTTTTTCAAACTGCGCCGCCAACTGTCCGCCAAAAGGCAGGCCGTCCGCGGCGAAAAACCGCTTTTTACTTCTTCCAGCTGTCCGGCCGCTGATAGAACACCTCGTCCAAATACAGTCCGCAGGCCGGAGCGGTAACCCCAGCCAGCGCCCGATCCCGTTCGTCCAGCGCCCGCCGCACCTGGCAAAGGCCGATTTTTCCTTCATTAACCCGCAGCAGGGTTCCGACAATAATCCGTACCATATTGTACAAAAAACCGTCGCCCTCTATCGTAAAGACAACGAGATCACCCTGCCGTTTCACTTCACAGCAGTGAATGGTGCGCACGGTATCCTCCAAATTTGCTTTCGCGCTGCAAAATCCCCGAAAATCATGGGTTCCAAGAAACATTTCACATACCGGCCGCAGCTTTTCCAGATCCAGCGGCCGCCAGTATTCCAGCGCGCGCCCACGGTAAAACGGGTTTTTCCCATCCGCATTCCAAATCAGGTATTGATAGCGCTTGCCCACGCAACTATACCTGGCATGAAAATCCGGCGGCACCTCCTGACAGTCCAGCACCCCGATATCATCGGGCAAAAGAGCGTTAAGGCTTCTTTTCAATGCATACAGAGGGATGGGGTTCTCCGTATGGAAATTCATGCAGAAGCGGTTGGCATGCACTCCCGAATCGGTGCGGGAACAGCCTTTTACATCTTCCCGCCGTTGCAGGACCGTTTCCATTGCATCCTGCACCACTTCTGTTACCGACAATGCATTCGCTTGCACCTGAGAGCCGTGGTAAGCCGTCCCAATATAGCAAAGGGTCATCAAAATATTGCGCATTCCCGCTCTCCCTCCAGACAATCCGCCCCGGCAAAATCTTTTTCTGGTTTTAAAACACCACCGGTGCAAAAATATTCACCATAACCACTACGGCGATGCAGGCCGCCGTCAGCGCAGCGGCCACACCGTCCTGCCAGCTGTAATGCAGCTGCTTCATGCGGGTGCGCCCCACATCCCCCCGATAACAGCGGCACTCCATGGCCAGCGCCAGCTCGTCCGCCCGGCGGAAGGCGGAAACGAACAAAGGAATCAAAATCGGCACCAGCGCTTTGGCCCGCTGCATAATGCCGCCGCTTTCCAAATCAGCGCCCCGAGCCTTCTGCGCATTCATAATTTTGTCTGTTTCCTCGATCAGGGTCGGAATAAAACGCAGGGCAATGGTCATCATCATGGACAGCTCATGTACCGGGAAATGGACTTTTTTCAGCGGTTTCATCAGCCGTTCCAGCCCGTCGGTCAATGTAATCGGCGAGGTCGTATAAGTCAAAAGCGAAGTTCCTGCGATCAAACAGATAATGCGGATGGTCATAACAACCGCTGTCAAAAGCCCCTGACGGGAAATGTGGAAAATCCACCAGTCAAACAGAGGATCCCCTTTTACAAAAAACATGTTCAGCACAGTGGTAAAAATAATAATCGGGATTACCGGCTTTAAGCTTTTGGTAATCATGCGGGGCGGAATGCCGGAAATCGCATAGGCAAAAACCAAAAACAGAATGCCCACGCACAATCCCAACGGGTTGGATACGCTAAACAGCATGATGATGTAACCTACTGTCAGCAAAATTTTCATCCGTGGATCCAGCCGGTGCAGCACCGACTTTCCCGGAAAATACTGTCCGATGGTGATATCCTTAAGCATTGGCGCCGCCTCCCTGCCCTAAAATCTTTTCCAGCGCTGTTTTGGCCTGTTCCACCGTATAAACGTTGGAAGGCACCGGCCAGCCTCTTTCGCTCAGCGACAGAAAGACCCGCGACACCTGCGGCACGGCAAGCCCCATGGCCTCGATCTCCCGGCTATGAGAGAAAACCTTTTCCACTTGATCAAACATGGCTACTCTGCTATGGTTCATGACCAGCACCTTTTCGGTGTATTTGGCCACGTCCTCCATACTGTGGGACACCAGCAGAATGGTGTTTTTCTGCTCTCTGTGATATTCCAGGATCTGGCCCAGGATCTGATCCCGGCCCTTTGGATCCAGGCCGGCAGTGGGTTCGTCCAAAATCAGCACCTCCGGGTTCATGGCGATGACCCCGGCAATGGCCACCCGGCGCTTCTGGCCGCCGGAAAGCTCGAAGGGACTCTTTTCCATATGATGAGGCTTAAGCCCTACAAAAAGCGCTGCTTCCTTGACCCGCCGATCAATCTCCTCTTCTGAAAGGCCCATATTCTTTGGGCCAAAGGCGATATCCTTGTAAACCGTATCTTCAAACAGCTGATATTCCGGGTATTGGAACACCAGCCCTACCTTAAACCGGATACGGCGGATTTCTTTTGGGTTTTCCCAGATATCTTCACCGTCTACTAAAATTTTCCCGGATGTGGGGCGCAAAAGTCCGTTGAAATGCTGGATCAAGGTGGATTTGCCCGACCCGGTATGGCCAATGACCCCAATCATCTCCCCCGGCTCGATTTCCAAAGTAACATCAGAGACCGCTGCCTGCTCGTAGCTGGTTCCCTGTGAATAGGTGTGGGTCAAATGCTCTGTTTTAATGACTGACATGGCGTTCCTCCAACAGTTTTTCAATGGCCTGGACGCATTCTTCCTCAAAGATAATGTCGTCCGGCAGACAATAACCGTCCTGTAGCAGCAGCCAGGCAAGCTCCGTCACCTGCGGTACGTCCAGCCCGACATTTTTCAGTTGTTCCACATGGGAAAACACGGCGCGAGGCACTCCATCGAGAATGATTTTTCCGTTATCCATCACAACCACCCGGTCACACTGGGCAGCTTCGTCCATATAATGGGTAATCAGCACCACCGTGATACCGAATTGATTGCCCAGTTCCCGAATAGTACGAAGCACCTCCCGCCTCCCCTGGGGGTCCAGCATGGCGGTGGGCTCGTCAAGCACAATGCATTTGGGGCGCATGGCGATAATGCCTGCGATGGCCACCCGCTGCTTCTGCCCTCCGGAAAGCTGGTGGGGAGAGTGTTCCCGGTATTCGTACATGCCCACCGCTTTGAGCGATTCATCCACCCGGCGGCGGATCTCCTCCGGAGGCACTCCCAGATTTTCCAACGCAAAAGCCACATCCTCCTCCACGATGGTAGCGACCAGCTGGTTATCCGGGTTTTGAAACACCATGCCCGCTGTCTGGCGGATATCGTACAGCCTGTCCTCTTCCTTGGTGTCGATACCGTCAACAAAAACGGTTCCGGAGGTAGGCAGCAAAATCGCATTGAAGTGCTTGGCCAGGGTGGATTTACCTGATCCGTTGTGGCCCAGAACCGCCACAAATTCCCCAGGCCGAACGTCCAGCGAAACACCTTCCAGCACGATGGGCGGCAACTGTTTCTCTTCGTAGTTGTCATACGCAAAGGATACATCCCTTGCCGATAAAATCGGTTCCATGTGATATTCCTTCTTTCTTGACTCAGGTTAGCGTTCCCATACAGCAGTGGATCCGCAGGGAAGTGAAAAACCGGACGCTGCTACCGGAAGCCCAATTTCTGACGCCCAGACCCGGCCCTTCCGGCCACGCCCTACCGTAACGCCCAGCAGATATTCCATTACCGAAGCTGGCAGTCCGGTTGTGTAGGAGTTAAGCAGGAAAAAAAGCGCATCATCCGAAAGGATCTGTGCGGTCAAATCCAAAAGCTCGTAAATCTGTTCCTCCAATTTCCAGACCTCGCCGCCGGGCCCCCGCCCATAAGACGGGGGATCCATCAGGATTCCGTCATACCGGTTGCCGCGGCGAATTTCCCGTTCCACAAACTTTTTACAGTCATCCACAATCCAGCGGATGGGCTTGTCCCCTAAACCGGATAGCGCGGCATTTTCCCTGGCCCAGGCTACCATCCCTTTAGAAGCGTCTACATGGCAGACCGAAGCGCCCGCTTCGGCACAAGCCAGAGTGGCACCACCGGTGTACGCGAACAGATTGAGCACCTTCACCGGCCGGTTCGCAGCGCGGATCTTCCCAGCCATAAAGTCCCAGTTTACCGCCTGCTCCGGAAACAATCCCGTATGTTTAAATCCGGTAGGGCTAACCTTAAAGGTCAGCCCCCCGTATCGGATTTTCCATTCTTTTTGATCCAAGGTTCGATTTTGCCAGCGGCCGCCGCCCGCATTGGAGCGGATATATCTGGCATCCGCCTTTTTCCAGGCAGGGTGCGTTTTGGGAGTATTCCAGATAATCTGAGGGTCCGGTCGGATCAGCAGCACATCTCCCCACCGTTCCAGCTTTTCCCCTTTGGAAGTATCGATGATTTCATAGTCTTTCCACTGGTCGGCAATTCTCATAACCAGCCCCCTAATTTTGCCTGGCTTCAATCGCGGCCGCGATCAACCCGGCAATTTCCTCAATCTGGGCATAATCGGCGCCTTCCACCATCACACGAACCAGCGGTTCCGTACCGGATGGGCGCACCAGCACCCGCCCCTGATCACCCAGCCGGTCGTCCATTTCTTTAAACAGATCGTCCAGCTCCCACAAAGAGGCCTTGAGTTCGTCGTCCGCCCGCACGTTTTTCAAAACCTGCGGATAGGTCGTCATAATACGGTGCAACTCGTGGAGCGGTTTTTTCTCCCTGGCCAGGATGCCCAGCAGATGCACTGCCGAAAGCTGGCCGTCTCCGGTAGTCATATCGTCAAAAAAGATAATGTGGCCTGACTGCTCACCGCCCAGACTGTACCCATCCCGAATGATGGTCTCCAGTACATAACGGTCGCCCACTTTGGTGGTTGGCGTTGCAATGTCATGCTCTTTTGCAAAATGGAACAGGCCAAGGTTGGACATGACCGTTACCACCAAGCCGTTATTTTTAAGTTTTCCACGTTTTTTTAAATCCAGCGCGAAAATGGCCATCAGCACGTCGCCATCCACGAGATCTCCGTTTCGATCCACCGCCAAACAGCGATCCGCATCCCCGTCAAAGGCAAAGCCCAGATCGCATCCATGTGCCTTGACATATTCCTGCAGCCCTCCTATATGGGTAGAGCCACAATTCTGGTTGACGTTCAGCCCATTGGGTTCGGCATGCAGTAAATGGCACTCGGCTCCCAGGCGCTCAAAAATCTTCGGCGCCGTAACGCTGGCACACCCGTTGGCACAGTCCAGCGCCACCTTCATTCCGGAAAAGGGGCCCTCTCCCAGGCTGACCAGATAATCCACATATTGATCCACCGCATCGAACGCAGCGGTCACCATTCCGATTTCTTCCGGCGGGGCCTTTTGCGGCACCCGCTCGTTGTCGATGATGATGGCCTCGATCTCTTCTTCCTCTTCATCAGAAAGCTTAAAGCCGGTGCCACTGATGATCTTGATGCCGTTGTCCATGAATGGATTATGGGACGCGGTCAGCATAATCCCCGCATCGGCGCCCATCTTCCGCACCAGATAAGCCACTGCCGGCGTTGGAACAACACCTAAAAGCTGCACGTCACAGCCCACCGAACAAAGGCCCGCCGCCATGGCGGATTCCAGCATACTGGAAGACAGACGGGTGTCCCGCCCAATCACAAACCGCGGCTTATGGCCCGTCTTTTCCTTGATGACCGTACCCGCCGCCTGCGCCACTTCCATGGCCAGGTCAACACTCAATTCTTTGTTAGCAACTCCTCGGATGCCGTCTGTTCCAAACAATTTCCCCATAGCTTTGCTCCTTTATCACAAATCCAGTTTCAGCTGGTCGCCGTTTTCTTCCCCCGGGGCGGCAATCCCCAGATGCCGGTATCCCATGGGAGTCACACAACGCCCTCGGGGCGTGCGGCTTAAAAATCCAATCTGCATTAAATATGGTTCGTAAACGTCCTCCAGTGTCACCGCCTCTTCGCCGATCGCTGCTGCCAGCGTCTCCAGCCCTACGGGACCGCCGCCATAATTGCGGATGATCGTCAAAAGCATCCGCCGGTCGATGGCGTCCAGCCCAAGTCCGTCGATCTCCAGCCGGTCCAGCGACTGCCGGGCAATGGGCAGCGTAATGGTGCCGTCTCCCATCACCTGAGCGAAATCCCGCACCCTTTTCAACAGGCGGTTGGCAATGCGGGGAGTCCCGCGGCTGCGCTTAGCAAGCTCGACAGAACCGTCGTGATCGCAGGCAATCCCCAGGATCCCGGCGCTGCGCCGGATGATTTGGGCCAGTTCCTCGGTAGTATACAGCTCCAAGCGCAGGATCACGCCGAATCGGTCTCGAAGCGGCGCAGTCAGCTGCCCGGCGCGAGTAGTGGCTCCTACCAGCGTAAAGCGGGGAAGGTCAATGCGGATTGATCGGGCCGACGGCCCTTTTCCAATGATGATGTCCAGCGCATAGTCCTCCATAGCGGGATACAATACCTCTTCCACCGCCCGGGACAGCCGGTGAATTTCGTCGATAAAAAGAATGTCGTTCTCCCCGAGGTTGGTCAAAAGCGCCGCCAAATCCCCCGGTTTTTCAATAGCCGGGCCGGAAGTGATGCGCAGATTGACATTCATTTCGTTGGCAATAATGCCAGACAGGGTAGTTTTTCCCAGGCCTGGCGGGCCGTACAGCAGTACATGATCCAGCGGTTCGCCCCGCATCCGGGCCGCTTCAATGTAGACAGACATATTTTCCTTGACCTTTTCCTGGCCGATATATTCCTGCAGGGTTTTGGGGCGCAGGGACCCTTCAATATCCGAATCCTCCCGCCCGTATTCCGGCGTCAGGATCCGGTTTTCAAAATCCATTTCTTCTTCCATGCTTCCCCGCCTTCCTTCTTCTGCAAGCTGTTTTTATTTCCCTGTTGCAATCGCTTTGAGCCCCAGCCGGATCAATTCCTCCACCGGCAGCGATGGATCCAGCTTCGCCATTGCAGACGCTGCCTCCGACTGGGTATATCCCAGCACCACCAAAGCGCTGATGGCCTCCTGAACATTGGCGCCGGCGAGGACCGCCGGTGCCGGGACGTCGTCCATCCCCACCCCTTTGGCGATTTGCTCCTTCTGCACTTTGTCCTTGAGCTCCAGAATCAGCCTCTGGGCCAGTTTCGGCCCTACCCCCTGGGCCCGGGTAATGGATTTGACATCCCCTGTCGCCACGCAAAGGGCAAATTTTTCCGGAGACAAATGGGACAAAATCGCCAGAGCCGCTTTCGGGCCTACGCCGGAAACCGTCAAAAGCATCTGAAAACAGTTCAGCTCCCCCTGGTCGTAAAAACCATACAGCTCCATCGCTCCCTCTCGGACCAGGAAATAGGTGTACAGCGTCACCTCAGACTGCAATGCCGGCAGCTTGGAAAGGGTGTTGTTGGTGGTTTTCAGCGCAAAAGCCACCCCTGCGCATTCCACCGCTGCCATCCCTTCCTCCACATGGATCAGCTTTCCCCGCACATGATAAAACATGACGCTTCCTCCTTTTTACTGGTACTGTTTGAGCCGGTTGATCAAGGAGCCGGACGAATGGGCGTGGCAGATGGCAATAGCCAGCGCGTCCGCCGTGTCATCCGGCTTCGGGACAGCGTCCAGATGCAGCAGGATACGGGTCATCTCCTGCACCTGTTTTTTCACCGCCTGCCCATATCCCACTACCGACGACTTAACCTGCAGCGGCGTATATTCAAAGACCTCTATCCCCTGCAGCCGCGCTGCCAGGAGGATCACGCCTCTGGCCTGCGCCACGTCGATGGCCGTTTTCTGGTTGTTGTGAAAGTACAGCCTTTCCACCGCCATCGCCTGTGGGCGGTATTGGGACAATAGAGCCTGCATCTGCTGGTAAATGACTTCCAGCCGCTGGGAAAAATCCATCCCGGCGGGAGTGGTGATCGCACCATAGTCCACTGTACGAAATCGGTTGTTCTGATATTCCAATAGCCCATAGCCTACAATAGCATATCCGGGGTCAATTCCTAAAATCAGCATTGTTTCCGCCTGTCTCGCGCGGTTTTGCGCGTCCTGTTCCTGCGGCGCGAACCCAGTGGCAATCGTCCTGCCAATATTCCTGGCAGAATATTTACAGCGGCAGGCCCGGTGAATCCGCATAATTATAATTATTATAGCACAAACAAATTTTCGAGACAATATTCCGGCGGGATTTCCCAGCAAGAGACAAAAAGTTTGGATTTTGTTCAAAAATTTTCAAAAACTTCTTGCATTTTGAAAAAAAACCGGGTATAATAGCATTTGTCATTTTCATACGGACGATTAGCGCAGCTGGTAGCGCATCCGCTTGACGTGCGGGAGGTCAGGGGTTCAAGTCCCTTATCGTCCACCAGGGGTGCTGTTCCTGCAATAGTGGGGGCGGCATTTTTTTGCCCTTTTTCGGTTTTGAGGCGACATGCCATTTTTAAAAGCGTCCGGAGTAA
Source organism: uncultured Oscillospiraceae bacterium (assembly GCA_904397845.1). GTDB lineage: Bacteria > Bacillota > Clostridia > Oscillospirales > Ruminococcaceae > UBA3818. The sequence continues at coordinate 10,836 of CAJFOX010000018.1, forward strand.
AAACTTCGGACGCTTTTGAATGTCAGGGACCCCGGTGGCTGATTCGTTTTTTAGCCGTCCGCCGGATACGGTCCCAGCTTCTCCTGGACGGACAACGTCCAGAATCGGAAAAGGCATCGGCATTTCTTAGAAACACTACCGTCAAGCATTAACGCGGGGGGCCCGGGCGGGCCGTCGCGCTGATCACCCGCGTGATCTCATTCTCCAATGGGCCGTGCTCATTCATCCGCATACCCATGCTTTTTCTCAAAAAGGCCCGTCTTGCAAAAAATACTCTCTATTTTGCCAAAAACACGGCATGCAAATCTGCAAACCGCCGAATATCCGGGACGAAAATGTCCTGCCCTGGCTGGGAAGTTTCCATCAGAGGATCAAAAATGACAGAATAAAACAGAAAAGCAAAAAAAAGGGGGGCTAGTCCCCTGCTTACTGGGTTTTGTCTGTTCAGCTCGTTGACTTTCCTCACCCGTTTTACTATACTATTTACACAATAAGGGGCGTTTTTCTCAAGGGTGAAGAAGGGCAGAACCATTTTGTCCTATTTGTTTGCAAAAAGGAGAATTGTGTCATGAAGCATATTCTGGTCATTGTTGGCAGCTGCCGGAAGAACGGCAATACTGAGCAGTTGGCCGACGCTTTTATCCGCGGCTCGCAGGACGCTGGGCATCGCGTGGAAAAAGTGTTCCTCGGCGCCAAAAAGATAAACGGATGCCTTGGATGCAACGCCTGCCGCTATGGTAAACCCTGTGTGCAAAAGGATGACTGGAAAGAGATCGTCCCGCTGCTGGAAAAAGCCGATCTCCTCGTACTGGCGTCTCCGCTGTATTTCTGGACGCTTTCTGCCCGGACAAAAGCGTTTATTGAGCGGCTTTACAGCATTGCCCGCGAGGATCCGCATCCGCCCATTGGCCGGTATGAACGCTATCCGCAAAAGGACTGCGCTTTGCTTTTGACTGCTGCGGACGATTTTTTCTGGACTTTTGAACAAGCCGTATCTTATTACCGCTTTGCGCTGATCCGCTATATCGGTTTTTGTGATAAAGGCATATTGACTGCGGGAGGATGCGGAGACACCAATGGCCGCCCATGTATCGGCAGGACCGGTCATTTGGCCCGCGCCTATGACTTCGGTAAGAATCTCTACGCCGAAGAAGACGTAGAAGAATGCGTAAAAGGTTAATTTCAATATGAAGATCATGATTTCTCCCGCGAAAAAAATGAATGTGGATACCGACAGCTTTGACTGTCAGGGACTCCCTTTTTTTCTCGACCGGGCCCAGCTTCTGCTGTCCGCTCTTCAGGCCATGTCCCAGGACGAGCTGCGCGCCCTTTGGAAATGCAGCGAATCCCTGGCACGTCAAAACGCCGACCGGCTGCGGCAAACCGACCTGCGTGCCAATCTCACTCCGGCAATTCTCGCCTATGAAGGCATTCAGTACCAGTATATGGCGCCGGGCGTGTTTACTTATGACGAGCTGGATTATATCCAGAAACACCTGCGGATTCTTTCCGGCTTTTACGGCCTGCTCCGCCCCTTTGACGGCGTGGCGCCTTACCGGCTGGAAATGCAGGCCAAACTGGCGGTGGCTGGCGCCCGCGACCTGTACGCTTTCTGGGGCGATACCCTGGCCCTTGCGCTTGCCAAAAATACCGACGTGATTTTCAATCTCGCAAGCAAAGAGTACAGCCGCAGTGTTATTCCGCACCTTCCCGCTGGGATTCGGCTTGTCTCCTGTGTTTTTGGCGAAGAACAAAACGGCCGGATTCGGGAAAAGGCGACCCTTTGCAAAATGGCCCGAGGCGAGATGGTCCGATACCTGGCACAGCGCCATTGCCAAACACCGGAACAGGCCAAGCAATTTGGCGGCTTGGGCTTTTGTTTTTCTCCGGAACACTCAGACGAGAATACTTATGTTTTTATCAGAAAGGAAGATTGCCATGCTGCAAGAAGGGAAAAAAGCTCCCCTGTTCACATTGCCGGATCAGGACGGAAATCCCGTTAACCTGTCCGATTTTGCCGGAAAAAAGATTGTCCTCTATTTTTATCCGCGGGATAATACACCGGGCTGTACCCGCCAGGCCTGTGCTTTCGCGCAATCTTGGGAAGACTATTCGGAACTAGGAGCGGTGGTCATTGGGATCAGTAAGGATTCGGTGGCCTCTCACCAGAAGTTCGCCCAGAAGTTTCATCTGCCCTTTCTTCTCCTGTCCGACCCTGATTTGCAGGCTATTCGCGCCTACGACGTTTGGCAGGAGAAAAAGCTGTATGGCAAAACCAGTATGGGCGTAGTACGCACCACCTATCTCATTGACGAAGACGGGACGATCGAAAAAGCCATGCCAAAGGTAAAGCCCGATACAAATGCAGCAGAGATTCTAGCCTATCTGCGCGAGAAAAAGGAGCGAAAAGCATGACCGAAGTCGTGGCCGCCCTGATTTGGGATGGCAACCGTTTTTTGATCTGCCAGCGTCCGGCCCACAAAGCCCGGGGCTTACTGTGGGAATTTGTTGGCGGCAAGGTGGAACCGGGAGAAACAAAGGAAGAAGCTTTGATCCGCGAGTGCCGGGAGGAATTGGCTGTCACCGTCTCTGTTCAGGGGATTTTTATGGAGGTAACGCATCCTTATCCTGACCTGACGGTCCATCTTACCCTGTATAATGCCAAAATCGAATCCGGCGTGCCGCAGCTGCTGGAACACCAGGATCTGCGCTGGATTACGGCAGAGCAGATCGGCCAATACGATTTTTGCCCGGCGGATGAAACGATTTTAAAGGCGCTGGCCGGAGGTAAAAAATAAATCAAAAGGAAGTGCTTTTCTCTTGACAACTCGCGCAGACGCCGTCGCCGCCTGCCTCAGGCTGCCTGGTGCTTATGAGGATTATCCCTTTGACGACCCCAATTGGACAGCAATGCGCCATCGGGGCAACCAAAAGATCTTTGCGCTGGTCTTCGAGAGGGAAGGACATATCTGGATCAATGTAAAAGCGCAACCCATGTGGGCCGATTTCTGGCGAAGAACTTTTTCTGCCGTGGTCCCCGCATATCATATGAATAAGGAACATTGGGTTAGCGTGATTCTCGACGGCAGCATGAAGAACGAGGATATTTGCCGCCTCATCGAAGAAAGCTTTGCGCTGACCGCTCCTAAAAACCGGCACCAAAAAGCGCAAAGGCGGTCTCCAGATTGCTGAATGCAAAACAAATTGGCGTTATACGAACCACTTGCCCACAAAAAGAACGGGAAAGCCAAAAGCTTTCCCGTTCTTTTTGTTCTGTTACAGGTTTTTCCCAAGGTGCAAATCCATAATATCCCGGATGTGGACAAAACCGCCGCAGTCCAGAATCGCCCCTTCGATTTCCCGCAGAAACGCCTCTTTTCTGCCCGGCTCCATCGTCAGGATATCGGAATAGGTGCCTAATAAAAGAAGGTATTCTTCGGCGGAGAGCACTCGCTCTTTGTAGTAGTAGCGGCGCTGCACAAAAGAAAAACCGTATTTGTGCATTAACGCCTCCCGTTTGTCAAACCGCTCCTGCGGGAATTGGGGCGGTCTGCTCTCGTTTGGAAAAAAGCGCCGGTACGCCGGCTGCATTGCATCGCTTTCCGGGTTCTGTATGACAGGCGTGTTCCAGAAAAGCGCCAATGTCCCACCGGACCGAAGGAAACCCTTCCCTTTCAAATACCCGATTTCCGAAGGCACCCAATGAAAAGAGGTGGCTGCATAGATCAGGTCAAACGATCCGGGCGGTGCCGAAAAATCCTCAAAAAAGCAATTTTGGACCGAAAAGTCCGGATATTCCTGATATTTTCTCGCCAGGACCGCCGCCATATGCTCACTAGGCTCCACCGCCGTCACCCGGCATCCCAGATCCAGAAAAGGCTGAGTGGCCTGCCCAGTGCCGGGACCCACTTCCAGCGCCGCCGCGCCCTTTTTTAGCCCGGCATATGCGGCAATATCTGCAAACAGCTCCGAACAATACCGGGGACGCAGGCGGTCGTAATTGTCGGCGTTTTCGTTAAAAGAAAGTTTCTTTTCCATATGCGTCCCCTTCTCTCTGATCAGAGGAAAAAGAGCCCCAAAGGGCTCTTTTTGGGTATCGGCTGTTTTACGAGCGGGTCCATTGCACACCCTGCGGCGTATCCTTGAGCGTAATGCCCATACCGGCCAGCTGATCGCGGATAGCGTCGGCCGTTTTAAAATCCTTGGATTTTCTAGCCTCCTGCCTTTTCTGGATCAACGCCTCAATATCAGCATCCAGCGTTTCCTTTTTGCGGTTGTACAGGATGCCCAGCACATCGGCGATGGCATCAAACTGCTCAGCAGCTTTTTGCGCCAGCGCTTTGGACCGCGGAACCTGCAAAGCAGTGTTAATATCCCTTGTCAGATCAAACAGGGCGGTCAGCCCATCGGCGGTATTCAGATCGTCGTCCATGGCGGTAACAAATTTTTCCTGCGCCGCTTCAAATTTTTTGAGGAATTCTTCCTCCCCCTCGGTAACCTCGCTTAAGCCGTTATCCAGCGCGAATTCCAGCTTCTCCCGGCAGTTGTATAACCGCTCCAAAGAATTTTTGCAGGATTCGATAACCTCCAGCGTATAGTTAAACGGACTGCGGTAATGGGACTGAATCATCATCAGCTTGATTGTCTCATAGCCGTATTTCTCCGCTACATCGCGGGTGGTAAAGAAATTCCCTTTGGACTTGCTCATTTTCACATTATCTACGTTGATGTAGCCGTTGTGCATCCAATAGCGGGCGTACTCTTTGCCGGTGCAGCACTCGCCTTGAGCAATTTCGTTCTCATGATGGGGAAAAATCAGGTCCTGACCGCCGCAATGGATGTCGATAGTCTCACCCAAAAACTTGCGGATCATGGCAGTACATTCAATATGCCAGCCGGGACGGCCCTTCCCCCAAGGGGATTCCCAATAAGGCTCCCCCTCTTTCGCGGCCTTCCACAGCGCGAAATCCATCGGATCCTCCTTTCTCTCCGTCACATCAATGCGGCTGCCGGCATCCAACTCCTCAATGGGCATATGGGACAGTTTTCCGTAGCCCTTGAATTTTTTAGCCCGGAAATAAACATCTCCGTCCACTTCATAGCCATAGCCGTGGTCAATGATGTCCTGGACAATTTTGATGATCTCGTCCATGGTCTCGGTGGCCTTAGGATGGATCGTAGCCGGCCGGACGCCCAAGCCCCTGGCATCAACCCAATATTCGTCGATATAGCGTTCCGCAATGGTTTTATAGTCGGTATTCTCCTCATTGGCCCGCTTGATGATTTTATCGTCGATATCGGTGAAGTTCTGAACGAAAGTCACCTTATAGCCCCGGTATTCCAGATAGCGGCGCAGGGTATCAAACACACAGATGGGCCGTGCGTTGCCGATGTGGATATAGTTATATACCGTCGGTCCACAGGCATACATCTTCACTTCTCCGGGGGTGATGGGTATCAATTCTTCCTTTTTTCTGGTCAGCGTATTATAGATTCTCATAAACTACTCCTTTCCGCCCCAAAAGGCCGGTCATAAAAAGAAAACCGCCTTCGGGCCACAGACGGCCGAAGGCGGTAATGTTCACCGCGGTTCCACTTCGATTTTTCACTCGATTGCGCCCGTAACGGAGGCGTCCCGCAGACCGATACTAATTTCCCGGTCCGTGCTGGCAGGCGCACTTGGCCGGATCCGTTTCCCAAAAGCACTTTCAGCGGGTCATGCTTTCTCTCTGGCAGGCGTCATCCGGTTACTTTTCCTGTTCATCGCATTTTGCAATGTGCTAATTAGCATAGCACGGTTTCTTCTCTTTGTCAAGAACGGTCTGCTGTTATCCCTTTCAGCCTAAGGCATGATGGTTAAAAATCCGCCGGTTTGGCAGAAGCGCTGCGGCAGGGTGTCCGTTTCTCCATCCCCGGCGTAGGCCGGGGGCTTCCTCTTTCCGCCGCTTTTATTTCATATCACTGAGCACGGCGCGGTTTTTCCAAAGATAATTGATCCCGCTGATCACTGTCAAGGCCAGCGTAGCCCACATTAGGAGCGTATTCAGCGCTGCAAGCGCCGTTACGCCGATCCACAATTCTTCCTCCAGATACATCTGCAAAATGGTGGTGGCAACCCAGATCATCTGGGAAACCGTTTTCATCTTTCCAAAAATGTCCGCCGCAATCACAATGCCTTTTGGCGCCGCGATCAGCCGCAGAGAGGTGACGATGAACTCCCGGGCAATGATGACAATAATTACGGCCGCCGGCGTTACCCATAGGTCCACAAAGCAGATCAGCGCGGAAGTGACCAGAATTTTATCCGCCAACGGGTCCATAAACTTGCCAAAATCGGTAATCAATCCTTGTTTACGGGCAATCTTTCCGTCCAGCATATCGGTAAAAGACGCTGCTATAAAAAGAATCAACGCCCACAAATAGTGGTTGGAAAAAGGCAGTACCATGGCGGCCACAAAAAACGGTACCATAAGCATCCGAAGGCAAGTCAGTTTGTTTGGCAGGTTCATAAAGGCTATCCCCTTTTCTGTTATATTGCAGGCAACAAACTCTTACAGCGCGCTGCCAATCAAATCATAGTCCAGCACATCGTCTATATGTACCGGCAGATACTGGCCCACCGCCGGCTTTTTGCGGCTGGTAAAAAAGATCTTTCCATCAATATCCGGCGCATCCGCCGCGCTTCGGCCGAAATAGCTGGCAGCGTAGCGGTCGTAGCCTTCCACAACCACTTCTAAATCGGATCCGACCAACCCCTGGTTATATTCTTCCATAATCCCCATCTGCAGTTCCATAATGATGTCCGCCCGGCGCTGCCGCACCTCGGGATCGACCTGATCGGTCCGCTCTCCCGCAGGCGTCCCCTCCTCCGCCGAGTAGGGGAAACAGCCCAGCCGCTCAAACCTGATTTCCTGCACAAACTGGCACAGTTCCTCAAACTGCTCCTCCGTTTCACCGGGGAAACCCGTGATCAAGGTGGTACGCAGTACAATGCCCGGCACCTTTTCCCGGATTTTTCTCATCAGCGCGGTAAGCGATTCCCGGTCGCCGCGCCGGTTCATTTCTTGCAGCACTTTTTTGTTGCAGTGCTGCAACGGAATATCCAGATACTTCACGATTTTTTCTTCTCTGGCCATCACGTCCAAAAGTTCATCTGTGATCCAATCCGGATAAGTGTATAACACCCGAATCCAACGCAGGCCCTCAATTTGGGCCAAGCGGCGCAGAAGCTCCGGCAGCATGGGCTTCCCATACAGATCAACGCCATAGCGGGTCGTATCCTGCGCCACCACATTCAGTTCGGTCACGCCATGATCTGCCAAAAGCTTTGCTTCCGCTACGATGTTATCTATTTCCCTGCTGCGGTACCGGCCGCGGATCATGGGAATGGCACAATAGGTACATCTGTTATCGCACCCCTCGGCAATTTTCAGATAAGCAAAAAACGGAAGGTTGGAAAGGATTCGTTCCCCTTCCAACGGCAGCGCCTCCTTGGGGCCGAACCGGCGTACCTTTTCGCCCGCCAAAGCCGTTTCAATGGCATCGCAGATTTCTTCGTTTGATCCGATCCCCAGGATCACATCCGCTTCGGGAATCTCTTTGGCCACCTCTTCCCGATAACGCTCCGCCAGGCATCCGGTGACGCAAATAACCTTAATTCGCCCTTCCTTTTTAAGCGTAACGAATTCCAGGATATTCTCGATCGACTCCTGCTTCGCGCTTTCAATAAACCCGCAGGTATTGATGATGACCACGTCACAGGTGCCCGAGTCCGTATGGAGCTGATAGCCCCGTTTTTTCAGTTTGGCTAATATGATTTCTGCGTCCACCTGGTTTTTGGAACAGCCAAGGGATACCATCCCCACTTTAATTGCCATAGTTTACTCCTCTGTTTCACTAAAATTCCGCAGCGCCGTACGGATCTGGTCATAGTCATAGCCCAAACGCAGCAGGCCGTTCACCGCTTTGCTGCGGCCTTTTGGATCCTCATTCGACAAAGAACGAGCATATTTCCTCCGGATGATCTCTTCCAGCTGGCCGACTGTTTTTTCGCCCTCAAAAGACTCGGCCATTTCCTCCAGCACCTCATCGATGAGATCCCGGTCAAAGCCTTTCTGCATCATACTCTGGCGAATGCGCCGCGGGCCGTATTTTTTCTCCTGCCACAGCATAGCTGCCCATCGGCGGGCATAGGTTCCGTCATCCACCAGCCCCAGTTCCACCATCCGGCAGGTCACATCGGCGGCAATTTGCTCCGGCACTGACCTGCAAAGCTTATCATACAGCTCTTTTTCGCTGTGGCTGCGGCTTTCCAGCAGATACAGCGCCCGCTCTCTGGCACGCCGCCGGTCGCATATCTGGCGGATTTCATCCAAGCGCTGGGGAGTGATCTGCTGTCCAACGGCCAGCCCCGTTTCAGCCAGCACTTCGGCACTGATCGTCAGGGCGTATTCCTCTTCTATAAAAAGATGATAGCCCCCTTTCTTCGCCTTTTGAATGGCTGTGATCCGAAGCATTATTCATCCACTTCCACATCAATATTCACCGCCGCGTTCCTCCCCCTGGCCGGGGATGCGGGTGAAGCGGCAGGCTCAGCCGCAGCTGGCGCAGCCGTTTCTTTTTTAGGCGCAACCGTTTTGCCGCCCCGGGCAAAGCTCAATCTGCCGGCATCCGCGCGGATCAGTTTGTCTATTTCGTTGGCAAAATCCGGATGTTCCTGCAAATAAACCTTTACATTATCCCGGCCCTGGCCCAGGCGCTCTCCGTTGTAGCTAAACCATGCACCGGACTTGTTGATAATATCCAGCTTAACTGCCAGATCCAATATTTCTCCTTCACGGGAGATGCCGGTCCCGTACATAATATCAAACTCTGCCTCTTTAAAAGGGGGCGCGACCTTATTTTTCACAATTTTGACCCGCGTGCGGTTACCAATCATTTCTGTCCCGCTTTTCAGCTGTTCAACCCGGCGGACCTCCATCCGCACAGAAGAATAGAACTTCAGCGCCCGCCCACCGGGGGTCACCTCCGGGTTTCCATACACCACGCCGACCTTTTCGCGCAACTGGTTGATGAACACTGCAACCGTATTGGATTTGGATACAATGCCCGTCAGCTTGCGCAGCGCTTGGGACATCAAACGGGCCTGCAGGCCTACATGGGCGTCACCCATCTCCCCCTCAATTTCCGCCTTCGGGACCATGGCGGCTACTGAGTCGAGCACAATTACGTCAATGGCGCCGGAGCGGACCAACGCTTCCGCAATCTCAAGGGCCTGCTCGCCGGTATCCGGTTGGGAGACCAAGAGCGAATCTATATCCACGCCCAAAGCCTTGGCATATACCGGATCCAGCGCGTGTTCTACATCAATAAAAGCCGCTTCTCCTCCCGCTTTCTGGGCCTCAGCGACAATATGCAGCGCAACCGTCGTTTTACCGGAACTTTCCGGTCCGTAGATCTCTACAATCCGCCCCCGGGGCACGCCGCCAATTCCCAGCGCCATATCCAGTGAAATAGAGCCAGTGGAAATTGCCTCCACATTGAGCGTCGCTGTAGAACCCAGCTTCATAATCGACCCCTTGCCGAACTGCTTTTCAATCTGGCTGATCGCTGTCTCAATCGCTTTTTGTTTATCTACCATATTTCTGCTCCATTCCGCGCGCACCGGCGCTATCTTTTCACAGTCTGCACTCTCTCCCGGCAAGACACTGCATAGCTAATCGAAAAACATATGCAAAACACGTGTCTGCCGGTAAGTGTCTGCCGTCCTTCGATTTTCTTGCTGTTCTGTTGATATTATACCGTATTATGACGCGAGATGCAACCGATTTAGGCAAAAAATCGAACATATATTCTTAGTTCAGTTTTGCCACAAGCCCATACAATTTCAGTTGCGAAATCGCCGCAACTATATTATAATGGTAATGATATGTAAAGTCCGTTCTGCCTTTTCAGAAGGGGATTTCTTCCTACAGATAAGGCAAAACTCGCTTTTGCTGCGGACGCATTATGCACAAAAAGGGTTGAAAACATGAAAGACAATCTGTTATCCAATGGCTATTCCTTGGCGGATAAAGTATTTAAAAAACTGGAAGAAGAGATTCTCAACGGGGCATTGAAGGCTGGCGAAAATTTAACCGAACTTCGTATTTCCGCCCGTTTGGGCGTCAGCAGAACGCCAGTTCGGGAAGCGATTCACCGCCTGGAGCAGGAGGGGCTGGTACAGCTGACTCCCAACAAAGGCGCAGTGGTGATTGGCATCAGTGAAAAGGATCTGCGGGATATATACGATATCCGCATGAAGCTGGAGGGGCTGGCCTCCCGCTGGGCGGCTGAGCAGATTACTGAAGAAGACGCCAAGTCCCTGCGTGATATTCTGGAGCTGCAGGAATTTTATACGGCAAAAGGGGATCTGGACCAGTTGCGAAATCTGGATTCCCAGTTTCATGAGCGAATTTATGAGATCAGCGGCAGCCGCACTCTGCGCCAGACCTTGAGCAGCCTGCACCATTCGATACAGCGCTACCGAAAGATGTCCTTTGCGACAAAGGGCCGGGCCCAAAAGGTCATGATAGAACACCAGCGGATTGTTGACGCGATTGCTTCCCATGATCCGGAGGCTGCAGAAAAAGCAACGGTTGACCACATTGAAATGGCCGCAACGAATATGTTGAAAAACCTTGGCCTTTCCAGTGAAGGAGACGTTCATGCTGACAGCGCAGCACTATAAAAAGAAAAAGGCCTTTGCCATATGGCAAAGGCCTTTTCAGTAAGTACCATTATTTTTCGGCAGGAGCGCCAACCGGGCAAACACCGGCACAGGCACCACAGCTGATGCAGGTTCCTTCGTCGATTACGTATTTACCGTCACCGGCAGAAATTGCGGAAACGGGGCATTCCGCCTCGCAAGCGCCACAGCTGATGCACTCGTCAGAAATTACATATGCCATTACAAATCCACCTCCATTACCATTTTGAAAACATTGTATCACGTTCCGAAAAAAAATCAACCATTTCCGGAGATTTTTCTCCCGTTTTACCGAATCTTTACTCTATGATCTCCTTAAGCGCTTCCATCTCTTTTTTGTCCACCTTGATTCGCCCGTCCCGCAGTACATGCACTTCTTCTTTTGGATAGACACGGGCCGCCGCATCGGGGTCGGCATCCAGCCGGACCTTCACAAGCCCAGACAGAAGATTCACCTCTACCACCTTGCCTTTTCCGTCAGCGGTTCCCACCAGCGCGCCTACCTTTGGAGTGGTGCGCAGCAGATCCTCGTAAGCTTCCTGCTCATATTTTAAACAGCACATCAGCCGACCGCAGGTACCGGAAATCTTCACCGGGTTTAAGGATAAGCTCTGCTCTTTGGCCATTTTGATGGACACCGGCTGGAATTCCCCCAAAAAGGTTGAACAGCAGAACGGCCGCCCGCAGATTCCCAGGCCGCCCAGCATTTTGGCCTCGTCTCTCACGCCTATCTGCCTCAGCTCGATGCGGGTATGAAATACCGAAGCAAGGTCTTTGACCAGCTCCCGGAAGTCCACTCTCCCATCGGCGGTAAAATAAAATAAAATCTTGTTATTATCAAACGTGTACTCCACGTCTACCAGCTTCATCTCCAGCTTGTGGGCGGCGATTTTTTCGTTGCAGATTTTCGCGGCAGAAACTCGCTTTTCCTGGTTCCTGCGCACCTGCGCCAGATCCTCCCTGGTCGCTTTTCGAATCACCTGTTTCAATGGTTTGACAATACTTTCATCGCTGACCTGCCGGTTTTCCATCGCCACTTCGCCACATTCCACACCGCGAGCCGTTTCGACGATCACGCTGTCCCCTTTCTGCACCTGAATACCGGCGGGGTCAAAATAGTAGACCTTACCTACCTGTTTGAATCTTACTCCAATTATCTCCGCCATAGTTCCTCCATTCTATTCTTCGAAAACGCTGCTGATTCCAGCTCCAAGCCAGGCGGTCAGCAACGGCATACTCATATTTTGGCGGGCATACTCCATGCCCTGTTCTATTATATCAAGGACTTTGCCCGCCTGCAACGGAAGAATGCGGAACTGCCGGTCACTTTTTGCAACAAAGGAATCTTTTGTATTTTTCGCCAGTAACTGACGGATCTCCTCCAGACATTGGAGCAGCCCCTCCCGGTCATTCTCAAAGCCGGCCAGCACCTGCAGGATACCAAACCAATCCGATTTTTCCATTTTACCGCATAAATCAGCGGCCCTTTCTAAAAGCGCCGCGTACTTTTCGTCTGTCAGCAGCCGCTTTGCCCGACCAATATTGCCGCCGCTCTGAACTGCCGCCTGCCAGGCACGTTCCTCCCCAAGTTCCGGGGTCTGTTCCAGCAGCGCTTTGGCCGTCAGCGTTTCTCCCGGCTCCATCAGCGACAGCGCCACAACCCTTGACTGTACCGTTTCCAAAAGCTTGGAACGGTTATCACAGGTCAAAAGGAACAGTACGCCGGCCGGGGGCTCTTCCAAAAGCTTAAGCAGGGCGTTTTGCGCCCAAGACGTCATGTATTGCGCCTCACACAGGATATACACTTTCCGCGGCGCCTCGTTGGGCTTAACCCATGCATCTGCCCGCAATCGCTCGATCTGCTCTTTTGAAAAGGATTTCTTTCCCGGTTCCGACGAAATAGTCTGCACATCCGGATGAATGCCTTTGAGAATTTTCCGGCAGTGGCGGCACTGGCCACAAGGCGGGTTCTCCCCCTCGCACAGCGCGGCGGCGGCAATCAGTCTGGCAAACGTTTTTCTTCCGGAACCTTCCGTTCCCTCCAATAAAATCCCATGCGGAAAGCGCCCGTCTCTTTGGTAAAAGACGAGCGCCTCTTTTGCTTTGTCATTTCCGTAAAAACGGTCTAATAACGACATTTCTGCATAACCTCAGGATTACAGCTTTTTAAACTGCTCCACATCCAGGACAAAAATGGTGGCTCCGCCAACAGTGACTTCTACCGGGAAGGACGTGTACATTCCCACGCCATAAGACGCGGAGGAAGGAACCATCTGTTTTCTCTTTTTGCTGTGTTCACCGATGACACTGATCGCCTTGTCCACATTTTCATCCTCAGTACCAATCAAGAAAGTGGTATTGCCGCTCATCAGGAAGCCGCCGGTCGTAGCCAGTTTCGTGACCGAAAAATTATTTTTGGTCAGTGCGGAAGAAACCATAGAGCTGTCATCACTGGAAACAATAGCAAGGATTAATTTCATACATAGCCCTCCTTTTGCAGCAAAGTTTTGCTTTGTATTTATTATAGCATAGGTTTCCGGAGATTACCATAGGTTTTTTGATTACAAACCTGTTAAATTTGTATAAAATGGGGAAAAGCTAGTGCTTTTTCCTTTTTTCCCGCATGGCCATCGCCAGATCCACCAGCTTCCCGATCACAGGCCGATAGGTATAATTCCATTCACCGGCGTATTCGTCCAGCTGGCCATGGAAGCCTTTCTTAAATCGGTAAAGCCCATACATGGGGCTGTTCTCGTCCAGATTACCGGACACTCCCTGAAAATCGTACAGGGTACACCCTGTCTCTACCGCCCAGCGGATCATCTCCCACTGCATTAAATAGTTGGGCATTACATTCCGGTATATGTTGTCCGAAGCGCCGTAAACATAACAGGTCTTTCCCGCGTAATTGGTGGCAATGGCGCCGCAGACGGCCTTGCCATCATAAAAGCCCATATACAGCCGCGCATGTTCGCCCAGCGCGTCCAACATCCGTGCGAAATAGCTTTTGGGCCGGACACGAAACCCATCCCTTTCACCGGTGGTCTGCATGATACGGACAAAATCGTCCAGATACTCCTTCCCCACTACTTTGATCTGCACGCCATGCTTCATAGCCACCCGCACATTATACCGGGTCTTCTGGGTCAGGTTCCGGAAAAGCTCTTCTTCACTGCGGCCGTTCAAAAACAGATGATAATTAAATCTTGCCTGGATCGTTTCAAATCCTTCCGGGCCTGCAAAAAGGGTAAAGCCCATCTCCTGCATTATTTTGGCCGTCTGTTCATCCGCGGCCAAAACTTCCGGATCCCATTTAAGCTGATAAGCGTGGTATTGTTTGGCCAGCTGATCCAATCCGCTTTTGAGCTCCTGGAGCAACGGGCGGTTTTCCAGATCACAGACCGGCCCGCGGGGCGCGTATAAAAGCGCCGCCCCAACCACCGGCAGCTTCTGTATCAAAACAGCGCACCCGGCGCAAATCTGTCCGGCAGCATCCCGCACAACAACTACCTCCCCTTTCCAGTTATTCTTCACCTGGAACCAGCGGGTAGACTGGGTAAAGCCGCCGCGGGGATGGTTTTGGCAGAAAGCTTCGTATTCTTCGTATTGTTCCGGCCGCAAAATTTCTGTCATATGTTCACTCTCCTGTGTCCGGTCCGGCGCCGGACGCTTTTCTTTTTAGTATGCGCAGATTTCGCTGCATTACTTTTACGCCGCGATATCCAAACGCTCTTTCCTTTATCAGCCGCGGCAGATCCTCTTCCCGAATGAACCCGTTCAGCTCCCGGCGAAAATCCGGTAGATCCGTCCAGCAAGGCGGATGGTTATAGGGGCATACGTCACTGCAGATATCGCATCCCCAAGCAAGGCCGCCTTTTCGCACCTGGTCTTGTTCCCAAGCCGTCAGATCCCCTTTTTTCTGAGTGATATGGGACCGGCACCGGCTTTTTTCCACTCCGAAAGGGGACAGCGCTCCTGTCGGACAGGTATCCAGACAGAGCCGGCACTCTCCACAGCCGGCTTCCACCGGTTCTGACGGTTCCAGCCAAAGATCGGTCACAATCTCCGCAATGAAATGGTAAGACCCGTAGGCCGGGCTGATCAAAAGCCCATTATTTCCTATAAATCCCAGCCCTGCCAGCCGGGCGGCGGTCACCTCGCGAATCGGAGAATTATCGGTGAAAACAGCGAAGGTCTGCTCCTGCCAGGTTTCACGCATTCGCTCTGCCACTGGGGAGAGCAGTTCTTCTGCCAGCAAATGATAATCTCTGGCCCAGGCATATCTGGAAATATTATGCGCCCGCTCTCCTGCATAGTACCCAAGCAGGCAGACAATCACTGACTTCGCATCCCGAGGCAGCCGGGATGCAGCGCGGCAGGGAAGCACCGGCAGCGTATCTGCAAAGGATGCCACTCCCCAATGGTGCAATCCCCCATCCTCTAAAATCCGCCCGATTTTGGTTTTGTTATCCATCGTCCCGCTCCAGCCGCACGGCAATCAAAGCCTTGATGGGGATTCCCTCAGCCTCAAACATATCTTCATGCTCCGTGCGGATATTTCCTGCCATACCGCTGTCCGCCAGATTCCAGGTTTCCCATCGGATTGCGAATCCACAGTCCAGGAAATACTGTCGGGAATGACGAAACAGCATGTCGTCGTCGGTTTTAAACCAGATCTCCCCCGCGGGCTGCAGGAAAGCCTTGTACTTTTCCAGCTGCCTGGGGTGGGTCAGCCTCTTTTTAAAATGGCGCGGGCGGGGCCAGGGATTGCAGAAATTGATAAAAATCCGCTCTACCGTATCCTGTTCTGACAAAATTTCTCCAATGCGCTCAATGTCATAGGCTGCCAGCCGCACATTGCCCGGCGCTTTCCCCGCCTGGGAAAATGCGGCGTCGATCTTGCGGCGGGCAACGCCCAGCATGTTGCTGCTGATATCCACTGCCAGCAGGTTTTTTCCCGGATTGGCAAGGGCGAATTGAGAAGCAAATCCTCCCTTTCCGCAGCCCAGTTCCAAATACAGCGGCTGCGTCTGCACAAATGCCCGCTGCCACCAGCCCCGGAAAGAAGCCGGATCCTTGATATATAACTGGCTCGCTTCCAACTCTGGAACCGCCCATTTTTTCCTTCTCATCCGCATGGATTCTCTGCTCCTTCTTTTATGCTCTTCTTACTTTAACATAGTTTTTCCGCCAGAACAAGCGCCTGAGATTGTGTTTCCTCTTTCTTCGTGCTATAATTTCTGTAAATCCGTAAAATGGTAGGGTACTTTGAAAAGGAGCCGCAGCGGATAAGCGCTGTTTTGGAGGCAATTTTTGGGGGTCCTTGCTCCGGAGGGAGGATTCATCTATGTTTAAAACGAAAAACCTGACGCTGATTCTCATTGGAATTATGCTGTTTAGCCTTCTTCTCACCGTAGTGGGAATTACTTTGCCCATCAGCCGAAAATCAGACAAAATTGAAGAGGCTGGCAGCCAGAGCATGCTGTCGGGCGACGCCATTGCCATCGCTATGGGGCACTACAGTGCCACCTCTCTGCGGCTGCTGCAGGAGTATCCCAGCGAATCCACCGCTTACCGCAGCCTGTGCGGCCTGCTGGAGCGGATGCGCGAGCATTACGGATTTCAAGATGTCTATACGGTAACACGCAATAATATGGGATACTTTTATGTGCTGGATTCCCAGTATGTCCAGTCGGGAACGGAAGGCTATCACCCCATTGGTTCCGAGTTTTCCTTTGACCTATACGGAAATCAGGTCAAACAGCTGATCGACGACATTTACGATGGGAATAGTACCGGCGGCTTTGTGCCAAAAGCGATCCAGTCTGAGGATGGCACCTTTATTGTTTCCGCCGCGCCGATTATGGACGGCGACAAAGTTTTGACCGTCCTTTGTATGGACATTTCTTTAAACGACATCCAGTTCCACAAGCTGTGGTTTATCAACTTCAACTATGTCTCCTGGATCTGCGGGATACTGTTTGTCCTATCTGCAGGAGCATTATATTATCTGCATTATCACAATCACCAGAAAAAGAAAAAAACAAAAGGCATAGTAGATATTTCTGTCCAGGAAGAAGAAAAATAGATTTTCCGCCCTGCCGATTCCACCCGGCAACGGAAGCAGGCTGCAACCGTTGCCGTTTTTCCTCCTCCCTTCTACCACGCCTTTGTCATTCGCTTAAAAAAGCAGAGGGTTTTCCTCTGCTTTTTTCTATCCCTTTACCAGCAGCGCTGCCACCCTTTCCCGATCCGGCGTGACAACTGCCGTTTCAAATTTATCATAAATCACTTTGCCGGGTTTTGCACCGGCCGGCTTTTTCACGTTTTTGACGATGGTATAGTCCACCGGCACCAGCGCCGAATCCCGGGCACGGCTGTGATAGGCGGCGATAACTGCCGCCTCCTCCAGCGTTCGGTTGGGAATCTCTTTTCCATCCGCGACCACAACCGTGTGGGATCCTGGAAT
The DNA here is from genome assembly GCA_904397845.1 of uncultured Oscillospiraceae bacterium. Taxonomy (GTDB): domain Bacteria; phylum Bacillota; class Clostridia; order Oscillospirales; family Ruminococcaceae; genus UBA3818. The sequence goes on from CAJFOX010000018.1 coordinate 28,052, forward strand.
CTTCTGGGTATGGAACCACATGTCATAGTTGTGCGCGTCTTTCAGCGTCAGCCGGTCATTTTGAACATTATTCCGCCCCACCAGTATGGTAAACCCGTCGGAAGAACGGTATTCCACCGGTAACAGCTTTTCCGGTTTTTTACTCTTACCCTTGTAACTTTTGATATAGCCGGTCTCACGCAGTTCCTCCCGGATCGCCGTCAGTTCCGATTCTTTTCCTGCTCGGGCCAGCGAGTCGAACACCGTGTCCAGATACTGCAATTCCTCCCGGCCCTGCTCAATCAGTTCTTGCAGTTTCTTTTCCGCCGTATCCTGCTTGCGGTATTCACTATAATACTTCTGCGCGTTTTGCGAAGGGGTCAGGGCTGGATCCAGAACAATATCGACGAGCGGCAAACCTTCTTCGTAAAAATTGGGGACACGCAGCACGGACTGTCCTTTTTCCATCTGGTACAGGTTCGCCTGGATCAGATCTCCGCTTATTTTAAGTCTCTCCCGGTTTGCGCATTCTTTCAGCTCCTGCTCCTGGGCAGCAATTTTGCGGGCAATGCGGTCAGAAGTATTGGCCAGCAGCCGCAGCAAATCGTGGGATTTCTGTTTCATTCGATCCATCAGATCCCGTTCAGCATAAAAACTGTCCAGAAGTGCGGAATAGCTTTTCATCTCCCTTATGGTCAACGCACCCCGGTATTGATGAATCGGCAAAAACGAAAAATCCCGCGGCTTTCCGGAAGGCTCCAGCAAAATAGTGGGAACGCCGCTGTGCTCCCGCAGGCGCAGCTGCAGCATGGATAGCCATTCCTCCAGCCGTTTTTTTTGCTGTTCGTCCATCTCGCCTGCCCGGATGTCTGCGCCGCGAACTGCATAATTTTCCGCTTCCCGGCAGGTTAAAGGGGACATGCCCTGCACTGTCTGCAGCAAAGCCTTGGAAATTTCCCGGCCACCGGCCGCCGCCACCCGTTCTACAGCCTGGTCTGGTCTGGTATTCAGCAGGTCCAGCTTTTCCTCCTGCAGCGGAGGCGATTGATAAAGCATCCCCGGAAGGATCTGTCTCACGCTGGACATTTCCGCGTCAATCCGTTTTATCGCATCGATAATCCGACCGCTGTGATCCACCAGCACAATGTTGGAATGACGTCCCATAATCTCTACCACAAGGGTCAGCTCCACCAGATCCCCCATTTCATTTACCGACTCAAATACAAGATGCAGAATCCGATCCAGCCCCAGTTGCTCAATCCGGATCAACCGCGCTGACCCCAAATGCTTGCGCAACAGCATGCAGAACATAGGCGGCTGTTTGGGATTTTCTGGCGCTGCTTCGGTAAAATGGATACGGGGGCTGCCCGCGTTGGCTGAAAGCAACAGCTTTCCCGCACCGCCTTTCCAACGCAGGGCAATGATAATTTCTTCCCGAGCCGGCTGATGAATCCGGTCCACTCGGGCGCCTAACGCTTTCTCTGCCAGCTCCTGCCGTAGCTGATATAAAAACATGCCGTCTAAAGCCATGGTTTACCTCTTTTCTTCCCAATCGGAGCAGATTTTCTGGATTTTATTTGCCAATTTGTAATATTTATCAATTTCATTCCGATTTGTATTTGATTTTCCTAACCCCTCCGCAATGTTCCTTGCTGTCTGCGCCTGCTTTTTCAAATAGACCAGCGCCTCTTTCGACCGTGTTTGGGGCAGCAGCCCTACCCAAGCAAACAAATCGGCAATATCCCGCCGCTTTCCACACCAGCAAACCTGCATGACCGTATAGGCAAATCCCTTGGCCAAAGCAGCCCTTTCTTGTAAAATCTCATAGCCGCGCTGATAGAGGCCTGTTCGCAGCTCGTGTATTTTTGTCATGGGCTGGAGCACAAACCGCTGTGCTGGATCCCTCCATCCGGCTTCATCCAGGATATGAAGAATCATGTCTCCACCCATACCGGCGATGATGATATCGTCTACCTGCTCCGCCAAAAGGCCCTGTAACCCATCTCCCAGCAGCAGGGCGGATCGTTCCTGCTGGCCATACCTCTTGAGCGTCCCGGCCGCCTTTTCCAGGGGTTTGGGATGAATATCGCAGGCATATCCGAAAACCGCTTTTCCATCCATCAGAAGACGTGTAATCAAATAGCCGTGATCTGTCCCAACATCGGCAATCCGGCTGCCCGGGCGGACGATTTGCGCTACCGCCGCCAGCCTCTCATCCAAAACAATCACGCTCTATCCCCCCTTCTGCTTTCTTTTTATTGTACGATAAAAAGCGAAGGAGAACAAGGGGCGCTTTTGATTATCCATATAGTTTTAAAAATGAATTATATTTCATATAGTATATTTAATGTCAAAAACCGTTGGTGCCCACTCATTCCTGCAATAAAAAAGCACCACCCCGGCAGGTACCGGGTTGGTGCTTTTGAAAAACGCCATTATCTTTTTCGATAAAAATCAGGATCCGCTCTCGGCACGGGTGAGCTCGATAGCTTCTTTCCCCGTCATATGCTCAATCACAATCTCTACACAGCATAAGGACGCCTTTTCCCGTTTGATTTCCCGCTCGACCGTCTCTTTGTCTTCATAGTATTTCAAACCCAGAGCCCTCGCGGCGTGAAACATTTCCTCTTCGGCTTCCAGCACCCTGGCTTTTCCAAAAAGGATTACGCTTCTAAAATAGGTGGTCAATTCTTCTTTCACCACATCATCTTTTTCGATGACGCACAGCGAAACCCTGCCGCACCGCTTGATCGCGTCAATTTTATGGCCGGATTTGGCGCCGTGAAAATAAATTTTCCCATCAGCGTATACATAATTGATAGGTACCGTATAAGGATAGCCGTCGTCGCCCAAAACTCCCAGAACCGCCGTCTTTCCAGATTTTAGAATAGAAATTGTTTCTTCCTGGCCCAGTTGCTGCCTGTATCTCCTCATTTTACGGAACATCGCCATCTCCTCCTGCCCTTTTTATAAAAGGTATTTTTCCTTTTTTAAAATAGCATAAAATCCTTTAAAATACCATTTTATCCTTCTTGCGCTTTGCAAAGCCAATATGGCAGGTACACAACCTCCTCCAGAATCCTGGAAAAATGACCGGTAATCCCTGTTTTTTGTTCTATGCCACCGGCTCCCCCTGGTGAACATAGGTTTCCAGGCGTTTGGCCGCCAAAGAGCTGACAAAGACCGCTGCATACTGCAGCACAGTCAAAATGAGAATCCCCCAAATACTGCCGTGAGTGGTTTTCGGCATCAGCATGACGAGCAGCACACCTGCCACCCTTCCATAGTCTAGAAAGAAGCTTTTCACGGTGGAAAACTCTGCCGATTCCGTATTGGTCGGACAGGTCTTCTGCACCACGCTGTAATAGATCCCATTGCCTGGGGAAATCAAAAAATTATTAAAAAACGCATTGATGATACTGAACATCAAAATTGTTGCCACATCCATCCGTACAAACAGGATCAGCGTACAGGCCAGCATGGTTGTCACGCCGCCGGTCATATATCGGATCCGTGTGGCGGGCTTGAGCCGCTTGCCCAGCACCCAGTAAGCAAAAATGGAAAACAGCCCGGTCAACAGCGTATTGACGCCAATCAACGCCTCACTTTGAATCAGCTCAAACAACAGGATGTTCAAATAGAAAGCGAGCGTTCCCTCCCGAATTCCTTTTAAACATTCTGCGCTGACTGTTTCCAGCATCAGCGGATTGCGGAATGTTTTGCGAAAGCCTCTTATTAAGCTGACCTTGGAAAAAGCCACCTGGTCTGCCGGCAGCTTTTTCAAATAGGACACCGTAACCAGTGCCACTGCGATGGACAACGCGAACATGATGTAATATCCCAGCAGGCCGTTTTCCATCACGCCTTCGCAGGCAGAGATGATCCCGCCGGTGACGGTAGGCATCATCAGATTGACGATGCCGGTCCCCATTCCAATCACCGACAGGGAAACGTCCCGGTTTTCATCTGTCGTATAGAGCGGCACCTTGATGCTGTACCCCATCCAGTAATATCCCCCCGCCCAGGAAACCAGAAAGGCAATCGCCGGCATAAACCAAACTGCCGCATCCATCACACAGAGGAAAAATGCATACAGGAGGATAAAAGTGAAAAATCCCAGCCGCATGGCCTTGGTGGACCCCTTTTTGCTGGCATAGTACATGGCCAGCGTCGTGCCGATAGGATTAAATACATAGGTAATCAGATTATACTGCAAGGTGGTATCCGCCCCGCCGGTCAGGCGGAAAAAAAGAGTGTTAATGAATACCGTCTGCAGATTGTTAAAAATGAGAAAACCGAAATGCAGCAGTGCAAAAGTCCGGAAGGTCCCCGTCAAACGATCCAGGCCCAACAGACCTTCCGCCCTCCCATACAAGCGCTTCCAACCGTTTTTCACCCGATTCCCCACCTTCTGTCGAAAATCTGATTCCTCCGTATTGTTCTATGACATTATAGTATGAATAGAACACCGTTTCAATCGATAAAAACAACAAAAAACCGCCATGCTTCCATGGCGGTTTCATCATTTACAATGGATATTACAGAGAGATTATGCTTCGCCTTTCATTTTCGCAAAGCACTCGCTACAGTATACAGGCCGGTCCTCTCTGGGTTTGAAGGGAACTTTCGCCTCTTTCCCACAGCTGGCGCAAACAGCAGTGAACATCTCTCTTTCAGGTCTCGCATTGTTTTTACGTGCGTCACGGCAGGCCTTACATCTCTGAGGCTCATTTACGAAGCCTTTTTCCGCATAAAACTCCTGCTCACCGGCGGTGAATACGAATTCCGCGCCACACTCTTTGCAAATAAGGGTTTTGTCTTGGTACATTTCTTTTACCTCGCTTAATGAATTAGAATTTGCCCATCGATATACCGCATCGACATTGATAAACAACGCTTCGCCTGATATTCCAAGAGGCATTATACCCAATAGCCTGATTACAGGCTAACGGTTCAGGAATTGTTGCGGCTTTGCGCTTTCCGCAGTTTCCGGCGGATCCGCTGTAACGCATTATCCACCGATTTTTCAGGACATTCGAGCTTTTTCGCCATTTCCTCATAACTGAAACCTTTCAGGTAAAGCTGGAGCGTTTCTTTTTCCAAAGGAGATAAAAGCGCTATGACCTGCTCCCGCATCTGGCGGGACTCTTCTTCTAAAATAACCGCCGCTTCCGGGCCTGTCTGCCTCCAATCGGGCGGTAAACTGGAAATTTCCGAATCTTCCAGCGGCACGGAATTATGAAAAAAACGATTCTTTCCCGTATTTTGGCGACGCACCGCAGAAATCAGCTGCCGCTTCATGCAAAGCCCTGCAAAAGAGGAAAAAGGAACCCCCTTTTCCGGCCGAAAAGAACGGATCGCTTTCAACAGGCCAAGATACGCCTCCTGCAAAAGGTCCTCCCGATCCATCCCCGCCGCACAATAGCTGCTGCACAGACTGGTTGCCAGACGATCATAGCGGGCAATCAAACGCCTTAGCGCCATATCATCTCCGTTTTGTGAGGCCATCCACAGCTGCTCATCAGACCCGCCTTTTTGGGGGAACTCATTCGTTCTTTCCATAGGTACCCGTCCCAAATGATACTTCAATCCAGTTTCTTTCAGTGTATACTGCCCAGCGGCAAAAGTCAAGAAAAATCCTGTCGCGAACTCATAGGTAGTTTGGTATCGGGTCATCGGCAAAATCCTCTTTATTCCCCCTCTGCCGCCAGCCTGCCAGAAGAATCCTCTTTCTTCTCCTGGGTCACGTCTACAATCCAGCGGGTGCCGCACAGCCGGATCAGACCGGCAATGCAGGTGAAAATTTCGGATGAACGCAGGCACAGATAAACCAGCCAGATAGGCCAATGGAACACCAGGCCGGATAAAAATCCTAACGGTACGGACAATCCCCACATGGCGCTTACATCACAAACCAGGACGAAGCGGCTGTCACCGCCGCCTCGCAGGGTGCCAAACATATTGATATTGCCCATCGCCTGGAAAATGCAGACAAAGCACATCAAATTCATAATAGAATAGGCGATCTCTTTTGTAGAATCCGCCACGTTGTAAAAATCGACCATAAAGCCTCTGAGTCCCAAAATCATCAGTGAAGCGACCACACCCAGCCCCAAGCTGATTACAATGAAGGTCTTGGATTGCTCCCGAGCTTTTTCCTTCTCACCGGCGCCAATGGTATTGCCGGTCATGACCGAGGCGGCATTCGCCGCGCCCCAGATGAAAAAGGATGTCATCTGAAATACAATATCGCAAATGCTGTTGGCCGCTACCGCCTCTGCACCGATGCGCCCCAGGACCACCGCAGACATAGAATTTCCCAATGACCAGAACAATTCGTTGCACAAAACAGGCGCGCCATACTTCATAAACAACCGTACGGTTGCCATATCCACTTTCTGCCAAAAATCCTTCACCCGAAAGCAGATTTTTTGATCAACCCGGAACAGGAACACTGTGATAATCGCAAATTCTACCAGGCGGGCAATCATCGTCGCCAGAGCAGCCCCGGCCACACCCATCTGCGGCATTCCCAGTTTACCAAAAATGAGGCCGTAATTGAAAAATGCGTTGACCAATAAGGAAGCGACCGTACTGAACAGGGCGATTTTAACCGTCCCCACCGTACGCAAAATACTGGTAGTGGTAATGGTGAATGCATTGGCCAAGTAAATGACCCCGCAATAGTTCAGATAACGGATCCCTTCATAAATAATTGCCTCGTCATTGGTAAAAATCCGCATCAGCATCTCCGGAAAGAAGGTAGCTCCGATGGCAAAAAGCACCGCAACGCTCATGGAAATACGGTAGGTCAGGCTCATGACCCGGCGGATGGAATCGGAATCCCCCCGCCCCCAATATTGGCTGGTCAGGATGCCTGCGCCGCCGGTCAGCCCAAAGTTAATCATTTGAAAAATAAATCCCACCTGGTTTGCCAAAGAAGAGGCGCTCATGGCTACCTCGCCCAACTGGCCCAGCATAATGGTATCCAGCATACCCACCGCCGACGTCACCATATTCTGCAGCGCGATTGGTATGGCAATGGCTAAAACCTTTTTGTAGAAATTTTTGTCTCTGACAATCAGACTCATAAATCCTCCTCATACGAATCAGGCCCATTCGGGAAAAATCAAAGGCCGCCGCAAGCAAATGTTTCTTTTCATAGCCCCTTTTTCAGGAACAGGCATATGATTCCCTTCCTGGCAGCCGCAGACATCATCGGCTGCCACCAGAACAACAGTATTATTATAAACCTTAGACCAGCTCTAATGTCAAGAAACCGCAAAGAAAAAGCGCCCGGATTTTCCAGGCGCTTTCTGATCGATACCCCTTATACTTGTTCTGCTTCCTCTGCCTGAGCGGCCTTTTTTTCCTCATCGCTTCTTGTTACATCCTTGATCCACTTACCAGAGAGGATACGGAAAATACATCCGACCGATTTGAAGATATCACCCGAGCGCAGGCACAAATATACCAGCCAGACCGGCCAATCAAACACCAGGCCGGCCAGCCAGCCAAGCGGTACCGAGAAGAACCACATAGAAGTAACATCAAAGAACAGCACGTACTTGCTGTCGCCTCCGCCACGCAAGGTACCAAACATATTGATGCTGGAAATCGCCTGGAAAACAACCAGAATACACATCATGTCCATAATAGAGTAAGCGATGACGCGGGTTTCTTCTGTGACCTTGTAAAAATCGATTACCGGTCCGCGAATCGCAAACATCACCAGCGACGACAGCAGACCAAAGGCAATGCTCACGACAAATAGCGTCAGCGACTGATTGCGGGCGCGCTTATACTTTCCTTCGCCAATCGTATTTCCCGCCATAACGCCTGCTGCCTGGCCAACGCCCTGATTGATAACCGAAGTGCATTGGAACACTACCTGACAGATGCTGTTTGCCGCCACGAAATTAGAACCCATATGCCCCATGATGACCGACAGCATGGTACTGCCGATAGACCAAAGCATTTCGTTGCACAGCACCGGCGCGCCATAGCGCAGATAAATTCGAAAAATTTCCCCATCGATCTTCTGAAAAAGATCCTTTACCTGGAAGCAGATCTTCTTGTCAATGCGGAAAACATATACTACGATAATAACACATTCCACGATACGTGCAATCAGCGTGGCAATCGCCGCACCGGCAATTCCCATCCTCGGGAAACCGAAATTACCAAAGATAAAGCAGTAATTAAAAAATACATTGACAAAAAAGGAGGTAATGTACATATACAGCGTAATTTTGACGGTTCCGACCGTCCGCAGGATGCTCATAGAGGTCATCGTAAAACCGCTGACCAGATAGGTGAACGCAATGATCCGCAAATATTCGGCGCCTGCCGCAATGACCTCCGGCTCTTTCGTGTAAAAGCTCATCAGGGTGTCGGGGATCGTTAAAGCCAGAACTGTAAAGATCGCCGCCAGTGTCATAGAAATTTTGTAGGCCATGCTCATGACCTTTCGAATGGAAGCGGAGTCTTTTCTGCCCCAATACTGGCTGGTCAGTACTCCTGCACCTGCCGTCAATCCCAAGTTCATAATCTGATAAATAAAACCGATCTGATTGCCAAGCGAGGAACCGCTCATAGCCACCTCACCCAGCTGCCCCAGCATAACGGTATCCAACAGGCTGACGCCCACATTGATCAGATTTTGCAAAGCCAGCGGAATGGCGATTGCCGCCATTTTTTGATAAAAGGATTTATCTTTCACCCAAAAGCTCACAAATTCTCCTCCTTTTGTGAAGATTGCCCCATTTGCATTTCACTTTTAATTGTTTCGTCATTTTATAACATTATAATATGAGTTGAACGTTTATGCAAGACCCTGTCTCGGTAAAAATAAAGTTTGCGTAAAATATTCGCCCCGTTAAAAAGAATCTGCTAAAATCCTGACGTGAAAACAAAAAAGTCTTGATTCTTTTTTGTTTTCGTGTATAATAAATAGAGTAATGCCGGTATGATGGAATTGGCAGACGTGCTGGACTCAAAATCCAGTGGTAGCGATACCGTGTCGGTTCGACCCCGACTACCGGCAC
>CAJFOX010000019.1 GCA_904397845.1 uncultured Oscillospiraceae bacterium
CATTCCGAACACAGAAGTTAAGCCCATTCGTGCCGAAGATACTTGGCGGGCGACTGCCTGGGAAAATAGGTCGGTGCCGGTACAGAAAAAAGAGAACACAATTTGTGTTCTCTTTTTTGTATAAATTTTTTGAGCGAAATAGAATCCTTATGCGGATCCGGACAAAAAGGTTCTATAAAAACCGCTAATCGGTCACAATAAAAGTGTCAGTTACCCATTGCAAAAGAAACTCGAAATTGAAAAAGCTATACTACGGCAGGAAAAATTCTGAAAATTTGAATGGATTACTGCTTGACAATCGTATTAAGTGTGAAGTCAGAAATGACTATCCTAAATACTACGGAGGAGTTTTCATGAAAAAAGCAGTAATTGGAGTTTTAATGGTAATTATGGTATTATCCGTAGGAGTGATCAGCGCTTTTGCCACAGAGTCAGAATATGGCCGGAATTTTGTCGATGCAGATAAAAACGGCATTTGTGATTTTGCCGGGGATTTCTGCCGCTATGTTGACGCCGACCATGATGGGATATGTGATAATCGTGGCACCGGCCAGAACGGGTGTGCCAACAATTTCGCAGACGCAGACGGTGATAGTATTTGTGACAATTATCCTGGCCAGGGAATGGGCCAAAAATGTGGTTTCCGGGGCGGACGCAATAAGTAATAGGTGGCAATATAATGCGGAGCGAGCAAGAAGTGAACAGAGCAATCGAGCAATATTCTGATATGATTCGACGGCTTTGCATGATACATCTAAAGAATTATGCTGATACTGAGGACATATTTCAAACTGTGTTTTTGAAATATGTCCTTAGCTCCGTTTCGTTTGAAAGTAAAGAACATGAGAAAGCATGGTTTATTCGTGTGACAATTAATGCTTGTAAAGATTTGTTGAAAAGTTTTATTCGAAGTCGGACAATTTCTTTAGATGAAATAATAGAGCAACCGTCAGAAATGTCAGTAGACGATAGAGACGTATTAGAAGCGGTGTTATCTCTTCCGCAAAAATATAAGGATGTGGTGTATCTTCACTATTACGAAGATTATACCGCTCCACAGATTAGCCGGATTTTAGGAAAAAATGTGAATACAATTTACACCCTCATCACTCGTTCCAAGCGGCTGCTTCGAGAAAAGTTGGGAGGTGACGGGTATGAATGATAGGCTAAAACAAGCGTTCAATAAAATACAGGCAGAAGAAGAATTAAAGAACAGCACAAAAGCATTTCTTTATCAAAAAACAAAAGGGTATGCGAGTGCAAAAATTACTCGTTATCGACGCTTGCTACCTGCTATTGCGTGTTTTCTGCTTGTAATATTTGGTGGATACTGGCTTTATTTTACTCCTACGGTTGAAATCAGTATTGATGTAAATCCATCGATCGAATTAGGTGTAAATCGGTTTGATAAAATCATTTCTGTCAGTAGTTATAATAATGACGGCCAGGAATTAGTGGATTCACTTGATATAAAATATCTGGATTATGCTCAGGCAATCGACCAAATATTAAGAAATGAAAGTGTAAATGCATTATTATCAAACAATGAGGTTATGACAATTGGAGTCATTGGATCCGATAATGCGCAATCTGCCAAGGTGCTCTCAGTCATTGAATCTTACACAGACCAGGAATCAAACACCTACTGCTATTATGCAGATCCAGATGAAGTGGAGCAAGCCCATGAGATGGGCCTTTCCTATGGAAAGTACAGGGCGTTTCTAAAGCTAGAGACCCTCGATTCCACCATCACTGCCGAAAAAATACAGAATATGACCATGCGAGAAATACGTGATCTCATTGACGAGTTGTCGACCTGCAGCGATACGGGAGAAAGTTTGGAAGACAATAAAGAATCCGGCGGTCACGGCGCCGGCAACAGGTTTGGACATGAGCAGGGAAACGGACGTGGCGCGAGTAGATCAGAAAGATAGCCAAGATGATCGACGGCTGACTTTTTTCCGAATGGGAAATGAAGAAGAGAGAGCGAAATCAGGATATAGCCCACATTTGCCGGCAGGCTGCCGCTGATACGTTCCTGCCAGAAACAATCAGACGGGACTTTTGGGGAGGAGACGCTTTGTCCTCTTCGAATGTCATAGGATACGTTTCAACATATTCTTCGGCGTGTTTGTTGACAAGAAGGACCCTATCATTATATAATACGTGTACTCCTAGTGGGGTTGGAGGTTATGGTATGCGACAGTGTATGGATGCAGAAAATCTGCATCGCAGATTAAAAAAAATTATTGGGCAGGTTCAGGCGATTGATCGGATGATTGACCAGGATATTCCCTGTGAGGAAATTTTATCACAGATTAACGCCGCAAAATCAGCATTGAACGGGTGCGGCAAGGTGGTTTTAGAGGGACACATTAAACATTGTGTTCGTGACGGCATAGAACATGGGGATGCTGAAAAGACCATTGAGAGTTTTACAAAGGCTGTGGAACGCTTTGCGAATATGCAATAAACCTTTTCTGAAAGGCGACCTGCCGGTCGCTCTTTTTTTGACCCTTGACAACCTATACCCCTATATGTATTATATATGTATATCCCCTTCAAATACATGGAAAGGAGTTTTTGGATGAAGCAAGCAATAGAAAAGTTAGAGAAATTGATAGAATTTGGCGGTATTAAAAAGGATATTGTGTTATTGATGATATCCGGTATTGCGCTGGTGATCAGTATTTTCAAACTGTTGCCGATGCCTTTCGATGCGGCGTGGGTGGCAATCATCCTCTGCGGTGTTCCCATTGTATTGGAAGCAATGATCGGGCTTGTGACGGCGTTCGATATCAAAGCCGATGTTTTAGTATCACTGGCGCTGGTTGCTTCTGTGTGCATTGGAGAAGACTTTGCTGCCGGCGAAGTCGCTTTTATTATGCAACTTGGCTCTCTGCTTGAAGAAATAACTGTTGCAAAAGCGAGGGCCGGTATCGAGAAGTTGGTACATTTAACGCCGCAAACGGCAAGAGTAATCAACAATGGGAAAGAAAGCGTTATCCCTGCCGAGCAGGTGAAAATCGGGGACATTTTGCGGGTTCTTCCCGGCGAAGCGATCCCGGTGGACGGCGTGATTACGGAGGGACAAACTTCGGTCAACCAAGCGGTTATGACGGGCGAATCTCTTCCAGTCGATAAAAACGCAGGGGACGAAGTATCTTCCGGTACGGTCAATCAGTTTGGGGCATTTGAAATGAAAGCGACGAAAGTCGGGGAAGATAGTTCTATTCAGCAAATGATCCGGCTTGTTCAATCGGTGGATGCAGGCAAAGCCAAGATTGTCGGTATCGCCGACCGCTGGGCAACGTGGATTGTGGTGATTGCCCTGACCGCCGCCGCATTGACATGGCTGGTTACTGGGCAGATGATCCGCGCAGTTACAATACTGGTTGTTTTCTGCCCCTGCGCCTTGGTTCTTGCCACGCCCACCGCTATTATGGCTGCAATTGGAAACGCTACAAAGCACGGTTTTCTCGTGCGGGAAGGAGATGCTTTAGAGCGGCTCGCCAATGTGACGAAGATCACTTTTGATAAAACCGGAACTTTGACTTATGGTATGCCGAAGGTCATCGCGGTGCACAGTGTATTGCCATCGTTTTCAGATGAAGCGTTGTATGCCGTTTGTGCCGCAGCGGAACGCTATTCGGAGCATCCCTTGGGAAAAGCGGTCACACGATGTTATCAACAGGATATAAAAGGCGAGGTTGCCGCTGCTGATGATTTTCGTATGCTGCCAGGACGCGGTGTTTCGGCAGTGATAAATGGAAAGACTATACTGGCCGGAAACGCCAAGATGATGACAGAGCAGAAAATTGTCTGGGCAGAAGAAACGGCGGCACAGGCCGACAATTTTTTGACACAGGGCTGCACTGTAATTTACATTGCAGTAGGAGGGAAGTTTGCAGGATTTCTCGTGCTTTCCGATACGGTTCGAACAGAAAGCGCTGATATAGTGAGCCGACTGAATCATTTACATGTGCAGCCCGTTTTGCTGACCGGCGATCACCAAAATGCCGCAGCTGCCATTGCGGGACAACTACATATCCGGGAAGTTCACGCCAATTGCCTTCCAGAGGATAAGCTGAAATGGATTCGGAGCTACCAGGAGAAGCAGGACGTCGTTTGCATGATTGGCGATGGCGTGAATGATGCGCCGGCTTTAAAGGCTGCGGATGTCGGCATTGCCATGGGAGGAGTGGGCAGTGACATTGCCGTGGATGCAGCGGATATTGTCCTTGTTGATGATGAGGTGAAAGAGCTGCCTCACCTGATTGCACTTTCCAGACGGATGATGACCACGATCAAAGTTAATATGACTTTTTCCATGGGACTTAATTTCCTTGCTATCGTGCTTGCCATCATTGGAACATTGAACCCTGTTGTGGGAGCTTTGGTGCATAATGCAGGGTCAGTACTTGTTATCATAAATTCAGCTTTGCTGTTAAAATGGAGGAAAAAATAATCGCTGTCAAAATCATTAGAACAAATATGGAGCTTAACGGATTCTTATGGAAGTAGTTTGCTATTTCGCAAAAGAAAAGCAATGAGAGATCGCATGAACACGAGCGGGCAGTATAAGCATGGCCGGTGATATCTTTGCTTATATTGACGGCATTTGTCTTTGCGGCGAGAGTTTCTTTTTTACTGCTGAATCCCATATTCGGAGGACGGAAGGAAAAGAATACAGGATACGATCGCCCGGAGGATCAGCGGTTTTAGGGAGCGGTATATATTTTGCCGCGGCAGGGAATTTTGTTTATAGGGAGCATTTGGCCCAGAGAAAAATAGCGGAGGTGTGCCGGATATTTTTGAAAGAATCAGAAACAAAATCCTTGCCCCTTTTGCGAAAAAACTGTAATCAAGGTTTACAATTAGAGCCCCAAAAACTGTGCAATCGTACCAAAGCTTGATTTTTTGTGCAAATCTTGTTTACAAATTCCTCGTTGTGTGATACCATAACGTCATAGGATAACCTTTCAATGAGAAGGGCTGTCCGGATGGCTGGAGGGAGACCTTCAGCGGCCTGTTCTTTTGCGAGAAGGGCCAGTTTACCAAAATTAAGGAGGAAATTCCAATGGCTTGTTGTCCGAAATCCATCATTGAAGATGTCTTGAAGAAGCATGACAAAATTACCCATGTGTATTTTGTTGCTTGCGGCGGTTCTTACGCTGGCCTGTATCCTGCAAAATATTTTCTGCAGAGCGAAGCGAAAGACCTGATTATTGGCCATTACTCTTCTAATGAGTTCTGCCATGCTACCCCCAAAGCACTGGGCAAAGATTCTATCGTGATTACCCAGTCTTTCTCCGGCACCACTCCCGAGACCGTTCGTGCCGCTGGCATTGCGCAGGAAGCTGGCGCTGCTTCTATCGCTGTTACCTATGATGCTGAGAGCCCTCTGGCGAAAAACGGTGATCATGTTGTAACTTACGGTACTACCAAAGAGCCCAATGACAACGGTCATGCAAAAGCCCTGTGGTTGGCGGTTGAGATCCTGAACCAGATCGAGGGCTATGCTCATTATGATGCATTTATGGCTTCTTATGAGAAATACAACGAGATCGTTCCTGTTGCGAAGGAGAAATTTGCTCCTACCGCAAAAGCTTGGGCTGAAAAATATGGCGAAGAAAAACTCATCTATGTTATGGGTTCCGGTCCTAACTTTGGTGTTACCTATTCTTATGCAATCTGCCTGTTGCAGGAGATGCAGTGGATCCATTCTTCTGCCATTCATTCCGGCGAGTATTTCCATGGCCCGTTTGAGATCACCGACAAAGATATCCCCTTCATCATGATGATGAGCACTGGCCGTACCCGTGCGCTGGATCAGAGAGCCCTGGACTTCCTGCACAGATTTGGCGAGAAGATTATGGTTCTGGACAACGAGGAGATGGGCCTGAATGCTCTGGATCCCAATGTCGCTGAGTTCTTCAACCAGATCTTCACCGCAGCTTTGCTGGATATGTTCTACATGGATCTGTGCGAAGTAAGAAAGCATCCGCGTCCTACCAGAAGATACATGTGGAAACTGAAATACTAATTTCAGTCTAAAGCTTCTTTAAAAGAGAACTGTACTTAGAAATACCGTTCGTATGATATTTATCATACGAACGGTATTTTTTTAAAGGAGAAGATATTATGTATGCGTCTAGAATTGAAAAAGTCTTAAAGAAAATGGAATTATACGATTTTTCACAAATCTTGATTTCCGATCCTATTTCAATTTATTATCTTACGGGAAAGATGCTAGAGCCAGATGAGAGACTATGGGCGCTTTATATCGATTGCAATGGTTCCCATCGTGCTTTTGTCAACGAAATGTTTTTCTGTCCCAGAGGATTTGGGAATGAAAAAATTTTTTTTCAGCGACTTAGACGATCCCGTTGAAGTGCTTTGCAGTGCGATAGATAAAAATAGTCGTTTGGGGGTTGACAAGCTTTTCCCCGCAAAATTTTTTGTGCCGATGATCCATCGTTTAGGTCTCAAAGATTTTGAAGTATCTTCCCTTTGTGTTGATGAGGTGAGGGCGGTAAAAGATGCAAAAGAGATTGAATGGATGCGGGAGTCTTCTCGCATAAATGACCTGACGATGGAAAAAATAGCCCAATTTTTATCTGAAGGAGTAACCGAAATTGAGACGGCGGATAAAATACAGCAGATTTATAAGGAATTGGGGGCGGATATTTATCCCTGGGGACCTTCTGTATGCTTTGGAACAAATACGGCAGAAGCACACCATACACCGGACAAAACGTCTCTGCGAAAAGGGGATATTATTCTGATTGATACTGGCTGTAAAGTAAATGAATACGGTTCTGATATGACCAGAGTTTTTTGCTGTGGGCAAGAAGCAACCCCGTTTCAGCAGGAGATTTATCAAATTGTCCGTACAGCTACAGAAACGGCAGAAAAACTGTGCGGCCCCGGAGTGCCATTGGCCGAAATTGATCGTGCCGCCAGAAAAGTGATAGAAGATGCAGGATACGGAGCGAATTTTAACCACCGCACGGGTCATTTTATTGGATTAGAGACCCATGATTATGGAGAGGTTTCTCCAAGAAATAAAGAATGCACCCTGCCGGGCAACATCTTTTCTATAGAACCCAGCATTTATTTAGAAGGGCAATTCCAGCTGTATGTAGAAGATCTGGTCTTGATTACAGAAGATGGTTGTGAGATTTTAAATCACTATCCCCATGAAATACAAGTCGTTGGGTTGTCGCACGAAAACCAGAAATAAAAAATTTTCTTTTTTTTCGCAAACACATCTTTACAAAAGAAAACTGATGTGATATTATAACGTTATAGGATAACCCTTGAGGTTATAGGGTGTCCGGAAGCCAAAGCAGTTTTTTGGGGGGTATAATCTGCCAAAGACCATGCAAGGCAAAACAATTTTAAGGAGGAATTTTGAATGGCTTGTTGTCCGAAATCCATCATTGCCGACATTCTCAAAGCCCGTGAAGACAAGGGCGGCATCGTCAACGTATATTACGTTGCCTGCGGCGGTTCCTATGCTGGCCTGCATCCTGGAAAATATTTTCTGCAGAGCGAAGCGAAAAAGGTAACGGTAGACCATTACACTGCCAATGAGTTCTGCCATGCGACGCCGAAAGCTCTTGGCCCGAATTCCATCGTCATTACTCAGTCCCATTCCGGTACCACCCCTGAGACCGTAAAGGCAGCTGAAATTGCACAAAAAGCCGGCGCTGCTTCGGTTGTTATTACTTTTGATGATCAGAGTCCTTTGGCTAAAAACGGCGACTATGTTTTGAAGTATGAAGCCAAAGCGCCTGCTGATATGAGCGGTATGGCTTTTGGTTTGAAACTGGCTGTTGAGATTCTCAACCAGGTTGAAGGTTATGAGAACTACGATGAGATGATGAACGGCTTCGATCGTATTGACGGTATTGTAAAACATGCCAAAGAATTCCTGACTCCCAGAGCAAAGATCTTTGCTGAAGAATATAAAGACGAAAAACTGATCTATATGATGGGTTCTGGGGCTAACTACCGCGTTGCTTACTCCTTTGCGATCTGTCTGCTGATGGAGATGCAGTGGATCAACTCTTCGGCAATCCATTCCGGCGAATATTTCCATGGCCCGTTTGAGATCACCGACCGTGAAACACCCTTTATCATCCTGATGAGCGAAGGCCGTACCCGGCCGCTGGATCAGAGAGCGCTGGATTTCCTCAACAGATTTGCGGAGAAAGTTATCGTCCTCGACGCGAAAGAACTGGGCTTGGAGACCATTGACGACAAGGTTTCTGAATTTTTCAACCCGTTGCTGATGAGCGCTGCTCTGGGCTGCTATTCCTACGAACTGTCCATTGCCAGAAAACATCCGCTGTCCTGCAGAAGATATATGTGGAAACTGCAGTACTAATTTCTCTGTTCTGCTACATAAGAGAAACCATTCTGCTGTTACAGGCGAAAAGGAGATCCGGTTGCCGCTTCTTTTGGGAAGCGGTGCCGGATCCTTTTGTGTGGAGATAATCAGAAAGGAATATGCAAATGAGAAGAAAAGATCGGGAAGTGACGAATCTAGAAGATCAGCTGGCAGTACTGGATGAATGCAAGGTATGCCGCATTGCTTTACGGGACGAGCAGGGGTTATACATTGTCCCGCTGAATTTTGGCTACCAGTATGAAAATGGATGCCTGACACTGTATTTCCACAGCGCCAAGTCCGGGCGTAAAATCAATGCGCTGGAAAAAAACAGCGCGGTGGCGTTTGAAATGGATTGCGGACACCGGCTGATGGAGGCGGATGAACCCTGCCGGTACAGCTACTCTTTTGCCAGCGTCATTGGAAATGGCACAGCTTCCTTGGTGTGGGACGGAGAAGAAAAAAAACGGGCGCTTTCACTGCTGATGAAACATCAAACAGGCAGAGATTTTGTTTTTGACAACCGAATGGCGGATGCGGTCACGGTTTTTAAAATTTCTGTTTCCACGTTCAGCGCAAAAAGGCATGCGGAAAAAGAAGCTTTTGGGAAATGAAGAAGGGAAAAGAAGCATATCGACAGAATTGGTGAAAACGCGGCGGCTTTCAACAGAGCCCGCTGCGTTTTCTATTTTTGCGATGGACTTCCAGAAGAGGGAACGGCATGTTTCCAAGGGGAAAAAGACATAAGAAGCCTGCGCTTGTAAAACGATAAAAAAGGCCGCTCATATTTATGATCTCTTTGATATCAGCATTGGATCAAAGAAATTGCTTTTTTGCCGGTATACGGGCGGCAAAAAGTAAATTAGATAAAAAGTATCCGGCCACTCAAAAAGGCGGCAGAATAAAAGTGGCTGGCGACGGCATGGCCATAGGACATCTTAGATTGACTTTTGAATTGCTTCGTGATATTTTGATAATAAATGAAAAACGGTAAAGGATAAAAAAGGCATGGAAGGGGAAAAGAGGATGAGATATGACTTTGAAACGTTGATCCCGCGCAAGAATATGGGATCCCGTAAATGGGACGTAATGGCACAGCATAATCCGGATGCGGCGGAGGACGTGATTCCGCTGTCAGTGGCCGATATGGAGTTTAAAAACCCGCCAGAGCTGGCAGAAGGGTTAAAGGATTATATCGACCACTCTATTTTGGGCTATACGATGCCTAACAATGCGTTTTACGAATCGGTAGTCCGTTGGATGAAAGACCGCCATCAGTGGGAAATTAAACCGGATTGGCTGGTACAGGCTCCCGGCGTAGTCAATGCGCTGTTCGGCATTGTCAAAACTTTTACCGAACCAGGCGACGGGGTCATTATCATGCAGCCGGTATACTATCCGTTTTCCATGGCCATCACTCAAAACGGTCGGGAATTGGTCAACAACGCGCTGATTTATGAAGACCATACATACCGGATCGACTTTGACGATTTGGAGAAAAAAGCGAAGGATCCTAAAAATAAAATGCTGATTCTGTGCAGCCCTCATAATCCCATTGGCCGGGTTTGGACCCGGGAAGAGCTGGAAAAGGTTGGCCGCATCTGCATTGATAACCATGTATTGGTGGTGTCCGATGAGATCCATTTTGATTTTGTTTTAACAGGGCATAAGCATACGGTATTTGCCAACATTTCTGAGGAGTTTGCTCAGAACAGCATTATCTGCACCGCGCCGAGCAAAACGTTTAACATTGCAGGGCTGAAAATTTCCAATATTGTGATTCCCAACGACGGCCTGCGCGAAAAGCTGTTAGAAAAAAACCGGCGGGATTTTGCCTCCAATGCATTGGGCATTCAGGCATGCCGAATTTGTTATGACCGCTGTGGCGCCTGGAAGGATGAAATGCTTTGCATGATCGAATACAATTATCAGCAGGTGAAAAAATTTATAGAAGAAAAGCTCCCGCAGATCCAGGTGATTGATCTGCAGGGAACTTATCTGCTGTGGTTGGACTGCACGGCGCTGGGGTTATCTGACAGGGATCTGGAAAAGCTGACCCTGAGCGCAGATCTCTATTTGGACGAAGGGTATTTGTTTGGCCCCGGCGGCAGTGGCTTTGAGAGGATTAATCTGGCCTGCCCCACACGGTATTTGATGGCGGCAATGGAACGGTTTCAAAAAGCAGTGGTCGCTTTAAAATAATTTAGACGAAAAGAGGAGAGTATCATGGCAAAAATCAATGTTGGCGAGAAAATGGAGAACTTTGTATTTGACACCCCCTATAAAAGAGGAATGGATCTAAAGACAATTGTAGGCGGCAAAAAAACCGGCCTGCTGTTCTCTCGTTACTATGGCTGCTCCCTATGCCGTTACGATATGATTCAGCTGAAAGAGCAGTATGACAAAATCACCGCCACCGGCGGACAGGTTGTTTTTGTGCTCCAGTCTGATCCGGATCTGCTGGCGCGTAATTTTACCGAGAAGGAATATCCTTTCTGGGTCATCGCCGATCCCGAACAGAAAATCTACAAGGCTCTGTCCATTGATCCGGCGGCTTCGATTAAAGACGCCATCGATGAAAAGGCGTTGAAAAAAATCCAGGCGGCCAAAAAGCTTGGCCTAGAACATGGAGAGTACGAGGGAAACGAAGATCAGTTGCCGGCTGCGTTTGTAATTGAACCGGATCTGACCGTAACTTATGCCCATTATGCCAAAACCGCCGGCGACATCCCAGATGTGGATGAGTTCGCCAAGTTACTGGAGAAAAATTGCTGTTGCTGCAAATAAAAAGGCGAGTCAATCAAAAAGCCGGCATCTTAGGATGCCGGCTTTTTGATTTGAAAACGAAAAGGAACCAATCAAGCAACTGCTTTTTGAAAGGGAGAAAGGTTTTGTAAAAAAGATTTTGCCATTTTGCGCGAATTTGGCGGCCTACAGCGTCATGTTCCTTTCAGTGGTCAGACAAAACGGTCGGGCTGCCTGCATAGGATAATGAGTGGGGGGTTATGCTATGCAACGATTTATGGTAATCAGGCGGAGAAAATCAGTCTGGTTTTTGCTGGGGGCGGCGCTTTATGTCCTGGTCATCCTGCTGGGGCTTGGCAATATGGTAGCGTCCTTAGCTTCGGTAACTGACAAAGAGCTCCCAGTTTATTCCGTGCAACGGGATGAACCATTGGTAGCGCTGACCTTTAATTGTGCCTGGGAGGAAAACGATATCCCGCAGCTACTGGATTTGCTGGAAAAAGAGAAGATCAAAGCGACCTTTTTTCTGGTGGGTCAGTGGATTGAACGGTATCCTGACTCGGTACGGCAGATCGCCGCCGCCGGGCACGAGATTGGCAATCACTCTTATTCGCATGTGGATTTTGTGGGAGCGGGGGAGGATGTGATTCGGCAGCAGATGGAAAAAACCGATGCGCTGATCCAGGAATTGACCGGATCGGCGCCCACATTGGCGAGGGTACCATCTGGTTCTTACGACAGCCGTGTCATTCGTCTGCTGCGGCAGCAGGGATATGAAGTCATTCAATGGGACGTGGATTCGGTAGACTGGCAGAGGCCTCCGGCTGATGAAATCACCGAAAGAATATTAAATAAAGTGCAAAATGGAAGCATTGTGTTGTTTCATTCCGGCGCTGCCACCACTTTAGAAGCGTTACCAGACGTTATCGCCGGGCTGAGAGAAAAAGGGTATCGTTTTACGACTGTGGGGGAGATGTTATTAAAAGGGGAAACGGTAATGGATCACACCGGTCGCCAGATGCCAGCAGAATCATGAGAGTGTCAGATATCGTCCATATAGAAAAACAGGGGTGCTCCACCAACACAAAGCAGGGCGGGATATTCCGCCCTGCTTTGTTTGGCGAAGAGAACCTCCCGATTGCCTTTAAAAACAGGAAAGACCTTAAAAAGCGCGGCCATAAGGCGTAACAGTAAAAAGAATCCATTCGATTACTTTTTCAACTGGTGGGCCAGGCACCATTCTTTGGAAACTTCCGCCGCTTCTTTCACACAGCCATCTTCAAAGGGGGATTTCAGTCCCGCCGCCTTGACTACGTCAACAAAGGTACCGGTTCCAGCCTGGTTGACCAATGCAAGATACCGTTTCCAGGCATCCTGGGGATCCTTCAGATATAACGCCCAGAACTGCAGCGCCACCGTTTGCGCCAAGCAATAGTCGATATAGTAAAAGGGATTGAGATAGATGTGCATTTGCCGCTGCCATCCGGCTCCCCGTCCATAAAAAGGAAGGTCTCCAAACGTTAGATAAGGCCGGTATTTTTGCTCCAGTATCATCCACGCTTCATTGCGCTGTTGGGGTGTCATCTCCGGATTGCCGTATACAATATGTTGGAATTCATCAACCATACAACCATAGGGCAAGAAAAATACTGCGCTTTCCGCGTGGAAAAGCTGGTATTTGTCGGTCTGATCCGCGAAGAACAGATGATGGTAGTCGGAGGTGAGAAATTCCATGCTCATGGAATGGACTTCGCAGGCTTCCAGCGTATTATCAGCATATTCCGGCAATAAGTTTTGCTTGGCCGCCTGATAGGCAGCAAACGCATGGCCTGCTTCGTGGGTCAGCACATCTACATCCCCGGCAGTGCCGTTGAAGTTGGAAAAGATGAACGGGCTTTTCTGGCTGGGAATATAGGTGCAGTATCCGCCAGGCGCTTTTCCCTCTTTGGCAAGTACATCAAAAAGTTCGTTACGGAACATAAAATCAATAAATTCTGCGGTCTCCGGCGAGAGGGCGCGGTACATCTGCCGGCCGGCGGTCAAAATTTCATCGGCGGAACCGAAGGGGACAGGATTGCCGTCCGGGAAAAGGAAAGTGTCGTCAAAATACTGCATGGAATCGGCTCCGATGCGTTTTTGCTGCACTTTTTTTAATTCTGATACCGCTGGAACCATCTCTTCGACAATTTTTTTACGGTATGCTTCTACCTCTGATATGCCGTAACCGTTCCGTTTCATGCGAATATATCCCAGGGGGATAAAATTTTCATATCCCATACGATGGGCCTGCTCAGTGCGATTTTTTACCAGCCTATCGTAAATTTCGTCGAATTTTTCACGGTTTTCATCGAAAAAACGCCCCTCCGCCTCAAAAGCAGATTTGCGTACCGCGCGATCCAGATCCTGCTTATAAGGGGCCAGCTGGGCCACAGTCAGGGTCTTACCTGCAAAAGGGATCTGCGCGGAGGCATACAACTGCTGATATTCCGTCTGCAGCCTGTTTTCCTCCTGCATCAACGAGAGGATGGATGGGTCGGCTGATTTTACATCGATTTCCATTTTATCGAACAACAGCTTCCCCAGTTCTTTTTCCAATTCCGGCCGATGCGGGCAGGAAAGCATCGCGCGGTAAATGTCCAGCTGCCTATCTGTGAAAAGGGGGAGGTTTTCATCCCAGAAAGCATTTTCCTTTTCATAAAATGGATCTCGAGTATCTACCGTATGGCGGATATAGCAGATGGCAGAGAGGCTCCCGATCCGCTCTGTGATTTTTTCAAACGACAGGAAGGCATTTTTTGCTTCCTCCGCTGTTGTGGCGCTGGTAATGGAGCGGGAAAGCGCATCCAGCTGCGCCATAGCCGCCTGAAGATCCGGACGCTCGTAAGGAAATTCGGCAAATTTCATATGATCCCTCTTTCCAGAATTTGATGATTTTAGTATAGCATGTCCCAAAAGCAGAAGAAAGGGGATTGTTGTTTTTTACGATTTTTCTTTTGGCAATGGCGGCTATTTCGGGATGTATACCAAATTTTAAAACTTCTCATGTATTAAAGGGGATTTTTACTTGCATTTTACATCCTTTTGGAGCAAAATGAAAAAATAACGCCGCCGCTCGAACCCTTTTTTGTGGGTCGAGCGGGCCATGCCTGCGAAAAAGGAAGGAGCTCGCAAATGTTTTCCAGAAAACAGCTGGCTAAATTGATTCTGCCTTTGGTGGTAGAGCAATTTTTAGCCATGACAATTGGCATCGCGGATACGCTGATGGTAGCGAACTGTGGAGAGGCGGCGGTGTCCGGCATCTCTCTGGTTGATTCCATTAATATTCTGCTGATCAATATTTTTTCCGCCTTGGCTACCGGGGGCGCCATTGTCTGCTCTCAATACATCGGGAAAGAACAGCCGGAAAACGCGCGGAAAGCCGCCAAACAGCTGGTGCTGATCACGGCGGTTCTGTCTGTGGCGATTATGGTGGCTTGTCTGTTGTCCCAGCGGGGGCTGCTGAGGGTTTTGTTTGGATCGATTGAAGATGCCGTTATGGAAAACGCGGTGACTTATTTGTTCCTGTCTGCCCTTTCCTATCCGTTCATCGCCGTCTATAATGCGGGCGCGGCGCTTTTTCGCAGCATGGGCAATTCCAAAATCTCCATGTACGCGTCGTTGATGATGAATATTGTCAACGTTGGCGGAAACGCCCTGCTGATTTTTGGGTTTCAGATGGGAGTGGCCGGCGCCGGATTGGCTTCCCTGGTATCCAGAATGCTGGCGGCGGTATTCGTACTTTACCTGCTGCGAAACCAAAAGAACTTGATCTATATTGAACATTGGATGCACTGGAAGCCCAATTTTGATATGGTGAAAAACATTCTCCGCATTGGAATTCCCACCGGGTTGGAAAATGGCATGTTCCAGATCGGCAAGATCCTGGTGGCCAGCCTGATTGCCACTTTTGGTACGGCAAGCATCACGGCGAATGCAGTGGCCAATAATGCA
Source organism: uncultured Oscillospiraceae bacterium (assembly GCA_904397845.1). Lineage (GTDB taxonomy): Bacteria > Bacillota > Clostridia > Oscillospirales > Ruminococcaceae > UBA3818. The sequence goes on from CAJFOX010000019.1 coordinate 15,134, forward strand.
AGTTCTCTGGTTTTTGTTCCAGCGCAGGCAATCGGACTGGGGATGATCACGGTGGTAGGGCAATGCGTTGGTGCAGGCGACTTTAAACAGGCGAAAAGCTATATGCTTAAGCTTACCGGTGTTGCTTATCTGTTTATGGTTGCCCTGAACGTTTTGATGTATTTCTGTATCGACCCCATGCTGGCGTTGTATCAGCTTTCAGATGAAACGGCGGCAATTACCCGGGAAATTATGATCTGGCATTGTGTTGCGGCTGCTATCCTGTGGCCGGCAGCATTTACCCTTCCCAACGGGCTCAGAGCAGCGGGTGATGTGAAATTTACCATGGCGGTTTCGGTGTTTTCCATGTGGGCTTTCCGCATTGGATTCAGTTTTCTGATCGGAAAATATATGGGAGTCGGCGTATTGGGCGTATGGATCGCTATGTTTATCGACTGGATTTTTCGGATTATCCTTTTTGCCTGGCGGGTAGTGAGCGGAAAGTGGAAAAACCGACAGCTGGTATAAAAGTGCCGGCTGCTGCGCAGATCAAAGCAAGCTTGCTTAGAAAATGGGCCGCTGTGCCCATGGGTAAATGGACAAGCACTGTAGAATTCAAAAAGCCTGCCGAAAACCGGCAGGCTTTTGTATTTGTTTATGTTTCAGGTTACGATAATTTTTTGTGATAATAGAGCTTACAGCCTCCAACGATCAGGGCGATACAATAGGTCGAGGCTAACAAGGTGAAAAACACTGTCCGGTTAAAGTAAGACGATACCAGGGTAGCCAGTGCCACTGCCGCCTGGATAATCAGAATACCCGAAACTGCGCAGCGACTTTGAATATACTGATTCCGTTCGTCCGTTTCCGCGATATACATTTTTCGGAGTTTCTCACTATTGCGAAGTGCCCGAGCAGACTGAACGACAAAAAATAACGCAACGGCGGCAATGCCAGTGGCAAACCCCAGCGTAAAGCCGGAAGAAAGCGTTTCCCCAACGCAAAAATGCAAGACGATGGCAAGCAGGGGAATCAAACAGCAGTATACAGAACCAAAGACAATTCGCTTTTTCAGTTTGTTTCTAAACGTTTCCATTTATATCCTCCACTTCTGAAAAATCAAAAACTTCCTCAATGGTCAATCCAAAATACTTTGCGATTTTATAGGCCAGGATCAGGGACGCGGTATATTTTTCCACCTCCAGGGAAGTAATCGTCTGCCGGGTGACTCCTACAGCGTTGGCGAGCTCTTCCTGCGAGATCCGGCGTTGTTTTCGAAGCTGCGCAATCTTCGATTTCAAAAGAACGCCTCCTTTTTGCAATGTTAACTTTGCAATTTTAGTATAGTACACTTTGCATATTGTGTCAAGTACACTTTGCAATTTTATACTTTTTTACCCTCAATGAAAAAATATACTTTTTTCAGAAAGGCCTGTACGAAACAGATCGATTTTGCTATACTAAAAGCAAAGCGATCAAGGAGGTCAATGTGATGAATTTAACACAGGAGCAAAAGGAAAAACTGAACGCGCAGCTGGATCAATGGATTGAAGACCATCGCGAGGAATACATTAAAGATGTGTCCGATCTTTGCCGGATCCGCAGCGTATCGGAAGAGGCGGCAGGGGATAAACCTTTTGGCGAGGCCTGCCATGAAATGCTGATGGCGTCCTTCCGGCTGGCAGAATCCTACGGCTTTCGTACCAAAAACTACGATAATTATTGTGGCAGCGCCATTTATGGCGATAACCCCAATGGCGATTCCATCGGGATTATTGCTCATATGGACATCGTACCGGAGGGCAACGGTTGGACGCATGATCCTTTTGACCCGTATCTGTCGGAAGATGGAAAATACCTGTTCGGCCGTGGTACCGCCGATGACAAGGCGCCGGCGATGGTTGGCCTGTATGCCATGCGGTTTTTAAAAGAGCATGGCATTAAACTGAAAAACGATGTGATGCTGGTATTCGGCCTGAACGAGGAAAAAGGGAGCGCCGATATGCCGGAATTTTTAAAACGGGAAAAAGCGCCGAAATGGTCTTTGGTTCCTGATTCCAAATTTCCCGTTGGATACGCGGAAATTGGTTTCATCCGGGCAAAGTTTGCGATCCCGGGCGTAGGAGATGAACTGGTGGATATTCACGGCGGAGAAGCGACCAATTCCGTTCCGGACAGGGCGTATGCGGTGGTTTCCGGCTGCACGGTTGAGCAGGTTCGGGAAAAACTGGGTGGTATGGATCGGATTACGGTTGAAGAGGATCCTAAGGGCGTTCGCTTTTTGGCCACCGGCAACTCTCAGCATGCATCTCGTCCTGCCGGCGCAGTGAACGCCAATCATGTACTGGCACAGGCCCTTTTAAAAGCGCAGGTTCTCCATGGCAAGACCAGGGAGGCAATGGAGCTGTTTGAAAAGCTGACCAGCCATTATTATGGCGAGGATCTCGGTATTTCCTGTGAAGACGAGATTTCCGGAAAGCTGACATGCGTTTTCACGTGGGTACGTAAAGAGGAAGGCAAGCTGATTTTAGAGCCTGATATCCGTTATCCGGTCACAGCGGATCAAAAGTTTTTGATGGCTGCGTTGCCGGAAAACGCCAAAAAAATGGGCCTGGAAATTCTGGATTTGAGCAACAACCCGGCGTTTAGCTTTCCGCTGGATCATCCGGTGGTGGAGAAACTCATTGAAGTGCCTCGTGAGGTATTGGGAATGCCGGATATTCCTCCGATCGTTTTGGCTGGCGGCACCTATGCCAGAAGCCTGCCTAATGCGGTGTCCTTCGGGGTAACAGTTCCGGATCGCGTGCGCCTGTTCGGGTTTGAAAAGGGCGGCGCTCATCAGGCCGACGAATATGGCGATATCCCCAACCTGATGCGGAGTATCAAAGTGTATGTCCGTACCTTGATTGAGATCGACGATATTGTGGCGGCGCTGTAAGAGGTCTTTTTGGAAATGCCCCATATCCATTGGATACGGGGCATTTTGTACGAATTTTTCTGAAGAGGACAAAGCATCTTAAGGCTCCGGTTCTGTAAAAAGGATCAGATAAAAAATATGAGGGGTGTTTCTATGCTGGATGAATTTATTCACCTGATTTTGCCAAGTATCATCGCTATTATTGAGCTAATTGGTATTTTTGTGGTTGCGGTCTCGGCAGTTCAGGGATTTTATTATTATCTGCGGGGGTTGTTTGGGCATAAAGATCATAACGTCAAGCTGGATTTGGCCAACGGCATGGCAACCGGTTTGGAGTTTAAAGTCGCATCAGAAATCCTGAAGACTGTTCTGGTTCGGGACCTTAACGAACTGCTGGTGTTGGGCTCTGTCATTATACTGAGGGCGCTGTTGGCTTTGCTCATTCATTTTGAAATGAAAACCAGCGAGGAGCACGGCGGATAAGCGCCGCCTGCGCAGAAGGGAAAAGATGGCAGAGAAAAGTGATTGCGCTTTTCTTCTGCCGTTTTGCGGTTTTAATCAGTGAAGCGGGGGTTCAGAAGCTTTTTGACAGTACCCTTGCAGCGCAGAAATACTAAAAATTTTACATAAAGCGGAGGGCGAAATGGTTCATTTGGGAGTTACGCTGTTCATAGGCGGTGTCTTCGGATTCCTTTTTTTCAAGCTGAGGGTCCCGGGCGGTATGATGGTTGGAGCATTGCTGGCCGTATCGGTTTTAAGCGTTTGTACGGACTGGGCTTACATGCCATCTTACGCACGTGTAGCGGCGCAGATCACTGCCGGGGCCTTTATCGCCTGCACAGTGGAAAAAAGCGATTTAAAACGCCTGCCGCATATTGTCAAACCGGCAGCGATTCTGCTGGGGGGAATGCTGTGTTTGAATTTGCTCATGGGCTTTCTAATCCACGCAGTCACCGATTTGGACTGGATTACCTCCTTTATGTGTGCAGTTCCGGGCGGTATGAGTGATACGCCGATCATTGCGGCGGATATGGGAGGCAATGGCGGTAAGGTGGCTGTTATGCAGTTTGCCCGCCTTTTAACCGGTATTGGAGTGTTTCCAAGCCTGATTTTGACTGTGACGAAGAAGGAAGCAATCCCCCAACAGGAAGCAAGGGTGCAGACCCATTCTTCCCGAAGCAAATATCCGGCGGAATTTATACTGACAGTGGTGGTGGCAGGCGTTTTCGGCGTGATCGGCAAGCTGTCCGGCGTGCCAGTTGGAGCGCTGTTGTTTGCGCTTATCGGCGTGATTGCGTTGAAGCTTTTGTTTGACAGAGCCTACCTTCCCATGTGGATGAAGCGGGCGGCGCAGGTGCTCTCCGGCTGCTACATAGGCAGCTCGGTTACCTTGCAGGATGTGGTGGAGCTAAAGGATCTGATCCCTGCGGTGATCTTACTTTTACTGGGTTATATGGTTGCCTGCCTGGCGATAGGACGCGTGATGGCCAAAACCTGCGGAATGAGCCGACGGGAATCCATGTTGGCGGCTACTCCGGCAGGAGCCAGCGATATGGCGCTGATTTCTGCGGATTTGGGGATTCAAAGCCCGGACCTGATTGTTTTGCAAGTGGTGCGGATGCTGGTCGTCATTTCTCTTTTCCCACAGATCATCCATCTTTTGGTTCGTTTTTTGACATAGGCGCTTGATCCCTTGTGGAAAAAAGACGAAAGGAAGGAACCAAATCGTTGAAAAAACTATAAAAAACCGATATTTCTTTTGGATCAGCCCTTGCCATGGCCATCGGCTATGTCACTTGGAACTTCATTGGCAGGGTGACTTTTTCATGGGCTTTTCAAATGTCTGTATGTCATTGTTTCTGGATGGTTCACGTATCATGGCAGCAGAAAAGGGCAGCCCATTCTTTTTGCGCCTTTGTTTTGTAAAAAAAGACAGAAAAACTGCCGCTCCCCGTCTGCACACGAACAGCGTTTGGTTCCTGCCCAGCTGAAAAAAGTATTCTATTCCTGCTTCCCCAAAGCGAGGTCCTTGATTACTTCTCCAGCCAGGATCAATCCGGCGGCAGAGGGGACAAAGGAAACACTGCCGGGAATTGCGCGGCGGGATGAGCCATCAGGGAGCTGTTCGTCTGTCACAGCAGGAGAAAGCGCCGGTTCTTGGGAATAAACCACCTTGCAGTGTTCTATCCCCCTCTTTTTTAGTTCCCGACGCATAACCCTTGCCAATGGACAGACCGAGGTGTGGGAGATGTCCGCTACCTCAAAACGGGTGGGATCCAGCTTATTGCCGGCTCCCATACAGCTGATAACCGGGATATCCTTTTCTATAGCCAGCTGGATGATACTCAGCTTGGCGGCAACGGTATCTACGGCATCCACGATATAAGAGCAGCCGGATAGGTCGTATTGTGCCGCGTTCTCTGGCAAAAAAAATACCGGATACTGGATGACGTGGCAGTCCGGATTGATGTCAGCAATGCGGCGAGCGGCAACCTCTGTTTTCAGCATGCCAACCGTGCTGTGCAATGCGATCAGCTGCCGGTTGATATTGGATACAGCGATCCGGTCGCTGTCAAACAGAATCAGCGTGCCAATTCCGGCGCGGGCAAGCGCTTCCACGCAGTAAGAACCGACCCCTCCCACTCCGAAGACTGCTACTTTTGCTTGGGAAAGACGTTCCACCCCATCCTTTCCCAGCAGTAGCGCTGTGCGGCAAAATTCTTCCTTCATCAAAACCGCCTCCTTGTTGCTTAACGTTTATCATAGCATATCCACATCCTTTTTTTCAATCTGCTATGGGGCCCTTTAAAGGGCAAGGGCGCCCATTCATCTGCGGCAAAGCGGTTCTGTATGAAGAAAAACCGCAGGGCACAATCTAGATAAGAGCTTTGCTTGCCTTTTGGAATATACGCCAAGTATGTATATCCTGTGAAGTTTTAGATCACAAAAAGCAGGCCTCCTGTATTTTAACAGGCGGCCTGCAATGTCCGGCAGTTTTATTTTTGACCGTTTTGCATCAACTTTTCGGCGCATTGGCGCAGTTCTTCCTCCGAGTGCAATGTAATGGCCGTCTGCTGGATGGTCTCTTGCACCCATGCGGGCAAAGATTGAAAATAAGCATTGGATTTCATATTTTCCGAAAAATTGGTTACCATAGTAAAAAACTCCCTTTCGGCTTGGATTTTATGGTAGTTTGCACCGAATGCCCCGTTTTTATTCCCCTTCTGTCAAATGGTAGGTACTATTTTATCGGAAGAGGGCATATCATTTAGCAGAACAAATAAGGGGGAGCGTGCAAAAAATGGAATATAAGCTGAAAAAAGACCGCATTGCCGTTTGCGAAATCGCATTTGATTCCTTTACCGAACTACCCGTTGAAAGTGATCTGCTTCTGCCGGACTACTGCCCGGATATTGTGAAAGTACTGAAATGCCAGGCCCGCCCTGCTTTTTCCAAAACGGAGGTCAGCGGGGATAAATGTATTTTGGAAGGCGCTACCGCGATTACCGTTTATTATACCGGCGAGGATGGGCAACTGCGAACCAGCGAGCACAAAGTGGAATTTCTAAAAACGCTTGAATTGAAAACCACACCGCAGAATCCAATGGTATTTTGCTCTTTGAAAGAGGATTATTTAAACTGCAAAGCGGTAAACCAGCGCCGCATAGATGTCAGAGGCGCTTTTACCGTCACAGTAAAGATCCTTTCCAGTATGGAGGAGGAAATGGTCAGCGCTGCGGAAGGAGCGGGATTGCAGCTGAGTCACCGGTCGACGCGTACCAGTGAGCTGGTGGGGACCGCTTATAAAAAATTTACGGTTCGGGAAGATCTGGAACTGGGACAGGAAAAGCCGCCGATGGATTATATCATTCGGCATAGCGAAAGGGTTCGTACGACTGATTGGAAGGTGACGGGAGGAAAAATAATTGTAAAAGGGGAACTGGAAGTCTTTTTGGAGTACCAGCCTCGAGAGGAGAGCGCACGGCAATCCGTTCATTACCAGATCCCGGTCAGTCAGATGATGGACGTGGATGGAGCGGGAGAAGAATGTCTCTGCCATGTTCAGCTTGACCTGCTCTGGTCCGCCCTGCACCTGCAGACTGACGCGGATGGCTTGACGCGTACTGCTTCTGGAGAGTTCACCTTGGGACTGAGGTGCATTGTTCTGAGAGAAAACACGATTCTTCCTGCGGTCGATGCGTATTCAACCCAATATGAACTGCAGCTGTCTCCAAAGTCCGTCTCTTTGCTGCTGGCGGTGGGCGGGATGCCGCAAATCTGCGATTTGGAACAAACCATACAGATGCCGGACTATTTGAAAGAACCGGTGGATTTTTGGTGCGAGACAGGTGCTCTGTCCGTCCTGGCGCAGGAGCAGACCCTGCTAATCAGCGGAAAGCTGCGTTACTGTATGCTGGGAACCGATGCTGACGGTGTTCCCGTTTATTTTGAACAGGCACAGGATGTGGCGCAGGAGTATCAGCTGGAAACCAAAGCAGATGACTATTTGCCCGAATGGTCCATTACGGTAGAGGACTGCCAATATGCCATCCAGGAAAAAAACAACCTGCAATGCCGCTGCCGGCTGCGGGTAGACGGAATGATCCTGGGCGTAATGCCAGTTTCGTTTATCACTGCAATCAAAGTGGATGAAACACGGGAAAAAACACGGGAAAACCAAAGCGCCATGACCATTTATTATGCTGATGCGGGAGAAAATATTTGGAGCATTGCTAAACGGTACAATACTTCTATTTCAGCTGTGATGGAGGAAAATGGACTGGAAGATGAGATCCTACCAGAGAAGCGGATCGTGTTAATTCCCATGGTGGGTTGATCCGGCCGCTGTTTTTCAGGACAGCGCATAAGGGTGGAAAAATTCGTTTTAAAAAGCAAAAAACAGGGCTTGATTTATAAGTCAAGCCCTGTTTTTTGCTTTTTTTGAAAAATCCAATCGGCCAGAAAGCCGCAAAGGATTCCCAGCAGGAAAATAAATGTCCAAATGATCCAGCCGCTGTCGGTCCGCCCTCCACCGGGATCGGTTCCTTCTTTGCCCAGCCAAAGGCCGAGGAAGAAACCGCCCAGATAGCCGGCAACAGTCGTTGCCGAAGCAATCCGGCATCCGAATCGTGCGGCAATAGCCAGTACGGCGATGCCTGTCACCGCTAAAACGGCTGGCCATTGTTTCATCTCGTGGAAGGAAAATAATCCAAACCGGGACAGGAAGTAGGCGGCTGCCAGGCAGGTAGCGGAAAGAAAAAATTGGAACGCCTTTTTCTTGGACATGATTTACCTCCTTCAAAGATATGGGAAAAAAGAAGCATCCCTTTTGTTTTTCCGGCAGAACGGAGGGGCGGGTCATATCCGTTTTGCCAAAAACAGCGAACGATTAAATGGAAAAACACTCAAAAGCAGACAATATCAATACAATTTTATACTACCACAAAAGAAAAATAGAAACAAGAAAGAAAACGCGGTGAAATCCTTTAGCAAAGTGCACAAGGAGATTGCTATTTTACTATTCTTATCGTATAATAAGCATACGTGTGGAAGTTTTTAAAAAGTTTAGAAAATAACATAGTGTTTGAAATAAGGGCTCCTTTGCCGCAGTTATTATTTTATAGTGGCATTATCTGCACCAGAAAACAGAGGATGCTGGGAGGACGTTTATGATTCGAGAAAATGAGGCGCTGCTGGATCGTTTGAATATTGTGACAGATTTGGTGGTATTGTTTCTTTCTATTGTATTAAGCTATACGGTTCGGTTTCATATCTTTGATTCGACGGAAAATCATCTGCTGCTTTCCTATTATTTGTTGTTTGTACTGGCGCTTCTGCCGATTTATTATCTTATTTTCAGCACTTTTGACCTGATCTGTGTTTTTCGAACCCGCACTTTCAGCGAAGAGGTGGTCAAATTGATTCAAGCCAATACGGTAATGGCTGGAATCGTTACGGCAGTACTATTTGTTATGAAATGGCATTATCTGTCCCGCTGGGTGATGGTACAGTATTTCTTCATCAGCACGCTGTTTTTAGTGGGCAAACATTTTTTGATGCGGTGGCTGATGAGCTATCTGCGAGAAAAGGGATATCATAAAAAGACTCTGATTATCCTGGGATCCGGCGGCTCCGCCAGGGAATATCTGGAGACGATTCGTTCCCGCAAAGACTACGTATACGACTATTTGGGCTATGTGTCCAATTACGCCCGGCTGGACGGGGATTATCTGGGGGATTACGGGTCGCTGTATGAGGTGTTAAACGAACGTAAGCCGGAGGAATTGATCTGTGCGCTGGACATCAGTGAAGCCGGATATCTGGAACAGATCATGTCCGACTGTGAAAAAACCGGAACAAAGGTTTCGATTATTCCCTTTTGTTATCGGTATATTCCCAGCCGGCCCTATATTGATCAAATTGACCGAATTCCTCTGATTAATATTCGAAAGATCCCTCTGGACAATTATGCCAACGCCTTCCTCAAGCGTGCCATGGATTTTTTCGGCGCTTTGATTTTGCTGATTTTATCTTCTCCAATCCTGTTGGTGACTGCCATCGGCGTTAAGCTGACCTCGCCAGGGCCTGTGATTTTTAAGCAGGAGCGGGTGGGGTTGAATAAGGAACTGTTCACCATGTATAAATTCCGTTCTATGATCGTCAACGATCAGTCCGACACCGCATGGAGTACCAATGAGGATCCTCGAAAGACAAAATTCGGAGCCTTTATACGCAAATATTCCATTGATGAGCTGCCGCAGCTTTATAATGTGCTGAAAGGGGACATGAGCCTGGTCGGTCCACGCCCGGAACTGCCATATTTTGTAGAAAACTTTCAAAAAAGCGTTCCACTTTATATGGTAAAGCATCAGGTAAAGCCGGGTATCACTGGGCTGGCGCAAGTAAAAGGCTATCGTGGGGATACTTCTATCCCGAAAAGGATTGAATGGGATGTGTATTATATTGAAAATTGGAGCCTGTTTTTGGATGTCAAAATCTTATTGATGACAGTTTTCAAGGGCTTGAGAAACGAGGAAGTTCTACCTGGCAGCGGAGAAAAGGAGAAGGAGAAATAGCGGTGGAAAAAGGCTTTATCTGGGAAAGAAAAAAGAAAAACTGGTTGTTTTTTCCCGTTGCGCTTTTGTTGGCGGTTATGCCGTTTGTGATCCGGGCGACACAGCATTTTCTAAGCGGGGATTTGTATCGTTTATTCCTTGTCAATCGAAAAACGGAGATTTTCTCTCAGTATCGCGCCCGGTTTTTATGGATTATGGCAGCGGTGATGCTGGTTTTGTTGTTAGTATGCTGCAAAAAGCTTTTTGCGGGAATCGATCGGCTGGGCTGGTTTTATTTTGCAGCATGCGGTGTTTTTCTGTTGTGCTTGGTTCTTTCCGCTCTTTTTTCCGATCATCGGGACACGGCCTTGTGGGGAATGTATGACAGGGCAGAGGGGATGGTCACACAGATTTGCTATTTGATTTTATTCTTGTATACGGCTCTTTCTTACCGGTCGGCACAGGATTTGAAGCTGTTGATGGCGGCAATGGGCATTTTGATTGCGATCAATGCAGTCATGGGCATTTCCCAGTTTGCAGGGCATGATTTCATGACCAGCGACTGGGTGAATAACTTGGTGGTACCGGATGAGATTGGCGGAAAAATCAGTACGCTCCAATTTGAAAAGGCGAAGATGTATGGTACGGCCAACCATTATAATTACCTGGGAAGCATTGCAGCTATGACATTCCCCGTATGTACGGTGCTGGCGCTGTTTGAAAAACGCTGGAAGTTCCGGATTCCGTTAATCCTGGCGGCGCTGCTCTCTTTGATGCTGTTGCTGGGTTCCACTTCAAGGGCTGGCCTGATTGGTGTGGCTGCGGCTATGGTATTGGCCGTGATCTTTTTTCGCCGCCTTCTGCTTCGGCATTGGAAACTGGTGCTTTCTGCCATCGGCGGATTGCTAGTCATAACGATTGGTGTGAATTTGATCCTGCACAATGCCATTTTTGAACGGATTCCTATGCTTTTTGACGATATCCGGACTATTTTTTCGGATACGTCCGACTTTGATTACAAAGACTATATTCCGATCCGCTCTGTGGAAAATACGCCGTCCGGCGCTGTTATTACCGTGCAAAAAGACGCGTTATCCCTTTCGGTGGAAGACGGAGAGGTCGTTTTCCGGGATCAGTCGGGGCAAGAGGTTCCTTTTACGCAAAATGATGACGGCGTTTTCGTCACGCAGAATCCTGCGTTTGCCGATCTTTCCTTCCGCCCTGTCAAATCGGTAGAGGGGAATACCCCTTATACATACCTGCGTCTTCTTTATAATGGAAAGCAGCTGCTACAGTTTTATTATGATGAGACCCAGGTCTATCTTGCAGAAATAGACTCTACTGATCCCATGACGCTGGAAGAGCCCCCCATCGCCGGCTTTTTGAAAGGAAAAGAGCTGATAGGATCGATGCGTGGCTATATCTGGTCTCGAACCATCCCCATTTTACCCGATTACCTGGTGCTGGGTGCCGGACCGGATTGCTTTTTGTATGAATTTCCGCAGGACGATATTTTGGGCAAGCTGTATGCTTATGGCACCGGCAGTATTGTAGTTGACAAACCGCACAACCTGTACCTGCAAATTTTCGTCAATGAAGGTGGCATAGCGCTTCTGGCATTTTTAGCGGTCTGCGTATCTTATCTATGGGACTGCTTTCGTCTGTACGGCGGGCATCGGCAGAACCGGAACGGCCTTCGGGGGATTGCGGTGGGATTAGGTGTTGCCGGTTATCTATTTGCCGGGTTTTTTAATGATTCTACCGTCATGACTTCGACCATGTTCTGGATTTTGTTGGGTGTTGGCGTTGGCATGAACCGGCAATATCGAAAAGAAAGCGTGGGACTGTGATGGCAAAAAAAATCCTGTATGTAGCTTCGACTTTCGGGCATTTAAGGACGTTTCATATCCCCTATCTGAACGCGCTTCTATCCCAGGGAAGCGAGGTTCACGTTATGGGAGCGGGAGACCCGGTCGGTTTTCCGGACGGCGTGACGGCAATCCCGATCCCATTTGAAAAAAAGATGACTTCTTTGGGCAATTTTAGGTGTGCTTTCCAAATCCGAAAATGGATCCGCAAAGAGGGATATGACCTGGTCAGCGTCCATACATCACTGGCAGCATTTTTTACCCGGCTGGGGATTCTGCTCAGCGGCCGGCGGCCTTGGGTCATTAATACTGTACACGGGTATCTGTTTGACGAAAATACCTCTTGGAAAAAACGTATCATTTTGCTGGCTGCGGAAAAATTGACCCGCCCAGTGACCAATGTAGTAGCGGTGATGAACCGGCAGGATGAGCAGATTGCGCAGAAGCATCATTTATATAAAGAACAGCTGGTTTTTATCGACGGCATGGGAGTCGATGTTTCCCGTTTTGAAAAAAGCGACGAAACGATCAGGGCAGTACAGGCTTTGCGGCGGGAATATTTCCTTTTGCCGCAGGAGTTTGTTATGGTATGTGCAGCGGAGTTTTCCGACCGGAAAAACCAGATGTTCTTGATCCGGGCTATCCGGCGGCTGAAACAGGAGGGGATTCCCTGCAGGTTGATTCTGGTAGGAGAGGGAGAGCAATTTGAAAGGACAAAGTCCTTGGCGGTTCGGCTTTCGGTTCGCAAAGAGGTCCGTTTCCCCGGCTACACGCGTGATTTGGCCCCTTATTTTTATCTGGCTGATGCAAGCGTATCTGCCAGTAGAATCGAAGGGCTGCCGTTTCAGATTATGGAGGCTATGGCCTGCGGACTTCCGGTTATCGCGAGCCGGATCAAGGGTCATGAGGATTTGATCGAACCGGGTGTCAACGGCCTGTTGTTTGATTTTGACGATGAGGAGGCTTTTTGCCAGGCCGTCCGGCAGCTGTATGAGGATAAGAAGTTGCGGGAAAAAATGGGAAGGGCAGGGCAGGAAAAAGTACAGCGGTACCGGCTGGAGAGGGTTCTGCCGGAAAATATGAAAAAGCTGTATGCAGAAACGTCGCCGGAACAGGAATCATGATTGGGCGCGCAGTAGGCGGAAAGGCCTGCTGCGCCGTTTGTTTTTTGGAAAGGAATTTGACGTTTCCTTCATGAAAAAAATTTTTCCGTAACGGTCGGCATCCGTAGAATAGCTGGGAGAGGTGCTATTGAAAAGAAAATATTTGACAAATCCAGTTTAAAATTATACAATGAAGAAAATGACGCTACAAATGTAGGAGAATGCTGTATGAAAATGAGAAAGCTACCGGAATCGGAACTGGAAATTATGATTGCATTGTGGGAAGCGGACGGCCCTGTGCCGCGTAATTATTTTGATAGAAAATTAAAGGAAAGAAAAAATTGGGCGGATTCTACGATTTTAAGCTTGTTGGGCAGGCTTCAGGAAAAAGGCTTCTTGTCCAGTAGCAAGCAGGGAAACCGCAACCTTTATGTGCCGCTTGTTTCAGAAGAGGAATACTTGGCTTATGAAGACAGGAATTTCCTCCAAAAGCTTCACGGAAATTCCATTCGAAATCTGGTGGCCTCCATGGTCGAAAGCCGGGACTTGACTCAATCCGATTTAGATGATCTGCAGCACTACCTGGATCAGATGAAAAAGGAGAAATAGCATATGGTGGGCCTGTTTGCAAATCTCATGCGCGTTACGCTGAACATGTCGGCGTTGGCAGCACTGATTTTGTTTTGTACCCCGCTTTTAAAAAAGAGATATTCGGCCAGCTGGCGTTATTGGGTTTGGATGGTCATTACCGTGCGTCTTTTGATTCCCTTTCAAATGCCTGCGATCGAATTACCGGATTTGAGCGGACCGTTCCAGTCCGCTATATCTGCCGCATGGACAGCGCCACAGGATTCGAAAACGCAGATTTCTCAGGAAGCGGAGGGGCAGACTCGGCAGGATGCCCCTACCTTGCAAGAACAGTCGAACCAGATAGAACAACAGAAAACTTCTGAATCAAGTTCCCTGGCAGAGAAGAAAGCGCAGACGGTTCAAACAGAGCATTTATGGTCGGATTGGAAGACAAAGCTGCAGACGTTCCCATGGAAAGAAGCGGGAGTTGTCATTTGGGGGTTGGGCGCCGTGGCGGTACTGGCGATCCGCCTGGTATCCTACTGCAGAGTTCGGTGTGTTTTGCGTGCCTATGCGCGGCCGCTTCAGAATCCTGATTGTCAGACTATTTTGGAGGAAATCCAAAATGAACTGGGGTATCACGGTCCGCTGCGCCTGATGTGCTGCCCGGCGGCAGCTTCCCCGATGGTGAGTGGCTTGTACCGTCCGTTGCTGCTGCTGCCCCGGCAGGATTATCCGATTATGACGCTCAAGATGATTTTCCGGCACGAACTGGTTCATGTGATGCGTCATGATTTGTGGTATAAGCTTTTACTGGTTGCGGTGTCTACCGTGCACTGGTTTAACCCGATTATCCATTGGATGGTTCGTGCGGCAGACCGGGATCTGGAGATTTCCTGCGATGAAAGGGTGACTCGACAGAAGGACAAGGCTTTTCGCATCCAATACAGCGAGGCGATTTTTGAAGTGTTGCAGCAGGGGGTTGGACGGCGCTTTCTTTTTACCACTGGTTTTTGCAATGAGAAAAAAACGTTGATGCAGCGTTTTTCTGCCATATTTGACACTGATCGGAAACCTCGGGGCGCTGTAGTAATGAGCGTTGTCTTGGTCGCGTGCCTACTGACCGGCAGCTTGTTCGGCTGCCGGGCCGACTCGATGCAGACGGCGTCGCTGCCGGAAGGATTGGCTTCTTCTCAACTTCTTACTGGCAGTACCGGCATAAATGTGGAAGAGGAAGCGCTGGCACAAATGGATTGGACCGCACAGTTATATGAAACCTATCGTTTTGGCCATGACCTGGCAGAGTCCGAAGCGCCGGAGGGAGAGGCCGATCTCGGATATGGCTATCTGAAAGAAAAAGGGCTGCTGGATCCATATCTGGATGCGTCAGGCTGGGCGTACGATATCCCATTTGACCAGTTGGCGGAGATCCAAGATTTCTTTATGGTTTCCCCCGTCAGCCGCCCAGACGATGCAGGTTGGCTCAACCGTTATTCCACGGATTACGCAGAGGATGACCGCTTTGCCTTTTCGTTGGAGAAAAGCGGGGTGAAACAGAAGGAAAACGGGGATATCATCATTGATTACCGTCGTTTGGCAGGTGAATCGCATCTGCGCCCGGTACGTTATGTATTCCGTCCTGTTACGGTGCAGAAGGTACCGGAAGCGCTGAAAGAGGATTTTTCAGAGGGAGACGTTGTATATCAGATTGTCGGCGTAACGAATTTGGATATGGAGCAGCAGCCGGGGCGGCAAACGATTGAGATATCCAATGTACAGGAATTATTGGAGGCTGCTGAACGGATTAACGCAGGTGGTTGGCTGAATCAGTATGATACCTATTTGCTGACGGCGGACATTGATCTGTCCGGTGTCGTGTTCACCCCCATGGGGCAAAACGAGCGTTATTTAGGCCATTGGGACGATGACGATGCCAGAGATCCAACTTTGCGGGGATTCAACGGCGTTTTTGACGGGCAGGGCCATACCATTTCCGGGTTGCGGTTGGAAGCATCCGAGCAGGACTATCTGGCCGATCCGGACTATGCGCCCGACGGCATTGGCCTGTTCTCTCTTATCGGTTCAGATGGTGTGGTGAAAAACCTGAATCTGAAAGAATGTATAGTGACTTCTCCATGCCAGTATGGGTCGGAGTACGGCGCGGCGGGCCTTTTGGCGGGAACGTGCAATGGAACGCTGGAGTCGGTGTCAGTAGAGGGAACAGTAGAAGGCGGTTATGAGGTGGGAGGCATTGCGGGCCAAATAGGAGGCAGCGCCAGTCACTGTAAGGCTTCGGTAACAGTCAGCGGATTTGGCGAGGTTGGTGCTTTTGCGGGTTCCTTTTGTTATGGGGAGCTAGAAGATTGTACGGCGTCTGGTCAAGTTCTCTCCATTCAGGCGCAGGATGTGAACAATCAGGAAGCACCGCCCAAAAGCATCGGCGGCTTTATTGGATTTAGCGTGCAGGGAACGGTGATTGACTGCGAGGCTTCTGTGTACGTTTCGACAACGGTCAGCTCTAACTGGGTTGGTGCTTTTGCTGGATATGTTCAGAGCTTTCGGGCAGAAAGCTGCATGTATGATGCACAAAAAGCATCGGGCTGGAAGACGGTCGGTGTCGTATACAATACCTCGGCGGATGACCAGCAGGATATCCAAGCGGCATAATAGAAACAATAAAAGAAGACAAAAGGAGATCCTATGGGATCTCCTTTTGTTCTGCCGGCCCCAATAACAAAAAATGCCGGCGTTCGCGTTTGCTGTGGACAATGCGAAAAGACAGCGGTTTTGAAATGATGAAGAGAAACAGTGAATTCCAAGAAAACAACTTGTATTTATCAAGCAGCTACGGTAAAATAGAATCGGTTTCAGTTGAAAATCAGTTTTTCAGGCGGGTATGAGGGGTACGAAAATTCGAATGTGCAAACAGCGCAAGGCGATTTTTTCGCCGCCTGCCTGATTTTGCATGAAAAGATTCAGTGCTGAAACAAGATTGCGTCATTGCAAAGATAATAATCAAACGGAAAGACTTTACGGAGGTTTTGTATTTGGATCATTTTTCTTTTTTAACGTTTTGGGCGCAGTATGGCGATTTTATAAAATTAGCCCTTATTTTTGTGGGGATTATCATTCTGCTGAAATTTAAAATTCCGCTGTCCGGCGCCATCGGGATCGGAGCGGTGTTGACAGTGGTTTTGTACGGAATCCCTATTTGGGATGCCCTGCTGATTACTGGAAAATCCATGGTCGGTGAATCGACTATTATGGTTATTCTTAACTGCTATCTCATTACCTTTTTGCAGCGCATGATGGAACTGCGCGGCCATTTGGATTTGGCGCAGCGTTCCCTTTCGCGGCTGTTCAACAGCCGGCGGATCAATGCGTCTATCGCACCGGTTTTTATCGGGTTATTGCCATCCCCCGGCGCTATTTTTATTGCGGGTTCCATGGTAGATACCGCTTGCGGGGATTATATCAGCAAAGAGGATAAGACTTTTGTCGCGTCCTACTTCCGCCATATCCCAGAAAGCTTTTTGCCGACCTATTCTTCCATTATTTTAGCCTGCCAGCTGACGGGAGTGCAGATGGGGGCGTTTGTTCTGGGGATGGTGCCGATGGTGGCCTGCTTGATGTTGCTGGGCTATCTGTTTTATCTGCGCCGAGTGCCGAAAGAAACAGGAGAAGCTGCTTCAACGGACAAGCTTGCAGACTTGCAGAGTCTATGCCGCAGCCTGTGGACAATTGCGGTTATCATTTTTTTGATCGTTGCATTCAACGTTCCGGTATATATTGCTACAGTGGGAGTTATTGTTGTCTATTTCTTTACCAGCCGGTTTACTTGGCAGGAGATTAAGCCCTTTTTCTTATCTGCGTTGGAGTCCCGTATTGTCATCAATACCTTTGTGGTCATGATTTTCAAAGACCTTCTGACACACACCAATGTTATTACCGAATTGCCCGGCCTGTTTGAGGCGTTGCCTATTCCCAGCTTTTTAGTATTCGGCCTGATCTTTTTCATTGGCTCCATTGTTGCAGGATCCACCGCGATCATTACGCTGTGCCTGCCTATGGCGTTTGCTGCAGTGCCTGGTGCGGGCATGCCTTTGATGGTTTTTCTAATGAGCTGTACTTATACGGCGATGCAAATTTCCCCTACCCATTTATGCCTGACCCTGGCATGCGAGCATTTTAAAACGGATTTTGGTGCGCTGGTCAAACGGACCTTGCCGATTATCGGTATTTTCTACATAATTTTAACAGGATACTATCTGCTTTTGAACCTGTTTTTTTGACAGCTTTCTTGGAAAAAGGGCAAAACCCTTTAAGGGTTTTGCCCTTTTTGTTTGGCCTAAATACAGAGGCAAAACTGCGTTTCAACCTATCTTTTTCGGCCATACAAAAAGCCCGGCTTTGCAAATGCTTTTGCTTGTGAAACCGGGCTTTTTTGCTTTTGGATTTCTTTTGCGAAGAACGATACCACGCTTATTTGCTCAACAGATCAATCCCTTTTCGGATGCGGGCAAGGGATTCTTTCTTGCCCAAAATAGAACAGATTTCAATTCCGCCGCCAGGGGTAAACTGCTTTCCGCTTACAGCCACGCGGATCGGCCAAAGCAGATACCCATTTTTCACACCCAGTTTGGCGATTAAATCAAACAGGGCGGTATGAATGGATTCTTCGGAAAAATTGTCCAGCGCTTCCAATACGGGTAATGCAGCCTTGAGCGCCTCCAAAGAGGTCTCCTTATTGGTCTTCATTTTTTTATGGATATACAGCGCTGTATCGTATTCCGGCAGGCAGTCGATAAAGTCCACCTGCTCTGGAATCTGATTGAGCACCTCCGTCCGCGCCTGCAGCACCTTAGCGATGAGCCGGGTATCCACGTCCTCGCGTTTCACCGTTTGCCGGATCCAGGGCAGAGCGATTTGGTGAAACTGATCCAGCGGGAGGCGGCGGATGTATTCCGCGTTAATGTAGTCCAGTTTTTGATTGTCAAAAATCGAAGGAGATTTGCTGATGCCGGAAACAGAGAACTCCTTTTTGAGTTCCTCCATCGTGAAGATCTCCTGTTCGCCTTTGGGTGCCCAGCCTAACAGCGCCAGATAATTGACGATAGCAGGAGGAAGATACCCCTTGGCGACCAAGTCTTGATAAGATGCGTCTCCATTTCGTTTGGACAGTTTTTCGGTGGCGTTTTTCATCACCGGTGGGCAATGGATATAGGTAGGGATTTCCCAGCCAAACGCCTCGTACAAAAGATTATATTTGGGAGTGGAGGACAAGTATTCAGATCCGCGGATTACGTGGGTAATGCCCATGGTATGGTCATCTACCACATTGGCAAAGTTGTAGGTAGGCATACCGTCGGCTTTGATGAGCACCTGATCGTCCAGCGTATCATTATCTACGGTGATCAGGCCGTATACTTCATCGTGAAAAGAAGTGGTTCCTTCGGTAGGCATTTTCTGCCGGATGACGTAAGGAATTCCTGCCGCCAGCTTTTCTGCCACTTCTTCTTTGGAAAGGTTGCGGCAGTGCCCATCATACCGAGGGACAATACCGGAAGCTTTTTGCAGCACTCGAACTTCCTCCAAGCGATCCTTATCACAGAAGCAGTAGTAGGCATGTCCGCTTTCCACCAGCTGTTCGGCATATTTTTTGAACATGGGCATGCGCTCGCTTTGGACGTAAGGCCCCACCGGACCGCCGATATCCGGCCCTTCATCCCAATAAAGCCCCGCTTCCTTCAACGTGTTATAAATGATGTCCACAGCGCCTTCCACATAACGTTCCTGGTCAGTGTCTTCGATGCGGAGAATAAAGGTGCCGCCCTGGGATTTGGCCATCAGATAGGCATAAAGAGCAGTTCTAAGGTTTCCCACATGCATATAGCCAGTGGGACTGGGTGCAAAACGAGTACGCACGCCTTCCAGTTTCATGTTGTTTCCTCCTGTTGCCGCAGTCACGGCGATTGCTGATCATTCCATTTTTTAGAAAAATCGATATAAATATATATTACCTTTGCCCAGTTTGCTTGTCAAGGTAGGTTTTGGGGCAGAATGGGCCGCCCGCTGCTGGAGGACGACCGGTTCCGACAGGTTACGCTATGGAAAACAGCTATACTAAAAATGCCGGAAACCATATTTTATGCACAAACAAAGGGAAAAATACCTGATGGGCCGGCCGGATAAAAGAAATGAGGGATAATTGTGTTAAAAACAAAGGAAAAACCCATGCCTGCCGTCTCTCATCTGGCAGGATTTTTAAAGAGGCAGGCCGTGCTGCTGGAATATCTGGCCTGTGTTGTCTGCGGATTCATACTGTCCAACGCTTTTTTGCTAGGGCAGTTGGCGCCGTTTGGGGTAGCCTTTGCCGCAGCCGGAAAAAAAGAGCGAGCCACTGCAGCGGGTGCGGGTGCGCTTTTGGGATATATTTTTTCCGTTCACCCGGAGAACAATACTCGCTATATCGCGGCGGTTGCGCTGACGGTAGCCGTCAAATGGCTTTTGCCGCCGCACCTGATGAACAAAAATCAACGCTGGACAGCACCCGCTATTGCGTTCGGCGCGGTTTTTCTGCCCGGGGTTGCGCTGGCCTCCCTGCGGGGATATCTTTTGTATGATGTAGTGATCTGCCTATCCGAATCCGTACTGGCGGCTGGAACCTGCTTTTTCTTTCAGCGCGCGGTGGAGGCTTTGCTGCGCCGGGAAAAACTGGCGACATTAAACGGCAAAGATGTCTCCTGCCTGATTATTGCCTATGCGCTGCTGGTAATGGCGCTGGGCTCTTTTTCCATTGGCGATGTCTCCATCGGGCGGGTTGTGGCGGTAGTGACAATTCTGCTGGCGGCAAAGTGCGGCCGGGAATCCGGCGGCGCCATTGCAGGAGTGACAGCAGGAATTGCGATGGGAATTTTGGGAGGAGATTTTTCCTTTTTGGCGGCGGCTTATGGCTTCGGCGGCATGCTGGCTGGGATGTTTGCAGAGCTGGGATCGGTCGTACAGGCGCTGGTATTTGTGGTCGTAAACGGCCTGACGGCTTTGATTATGGGGAGCGAATATCAGGCATACAGCGTTTTGTATGAGATTTTTCTCGGCGCAGTACTATTTTTGCTGATCCCATCCTCGGCGGTGCGAAGCTTGATTTTCTGGGGCCGGCAACGGTCGGACGCCTTTTCCAAAACGGCCCGGGAAGTGGTATTATCCAAACTGAAATTCGCTTCGGCTGCGCTGGCGGATATCGGGGAGACTACCCGGCAGGTTCACCAAAAGATCAGTTCCTCCAAATCGGGCACGGTGGCGGATGTTTTTGCTGCCGCGGCAGAAGATGTGTGCAAGTCCTGCGCGCAAAAGCCGGTGTGTTGGGGAGAACAGTATCATTCGGTGATGGACGGTTTTAACAACCTGACTGAGGTTTTGCGCCGGAAAGGGAAGATAACAGCAGAGGATTTTTCCGGCTATATGGAAGAACATTGTGATCACAAATGGGAGCTGGCAAGCGAGATCTGCACCGGATATGAGCGCCTGTCCGGCAAAAAGGAGGCGTATATGCAGGCTCAGACTCTGCGCGGTGTAGTCACCGACCAGTTTCAAGGGATGAGCGGTATGCTGGATTCCCTGGCACAGGAGCTGACCGGCATTGAACAGGCGGAGTTCCCATTGGCCGACCGGATCAGCGCGCTGTTGGAGCGGGAAAACCTTTCCCCTATTTCAGTCAGCGCCTACACCGATCAGACCGGCCGGCTGACGGTAGAAGCGGCAATTCCGCCTTTCAAGCTGGCCCGTATGAATCAGACTTCCATGACCTTATGGCTTTCCGATCTGTGCCAGCGAAGGCTGCAGCTGCCGGTGGTGAGCGAAGTGGAAAACGCATCCCATCTGCGGTGGATCGAGAGAACCGTCTATTCGGTGGAAACGGCGAAAATTCAGCATTCCTGTGACGGACAGAAAGTGTGTGGGGATGCGCTGGAAGAGATCTGGGACGGCCGGGGAAGAGTTCATCTGCTTTTGTCCGATGGAATGGGCAGCGGAAGCAGAGCGGCTTTGGATTCGGCCATGACCGTCTGCCTGCTCAAAAAGCTGGTAACGGCGGGATTTTCTTTTGATTCCTCTTTGGAGTTAGTCAATGCCGCGCTGCTGGCTAAATCGGAGGAAGAATCTCTTTCTACGATAGATGTGGCAACAATAGATCTCTACTCGGGCGAAACGCAGTTCTTGAAAGCAGGCGCGGCGCCGACTTTTGTTTATCGGGATGGCTCGGTGGTTAAGGTGGAGGCAGCTTCCATGCCGGCAGGTATCCTCAAAGGGGTAGATTTTGCAAAAAGCCGCCTGAAATTGCACGAAGGGGATTGGATCGTCATGCTTTCAGATGGGATGCTTTTGGGAGGCAGTGAGTGGATTTTTGACCAGATAAAGCTGTCTGCTAAGAAAAGTGCCGAAGAGCTGGCTCAGGATCTGTGGCAAACCGCACAAAAAAGAAAACCCAGCGGTCATGATGACGATGCTAGCGTAATGGTCTGCAAAGTGATTGAAAAACCTTAGTGGCTTAAGAAAAAAACCGGACGGTTGACATTTTTTCACCCATCCGATATGCTGAAATCAAAGGCAGAGCGGCCCAAACGCCGCAAAAGAAAAGGAGGGAAGGCGCCCTGCACGCAGGGCGCCTTTTTAGAAGAAAATGGATTTATTGGATTTTTGCAACAGCCATATCCCTCAGGCAAAGCGCCTTGCCTGGGAAAATTACCAGCAGGAACGCCAGGCCGTGCCAGCGCTGCCGCCAGATCCGCGGATACCGGATTTGAGCGAGCTGGCCGAAAACGGTTTAGGATGCGCCGCATTTGAAAATGGAGAAATGATAGGTTTCCTCTGTTGCCTGGCACCCATGGACAATGCTTTTACCACTACAGCTCGGGGGACTTTTTCTCCGATCTACGCCCATGGCGCAGCGAGGGAGGACCGTATTCGAATTTATCAAAAGCTGTATCAGGCAGCGGCCCAAAAATGGGCGAATGCCGGTATTTCCAGCCATTCTATTGGGTTATATGCTCACGACCGGGAAGCAATAACGGCATTTTTCCAGTATGGTTTCGGACTGCGGTGTATTGACGCCATCCGCCCCATGACACCGATACGGTCGCCTGCCTGCGAAGGTTTTTCTTTTTTTGAAATACCCCCAGAATCCCGCGGCCGACTGGAACCTCTGCATCGGATGTTAAACGCTCATTTTGAAAAAAGCCCCTGCTTTATGAAGCATACTGGGCCAGACCTGTGGATAACGAAAAAAACCCGTCTGTTTGCAGCAGAAAATTCGGAAGGGGTTGCCGCTTATATTGAAACGGCGGATGCGGCGGAAAATTTTGTTACAGAGCTGCCACAAGTACAGAATATCTGTGGTGCTTTCTGTCTGCCAGCGCACCGGGGAAAGGGACTGTATCCCAGCCTTTTGAATTTCCTCATCAATGTGCTGGCATCCGAGGGATATACCCTTCTGGGAGTGGATTATGAAAGCTTTAACCCGACTGCCGCCGGGTTTTGGCAGAAGCACTTTACCCCATATACAAACGGTGTGGTCCGGAGGATTGATGAAAATGTCCTGGGATGGTAAAAAAATGGGATAAAAGAGCGCTTTCATTTTTTGAAAACCCGCATTTGAATGCGTTTTGCCAAATTGACAGAGGGATAGCAGGATTACGCCCGTACCAGTGATGGCTGGCGAAGATCCGCGGCGTGATGCCGTGCGTAGTGAAACAGAAATTGCTGGGCAATTCCCATCCAGGGCGAGAGCCGCTGGGGAAAACCGTCAGGGTATAATACGGCCAGAACCCTTTTCATCCAGACGTCCATTGGCACTACCTCTGTTTTGTGAAAGCCGTACAGCAGTACGCAGTCTGCAACTTTGGGGCCTACGCCGCAAATACTGGTCAGGACCCGTCGGGCATTGTCACTATCCAGTGTATCGACGGTTTTTAGATTGACAGCGCCGGAAGACACTTTTTGCGCCGCATCCAGAAGGTACCTGGCCCGAAATCCGCTGCGCAGCGGTGCAAGATCCTCTATCGTACATGAGGAGAGCCGTTCCGGCGTGGGAAAAGCCGGCGGGCCTTTTTCCATCGGATCGCCCAAAAGAGAACAAAACCGCTCTATAATGCCGCGAATGCGAGGGATATTGTTGTTTTGACTGATGATAAAAGAGCACAGGGTTTCCCACGGATCCTGGCGCAGCAGACGGATGCCCGGCGCGAACCGGACAGCCCGGCATAAAACAGGATCGGTGCAAAAGTTCCGGCACAAAGTAGTATAATCCTCGTCCAGGCCGAAATAAGGGATCCAAAAGTCCCGGATGAGCCCGCGGCTTGTATGGGTAAAAATCAAAACAGTGCGCTCCTGCCTGACCCGGCAGAAGGTTCCGCAGCAAACGCCCTCCCAGAAGCCGTCGGGACAGCGTTTCCATCGAAAGCACTGTCCGCAGTCCAGCGTGCGCCCTAAATCGAAACAGGAGACACCCTGCAGCAGAATCTGTCCATTTTTTTCAACCATTCGCATGAAATTCTCGCTCCTTGCCCCCTTAAAAAAGCAAAGTCAGTCTCATTTTTCATTCAGACATTGAATGCCGGGACTGCCATCTCAACCGCCGTACCCGTAGATGCTTGGCGGACATGGCAGACAGCAGGCTGTTATTTTGCCTTTTGCAAACAGCTTTTTCCAGCGGATTTCCCGTTTACGGGCTATGCTTTTGCCTAAGGAGACGATTTTTCGGATATTGGATGTACCCTTATCCTTTTGGCAGCTAAAGCCGCTGAATCTTATTATAGCACCTTTTGCACAGATGTGATATACTATCCATAAATAACCAACGGTGCCGGGGCGAATTGACGCGGCCTGTGTGCGCCGTTTGATGAAAGGGCGCTTTATCATGAAAGATTCCATTTATACCATCCCACTCAGCGAAGTGTTGGAACCGAAAGACGGCTGCCCGATCTGCCGTTTGCGCAATATTCTGGAGAACCGGTGCCTGGAATATATTATGGGGGCGGCCATGATGGAACCGGATATCCGCATGGAAACCAACAGGGAGGGCTTTTGTTTTTCCCACTTTCAGCGGATGCTCAAGGCGAAAAATCGTTTGTCCCTCGCGCTTATGCTGGAAAGCCGTTTGGCTTATGTGGCGGAAAATGAGCTGTCTGCACATCCGGCTAAGGGCGGGCTGTTTAGGAAGAATGTGCCGGTCGCTCCCCAAAAGCAAAGCTGCTTTGTCTGCAGCGAAGTCAACCGGGTCATGGACCGGATGCTCCAAACATTGATTCATACGTGGGAGAAAGATGAAAGCTTCCGGAGTTTATACGATCAGCAGCCGGTGATCTGCCTGGAACACTGCCGGCAGCTGACGGCGCTGGCACCCAATGTGATAGGAAAGCGCGCTGCCCCATTTATCGCGCAAACACAGCGGATTACACGGGCATATTTGGAGGCGCTTGGAAAAGATGTAACGCATTTCTGCCGGATGTATGATTACCGGAACAAGGGGCAGGATTGGGGAAACAGCCGGGATTCTATCGAGCGGGCAATTTGGTTTTTAACGACTAGAAAGCCGGAAGAGGAAAAATAAATGTCTCAAAACGCGCCGTATGAGTGGTAATACGGCGCGTTTCCTTTAACCCGGGGAGTAAACGGGATACACCCTCCTTGGCGGGAATTCCGAACGTGTAAGACATGTCATAACCATTTGTAATTTGTAAAAACAGGAAAAATTTTTTCTTACATTGCCAACCGGCATAAAAAGTGGTTTTGCAGCTGCTTTTTATAAAATTTCCTTTTTTTCAATTAAATGGAATTTTTGTGTCAAGTGGAAAACAAAATTTTGTAAAAATAATTTTAAGTAGCTCATTTATCGGAAAAAATATGCTCTTTTCCACCTTTTCCACAAGCTTTTCCACTAAAAAGGCGTGGTAAGGGGAGATTACTGTTAGTATATTTGTTGAAAAGGTGGAAAAGGCGAAAAACAAGGAGATTTATCCAATCTATCTGCATAGTTTGAAATGCGATGTCAAAAATATTCCAAGGAGCAGAACAAAGGGAGGAATTTGACATGGTGCGTGGCGTACACAAAAAAATCATTGAGGTAGCGGATACGCAAAATGAATTTTTTGAACGGGCTATTTTGATTGTAAAAGAAGGATCCCGGGACGAAGATCCGGAGCGTCTGCGCCAAAAAGCGGGGGATTACGTTTCTCAAATGGGAAACGTAGCGCTGGCTCGGCGGAAAAAGGAAAAATTTTTACGCCGTTTGGGGAAGGCATTGGCAATCGCTGCTTTTAGTATCGCTGTGGTATTGATGATCATTTTTTTGTTTTGATTGCGAAAGATAGCGGAAGATGCTTTTTTCTCTGTCAACTTTATGTTATAATATTACAAATATAGTGTTTTTTCGTCTTTTCGGCGCAGGGGCAAAAAGAGAAGGTTACAGGCGCAGAAAGTAGAGCGAAAAAGCGTTTGACAGTTGGAGGGGATTAAAAAGCATGTCGGATCGGGCACAGAAAAATGACAGCCAGCTGATTTTTGGCAGAAATGCTGTATTGGAAGCAATTAAGGCTGGCGTAGCGATTGATAAGCTTTATGTGGCGCCAGTAGAACAAAGGGGAAGCATGGGGCAAATTATTTCCCTGGCAAAAGCGGCGGGCGTTCCGGTTAAAGATGTGACCGGCCAAAAGCTGGACGCCATGACTGGCAATCAGGCGCATCAGGGTGTTGCGGCGACGGTTGCGGCAGTTGCTTATACCACAATAGATCAGGTCTGGGAATTGGCCCGGCAGAAGGGAGAAAATCTTTTTTTGATTCTTGCGGATGAAATAGAGGATCCGCACAACCTCGGCGCTTTGATCCGGACGGCAGAATGCTGCGGCGCTCATGGGATTGTCATACCGAAACGGCGCAGCGCAGGATTGTCGCCCACAGTGTATAAAAGCTCGGCAGGGGCGGTAAGTCACCTGCCGGTAGTACGGGTGGCAAATCTGGCATCTTTTATCGACGAGCTGAAAAAGCAAGGCGTGTGGTTTTACTGTGCCGATATGGACGGACAGACTTGGTGCCAAACAGATTTCAGCAGCCATACGGCATTGGTAGTTGGCTCAGAGGGAAACGGTGTGGGCCGCTTGATCAAAGAAAAGTGCGACTTTGCGGTTTCGCTGCCGATGTTGGGCAAAATCAGCTCGTTAAACGCTTCTGTAGCTGGCGGCGTGCTGATGTATGAAATTGCCAGGCAGCGTCTTGCCATTAAGGCGCGGTAGGAAAGGAGGAACCGGTATGCCCAATTCTTATGATGTAGACGATATTTTGGAAGAAATTAAGCGGAAAAAAAGCGCGAAGTCGGCGCAGGAGCACAATGCGCAACGAATGAAGCCCACAGCCTGGGACCGGGTGGAAACGCCGGCGCCGGTCAATACGCCGGCACCTGAACAGGTACAGCAGGCGTCCTCTTTGGAAGGACTGGCAGATTTTTTTGGCAGCAATGCCAAGTTTGACATCGGCGTACAGGATAAAAAAGCGTCTTGGCGCTCTGCCGTATCGGATCGGAAGGAACCGGAGGAAAAGACAGAAGAGGCGTCAGAGATTCCCGCTCAGTTGGAACCGTCATTTTTGGATGCGCAGCAGCCGGAGGATAAAGAAAGCGTAGAATCTTCTCATTCGGTAATCCATTTTGATTTGGAGCGGTGGCAGCAGGAAGAAGAGCTACCCCGGGAACCCAGTCTGGAAAAAACGCAGCTGAATATCCCCCTTTCGGCAGTTCGAGAGACGGAGGAGGATCAGCCGGAAAATTTGGAAAAAACCCAAAGCATTCCAGCACCCGGCCCGGCGGATCATTTTGATTTTGAAGGCCTGCAGCGTACGCTGCGGGATCAGGAGAACGATTTCGGGGAGGAACCGTTCTCCGACGAAGAGGAATTGGGGGACGAAGAAGACATTGAAGATTTTCGCACGCCGGCGGATATTGCACCGATTCGTCATGATCTGCAATCTTCGCTGTTTTCTCTGAACGTCCGAATTGCAGTGGTGGCGGTGCTGTTTGCCGGCACGCTGTATTTTGCGCTGGCCCAGACGGCGGGACTGCCGTTGCCTGCCTTTATGGATTTGGAAACTCAGCCGCGCATCTATATGATTGTAAATCTGGCGCTGGTGATCCTGTCAGCGCTGGTCTGCAATACCACCGTCGGCGGCGGGCTTGCATCCCTTTTGACGATGCATGCCGATGGGGATTCTCTGGCCGCGCTGGCGGTGATTTCTACAATCGTGCAGGGCGTTGCGATAGCGGCATTCCCCCAAAAGCTGCAGGAGCAAACGCTGGGGCTTTTCTTTTCAGCGGCTGTTTTTGGGCTTCTTTGCAATGTGTGGGGGAAGAAGACACTCGTTTCCCGGATTGAAGGAAATTTCAGGATTGTTTCTTCTGAACGGCCGAAAAAAGCAGTTTTATATTTGAAAAATAAAGAACTGGCCCGGGAATTGAGCCGGGGGATGGATCTAAATCCGCCCAATCTGGCCTATGCCAGCAAAACGGGCTTTCTTACTCGCTTTTTAGAACAGTCTTACGAGCCGGACAATAGCGAAGGATTGTTCCGGGTCATTGCACCAGTGGTGGCATTGTGCAGCTTAGTGGTCGGCGGAGTCAGCTATTATCTGACCCGGGACATTTTTACGGCGTTGACCGCATTTAGTGCGGTAACCTGCGTTGCTTCTCCGATTACAGCCACGCTTTACGCTAATTATCCACTGTTGCGCGCGCAGAGATCCCTTTCCAAAGAAGGAGCACAGCTGACCGGTTTTGAGGCGGTGGATACTTTCAGTACGATTAACGGCGTGACAGTGGACGCCAGCGAGCTGTTTCCCAGCGACAATGTCCTGCTGCACAACATCAAAATGTTTGAAAAGCGCAGGATCGACGAAGCGATTCTGGATGCGTCCAGCGCTTTATGTTCCTTTGACGGCACCATCAAAAATATATTTATGAAAATCATACAGGGCAAAATGGAGATCTTAAAAAAGGTTGAGAACCTGGTGTATGAAGAGGGAATGGGGCTGTCCGCCTGGGTAGATGGCAAGCGAGTGCTGATCGGCAACAGCGCACTGATGCGCCATCATGAAATTTATACCCCTTCTGCCGATTACGAGGCGAAATACCGCGTTGGCGGCCGGGAACTGATCTATCTTTCCAATTCCGGCGAGCTGACAGCTATGTTTGTCGTCAGTTATCAGCCGGATCCTGAAATTGCGCGATGGCTATATGAGTTGGAACGCAAGGGAATCGGTCTGATCGTCCGCTCCACCGATCCTAACCTGACAGCCGAAAAAATCGCTCAGGTATATGACCTGCCGGTGGAGATGGTACATGTCCTCCCGGCAAAACTGCACAGCGATTTCGATATTATGACTGCTCGAAAGGACACGGCACCGTCCGGACTGTCCTTTACCGGCGGCATTGTATCATTATTTCATGGTGTGACTGCTGCGATCTCGGTGAAAAGCGCCATTGCATTGGGGACAGTGCTTCAGATTGTAGGAATTTTGCTGGGATACGGCATTATGACGGTGTTTACCCTGCTGGGTGCGATGCAAAACGCCAATGGATTGGCGGTATTGGCTTTCCAGCTTTTGTGGGGAGCCGGAACCATGCTGTTTTCTAATTTGCGAAAAATCTGATGAAAAATGATGAGTAAAAAAACACCCGTGTATGCGGGTGTTTTTTTACGGGGGAAAAGGGGATTGATTCTATCCATCCTGACGATCCGCAATAAAAGAAAAAACGTACGCGAGATCTGTTTAAAACAGCAGGGATTTGGAAAAAAGTTGACTTTTCCGGGATATCTTTATATGATAACTGTGGATTTTTTTATAAATCAGCATAATTTATATGGGGTTCATATTCCCAAAAATGATGGAAGGACTTTTATAATGAGAGAATTACTGGATTTGTTTTGGACCTTTGCCCGCGTCGGAGGCCTGACCTTCGGAGGCGGATATGCGATGTTACCGATTTTACAGCGGGAAATGGTGGAAAAACGCCAATGGGTAAGCGATGAGGAACTGATGGATTATTATGCCATTGGGCAGTGCACTCCCGGTATTATTGCTGTGAATACGGCAACCTTTGTGGGACAAAAAAGGAAGGGGATTGTGGGCGGTATTGTAGCTACACTTGGGGTTGTATTCCCATCGCTGGTGATTATTACGATTATTGCTGCTTTTATCCAGAACTTCGCGGATCTAGCGGTCGTGAAGAACGCTTTTGCGGGAATCCGGGTCTGTGTTTGCGTTTTGATCCTTAATGCGGTAATCAAGCTGTTAAAAAGCTCGGTGATCGACAAAGCGACGCTGGTCATTTATGTGGTGGTGGCTGTAGGGTCGATTTTGACCAGCCTTTCGCCTATTGTTTTTGTATTGCTGGCCGCTGTTGCCGGTATCCTGCTGCAAAACTGGAAGGGGGCCGTTTCGAAATGATTTACCTGCGTCTGTTTTATGAGTTTTTCAAGGCGGGTTTATTTTCCATTGGCGGCGGGCTTGCTACTCTTCCGTTCTTGTATGATATTTCCGACACGACGGGGTGGTTTACCCACGGGCAGTTGGCGGATATGTTGGCAATCTCTGAATCGACGCCTGGACCGATCGGTATCAATATGGCCACGTATGTGGGCTTTACTACCGGCGGAATCCCTGGCGCGGTGATTGCTACCGTCGGGATTATTACGCCTTCCATTATTGTTATTTTATTAATTGCCAAATTTTTACAAGCTTTCCGGGACAACAAATATGTCAAGGGGGCGTTTTACGGACTTCGGCCGGCTTCGACCGGCCTGATTACCGCCGCCGGGTTTTCGGTTGTAATGATTTCTTTGGTACAACTGGACTTGTTCCGGGCCAGCGGCTCCATTTTAGATTTATTGAACTGGAAGGGTCTGCTGTTGGCAGCGGTTATTTTTGTGTCGACACGGCTTTTTAAAAAGCTTCATCCGGCGGTATTCATCGGTGCGTCTGCTGTGGCGGGGATTTTGTTCAAATTTGCGGGAGTTTAAGATATGAATATCAAACAGCTGCAATATTTTGTCACCATTGTGGAAAACGGCACGATTACTGCCGCAGCGAAAAAGCTGGGCATTTCCCAGCCGCCGTTGAGCGCGCAGATGAAGCTGCTGGAGGAAGAATTGGGTGTTACGCTGATGGAGCGGGGAGGCAGACAGATCCGCTTGACAGATGCGGGAAGAATTTTGTACCGGCGGGCGGTTTCCATTGTGGAATTGACCGACACCACATTAAAAGAATTGACCGACTTTCGAACCGGTATTTCTGGCGTGTTGCGGCTGGGCACTGTGTCTTCCTGCGGGATCGGGCTGCTGAAAAGCAAAATGGCCGCCTTCCGGAACCGGTTTCCAGATGTATGCTTTGAAATCTGCGAGGGGAATACCTTGGATCTGGCCGACCAGATTCGAAATGGGGTGATCGATCTGGCGATTGTGCGGGCGCCTTTCCGGTCGGAGGAATTTTCTTGCGTTTTTTTAGAGGAAGAGCCCATGGTAGCAGTGGGAGATGAAAGCTATTTTTCCAAGATTCCATGGGATTCCGCTGTTTTGTCGGATTTAGAGGGGCTGCCGCTGATTTGCTACCGGCGATGGGAATCTCTGATTCGCGCTACCTTTGAAGAAGAAGGGATCGTCCCCAATATTTATTGTCTAAACGACGATGCACGCACTTCTTTGATGTGGGCCGCAGCAGGGCTGGGCGTCGCTATTGTGCCCCGTTCTATTTGCTCGGTGATTGCACGAAAAGGGATTGCTTACAAAAGGCTCAGGGAAAAAGGGATGTATACTCGTGTGGCGGCAATCCGAAAGAAAGGCGGGTACTGTTCCCCGCTGATGCAGGAGTTTTTGAATATTTTTGCGCAGCAAGAATAAAAACAATCCGTGCGCAGGGTGGAACAAATGCAGTAGAAATAAGCGCTGCTATAAAAAATTTTAATGGAATACATGATGTAAGCGCTCTGGATAGGTATAACAAGGAAATACGCAATAAAGGGTTGGTGCAGTGTAGCTTTATGGGCGGAGTTGCCTAGGACCGGGCAAAAGGTGCGTTTGAGAGGCCCTGTATTTTCTAAGGATAGGATACGGGATAAAATGAAAACCACTAGTAAGCTAGTGGTTTTCATTTTACTAATCAGTATGCGATTATACGACGAGAAGATGATGGCTAAAACTATGTAGCGCTTTCCTCCTCCTGGAGTTCGTCAAACCTTGTCTCGATCCGTTTGCTGCAGGAGGCCGGGGAATAACGCCAATAGGAAAGATGATTACCCTGCACAAAGTAATGGAAGGGTTGAACGGGGTAAGACGCATCAAAGGCATCTACTAAAATCAGCTTTACCTTCATTTTTTCTGGAATCAGGCTTTTGATGAATACGCTGGCATGCTGTCCGGGAAAGACATCGTCCCGCGGTTCTGCCAGCCCAGCCAGATTAGGAGTCAGTTCGATAAACACGCCGTAACTCTCTGAGGAACGGATTACGCCTGCCACTGTTTCTCCCGGGGAGAATAGGGCTGCGTTTTCCTCCCAGCTGCCAAGCAGTTCCTTGTGGCTTAAAGCGACCCGGCCGTTCGGCTCGACTTGGCGTACCACCGCTTGGATTTCCTGGCCGGGAGAAAACCGGTCCCGAGGATGCGCAATGCGAGAGACAGAAATGGCGTCGATAGGGATGAGGGAGGGAATGCCACAGCCAACGTCCACAAAAGCGCCAAAGGGCTCCAGATGAGTGACCCGAACGGGAATGATGTCGCCGGGATGCAGCTTTTTGACATAGCGTTCCATACATTCTTCCTGCACCTGCCGCCGGGAAAGAATTGCCACCGGCTCTCCATTTGCTCCCCGGTCAAAACGCTGGATGCGAAAACACACAGCTTTGTTGACGCGGGAGATCAGGGCGATATCTTTGGTAGAACCGTCCTGGATTCCAATGGCGCCTTCCTCTTTGGGAATAATTCCTTTCATGCTGACTAAATCTACAATCAGGTTGTGCCCGGAATCGCACAGAGTAACGCGGGCCTCCAGGATCCGCCCTTCCCGCCAGCTTTCCTGCAAGGATGCGGCGTTCCTTAGTGATGCGGCATTTTCTACAGTATTCCATAAACAGCCTTCCGGCAGATATCGTTCCATTTTTTCCTCCATTCTGCCCGGCTTGTGTAAGGCAGCTGCCGCGCATTTTTTGTCCGTTGGGACTTCTCTGGAAAATATATATGAAACGAATCGGCAGGATATGACGGTTTTACTGGATAGACGCGCCGGAGCCACCCAGGCTCAGCAGCCGACTGCGAATCCGGCCGACCTGCTCATCTGGACAAGAAAGACGGAGCGTGCAACCCATCGCGCGGGGCTCTGTTTGGCTTTCAGAATGCAAAATGACGAACCCGTCCGGGACTGGCTGGGAGGGAAAACCCATGAGCTGACCGGCCATAGCGACCGGAGGCGTTTTCGCCGGATATTCTTTTGCTTCAAAGCTCTCTTCCAAAATAGAATAACCCTGCTGGCGCAGCGAGTGGGCGGCCTGCTCGGCCAGATCATGATCGGAAAATTCACAAACGATCTGTTTCATTTTCATTTCTCCTTTTGTTCTTAAGAATCCCTATTATTTTTACCGGGCCGCAGCAAATAATCGGTGAAAAGAATTGGCATTTGGATACAAAATCTGGTATACTAATTTTTATGTATTAGTAAAGTGAGGTGCGCACGTTGGACGTCCAGGTAGGCGATGTGCTGACGATGAAAAAAAAACATCCTTGCGGAGAAAATCATTTTCTAGTTTTGCGGGTCGGAATGGATTTTAAGATCCGCTGTTTGGGTTGCGGCCGGGAAGTAATGGTGCCGCGCAGCAAGGCGGAAAAAAATATCAGGAAGATTTCCCGCGAGGAGGAGCATACTTAGCGCGGCGGTATTGTAACAGGTCCGGAAAAAACCAGAGGGATCGTCTGAATGAACGGAGGATTTTTATGTTTGAAAAATTGAAAGATGTTGCCGCACGTTATGAGCAGATTAACGAAAAACTGATGGATCCGGTGGTGGTAAGCGATAACAGCCAATATAAAAGCCTGATGAAAGAACACAAAAACCTGACTCCGATTGTGGAAAAATACCGGGAGTACGAAAAAGCCGAGGCGTCTTTTGAGGAAGCCAGAGAGTTGTTGGATGAGGGCGGGCTGGATAAGGATTTTAAAGAAATGGTGGAGGAACAGCTGAATACCAGCCGGGACGAGATGGAACGACTGGGGGAGGAATTAAAGATCCTGCTTCTGCCCAAAGATCCAAACGATGACAAGAACGTGATCATCGAGATTCGCGGCGGCGCCGGCGGCGATGAGGCGGCTCTGTTTGCCCATTCACTGTTCCGCATGTACTCGATGTACGCGGAGAATAAGCGGTGGAAAACTGAGATTTTGAGCGCCAACGAAACGGAACTGGGCGGCTTTAAAGAGGTGAGTTTTTCCATCGAAGGGGAAGGCGCTTACTCTAAGCTGAAATTTGAAAGCGGCGTGCACCGGGTGCAGCGGGTGCCGGAGACGGAAACTCAGGGCCGTATCCACACTTCTACTGTAACGGTGGCGGTACTGCCGGAAGCGGAGGAAGTGGAATTGGAGATCGCGCCCGGCGACCTGCAGATTGATACCTATCGTTCCAGCGGCGCCGGCGGTCAGCACGTCAACAAGACCGAATCGGCGATCCGCATCACCCATCTGCCTACTGGCACGGTAGTAGAATGCCAGGACGAGCGCAGCCAGCATAAGAACAAGGAAAAAGCGATGAAAATCCTGCGTTCCCGCCTGTATGAACGGATGCTTGAGGAGCAAAATGCCAAGATTGCCTCGGAACGGAAGCTTCAGGTAGGTACGGGCGACCGGTCGGAGCGCATCCGCACTTACAATTATCCTCAGGGCCGCTTGACCGATCACCGCATTGGACTGACGCTGTACCGGCTGGAGGCGATTCTAAACGGGGATCTGGATGAGGTGGTGGACGCCCTGCGGGCTTATGACCAGGCGGAAAAGCTCAAAAGCCAGGGAGAGGAATAAAATGGAGACCAAGATTTTGAAAGTCGCTTCGATTTTTGAAAATCCGGATGAATTGCAGCAGGCGGCGGATATTCTGGCGCAAGGTGGGCTGGTGGCTTTTCCCACGGAAACGGTCTACGGGCTGGGCGCCAACGGTTTAAACGAGGATGCAGTGCGCGCTATCTACAGGGCAAAAGGACGCCCCAGCGATAATCCATTGATCCTGCACATCTGTGATATGGAGATGCTGCCTCAGCTGGCCCGGGAGGTCCCTTCGGCGGCGGTCAGGCTGGCGCTGGAATTTTGGCCGGGGCCGCTGACTATGGTATTGCCCAAGACTTCCCAGGTGCCGGATGCGGTTTCCGGCGGGCTGGACACGGTGGCGATACGATTCCCCGGCAACCTCATTGCCCGTGAACTGATCCGGCGTTGTGGCAAGCCTGTCGCGGCCCCCTCTGCCAATCTGTCCGGCAGTCCCAGCCCCACGACGGCTCAACACTGTATTGATGATCTGATGGGAAGAGTGGACGCCATTGTCGACGGCGGCATCTGCGGGGTGGGACTGGAATCCACTGTCATTTCGTTGGCAGGGGAAGTCCCCACTGTATTACGACCTGGAGGAATAACGGTTGAACAGCTGCGGAAGGTGCTGGGTGATGTTCAGGTGGATCCAGCGGTGACTCATCCCATGGCGGAAGGTCAGAAGGCCGCTTCGCCGGGGATGAAGTACAAACATTATGCACCGAAAGCCAGGGTGATTTTGGTGGACGGAAATCAGGCTGATTTTGCCGGGTATGTCAATGAGCGAAAGGCTGACGGTGTATTTGCACTGTGTTTTTCGGAGGACATAGCGGCACTGGAGGTGCCAGCGGTCTGTTACGGTGGGGAAAAGCGGCCGGGAGAGCAGGCGCATGCGCTGTTTGATGCGCTGCGCCGGCTGGATGATCAGAATGCGCAGCTGGTGTTCGCTCACTGCCCCAACCAGGACGGCCTTGGACTGGCGGTATATAACCGGCTTTTGCGGGCGGCGGCATTCGATGTGGTAAGGTTATAACGGCAAGGGGGATATGGATGGGATGTTTCGTGATCGGTTTGACCGGCCAGACCGGCGCGGGAAAAAGCACGGTCAGCCGAGTGCTGGCAGACTGCGGCATTCCGGTGGTTGACTGCGACCGTCTGGCGAGGGAAGCGGTGAAGCCGGGCAGTGAATGTCTTTTGCAGCTGGTCCGTGCGTTTGGCCGTAAAATCCTAAAGCCGGATGGCAGCCTGGATCGGGCTGGGATGGCGGCGATGGCTTTCCCTGATCCGGAAAAGCTGGCGGTGCTCAACCGGATTACCCATAAGGCGATTTTGCAGCTGCTAAAAAATCGGCTGAAAGAGTTGGAAGCCGCCGGACAATCTTTGGTGGTCGTCGATGCACCGACTTTATTTGAAAGCGGCGCAGACCGACTCTGCGGCGCCGTAGTCAGTGTGACCGCACCGGAAGCTTTCCGTTTGGAGCGGATCCTGGCACGGGACCATTTGGAACCGGAGGCGGCGAAAAGGCGGATGGATGCGCAGAAAGAGGAAGCCTACTATACCGAACGCTCCGATTATATATTGGTAAACGATGGCTCGGTAAAGGATTTGGAAGAAAAAGCCCGGCAGTTAGCCCGGCATTTACAAGAGAAAGCAGGTGGATGATGGTCATTCGAAAAGGCGGCGCGCTGCTGCTGGCGGCGATTTTGTTGATTTCAGGCATCTTTGGTCTGACAAAAGCGATGCGGTATTTCTATCAGAAAGCGTATCCGCTGGGGTATGAGCAGCTGGTTTTGCCTGCCTGCGAGGAACAGGAGCTGGAGCCGTCTTTTGTCTTTGCCGTCATCCGTACTGAAAGCAGCTTTCGTCCACAAGCGCAGTCCAGCGTTGGGGCTCGGGGACTAATGCAGATCACGGAGGAGACGTTTCAATGGATCCAGTTCCGCATGGAGGATGAAAGCGGCGTAGACTATGATGATCTGTTTGATGAAAAAACCAATATCCAATACGGTACTTTCCTGTTGCGGACGCTGCTGGATGAATTCGGCAGCGAAACCAACGCCCTGTGCGCGTATCATGCGGGCTGGGGGAATACGAAGAAATGGCTGCAAAATGAGGAATATGCGCCAGATGGGCAGAATATCGAGAATATCCCATTTGGAGATACCGGGCGGTATGTGAAAAAGGTTTTAGAAACGAAAAAAATGTACGAAAAATTATACGATTTTTCCGCCTGAAAACAGGTGTAACAAAAATAGCCTATGGCTTTCCATGAAAAGAAAACAGAATCAGATCAATTGCAAGGAGGATACGACATGTCAAACCAAAACAAAACTCAGGGTCAGCTTTTGGAAGAACAGCTTTTGATGGCGCCGAAAAACGGAGCGGAGATACTCTCGGATGAGGAGATTGCCAAAGCCGACGAGTTCTGCGAAGGGTATAAGGCCTTTTTGAAATGCGCCAAAACAGAGCGGGAGGCAGTGGCTCAGACGGTCAAAATCTTAAAGGATCACGGTTACGTGGAGTTTGATCCCGATAAAAAATATGGGCCCGGGGATAAGGTTTACTATAACAACCGCGGTAAGGCATTGTGCTTTGCTACCATCGGCACCCGCTCCATGAAGGAGGGCATTCGCCTGGTTGCCTCCCATATCGATTCCCCACGGGTGGATTTAAAGCCCAACCCATTGTATGAGGATGCGGAAATCGGCTATTTTAAAACCCACTATTACGGAGGTATCCGCAAATACCAGTGGACGGCAATTCCGCTGTCTTTGCATGGCGTGATTGTGAAAAAAGGCGGCGAGGCGGTTACGGTTTCGGTAGGCGATGAGCCGGGCGAGCCGGTGTTCTCCATCACCGACCTGCTGCCCCATCTGAGCAAGGATCAAGATGCCCGTAAGCTGGGGGATGGGATACGGGGTGAGGAGCTCAACATTGTAATCGGCTCGCGGCCCTTCCGGGACGACAAGGCCAGCCAGAAGGTCAAGCTGGCAATTGCAAAGATCCTGTTTGATAAATACGGTGTTGTGGAAAGCGATTTCCAAGCGGCCGACCTGCAGGCGGTTCCGGCATTCGATCCACGGGATGTAGGGTTTGACCGCAGCATGGTGGGCGCCTACGGCCAGGATGACAAAGTCTGTGCCTATACCTCTTTGATGGCGGCGATCGAGGCGCCGGCACCGGAGTATACCCATGTGACGGTGATGGCGGATAAAGAGGAGGTAGGATCCCCTGGCGCTACTGGCATGGGGTCTGATTATTTTGTTTATTTTATCAGCGATCTGGCCAAACATTACGGGATTGAAGGCCGGACGGTGCTGACCCATACCAAATGCCTGTCTGCCGACGTAAACTGTGCATTTGATCCATCTTTCCCAGATGTGGCAGAGCGGCGTAATATCGCCTATGCAAATCATGGCACCGTGCTGACAAAATACACAGGTGCCCGGGGCAAATCCGGTTGCAACGAGGCGACGGCTGAATTCATGGGCTTTGTCCGTGATTTGTTTGATGCGGAAGGCGTGCTCTGGCAGACTGGAGAGATCGGCAAGGTGGATCAGGGCGGCGGAGGGACCGTCGCGGTGGAAATTTCCAAACATAATGCGGATGTGGTAGACATCGGCGTGCCGGTGCTTTCCATGCACGCGCCGTTCGAGCTGGTTTCCAAGATTGACACCTATATGACCTACCGGGCGTTTAAAGCCTTTTTAAAATAGAAACAGGCTCCTTTTGCAAAAGGATAAGAAATAGATGGAAGGAAAGATGAATATGAGTAGTGTGATCCTGGGGAAAAGCGGGATTCATTCTCCCAAAAACGGGTTTGGCGCACTTCCGATTCAGCGGGTATCAAAGGAATATGCTGCCATGCTGCTGCGGAAGGCTTATGATGCCGGCTTTACCTTTTTTGATACGGCACGGGCTTATACCGATAGCGAAGAAAAGATCGGTGATGCCTTATCGGATGTACGGGACAAAATTACCATTGCGACCAAGACCGGCGCTACCGATGGAAAGACCTTTTGGGAGCACCTGGAGACCAGCCTGAAAAACCTCGGGACCGACTACATTGATCTGTATCAGTTTCATACGCCGTCTTTCTGCCCCAAGCCGGGCGATGGCACCGGATTGTATGAGGCGATGCTGGAGGCCAAGGCCCAGGGCAAAATCCGGCACATTGGCATTACCAACCATCGGCTGGATGTGGCGGAAGAGGCGGTGCGATCGGGATTATACGAGACGCTGCAGTTTCCATTTTGCTACCTCGCTACGGAAAAAGATCTGGCGCTGGTCAAGCTTTGCCGGGAGCACCAAGTGGGCTTTATTGCGATGAAAGGCCTTTCTGGAGGCCTTTTGACCCGTTCTGACGCCGCTTACGCCTGGCTGGATCAGTTTGACAATGTACTGCCCATCTGGGGGATACAGCGGGAAACCGAACTGGATGAGTTTATCCGCTATTTTGAGCAGCCGCCGGTCCTCACCGGTGAAATTCAGCAGTTGATCGAAAAGGACCGCCAGGAACTGATCGGCAATTTCTGCCGTGCCTGCGGCTACTGCATGCCCTGCCCGATGGGAATCCAGATCAACTCCTGTGCACGGATGTCCCAGTTGATCCGGCGCAGCCCATCAGCCGGATGGTTGAGTGAAAAAAGCCAGCAGATGATGATGGACATCGAAAAATGTATCGGCTGCGGCCAGTGCAAGTCCAAGTGTCCGTATGAGCTGGACACGCCTACCCTTTTAAAGCAAAATCTGGAGGATTACAAAAATATCCTGGCGGGAAAAACAAAAATCTAATCAGAGAGGATCCTTCTATTACATCGAAAAAGGCCGTGGCCCTATTTCCCTGGGCCACGGCCTTTTCCAGCTTTGTTTGAAACCAGAAAATTTTGCCAATGCTATCAAAACAAACAGCCTTTTTGAAAAAAACTGCCCGGAAATCCCGGACAGCCCTGCAAAAATCTATTGACAAGCCTTTTAAAGTATCATATAATTATTAAATGTATCACAATGGATAGTTATGCCATTTGACATAGCTATTATAGCAGAAGATAAGGGGAAAAGCAATAGGGTTTTGCAAAAACTACAGGAAGATCCGGCGCAGTGTTTGTAGTGTTTGCATAACCGCATTGGCAATAGATGAATGGAGTGAGTAAGCCTATGGTGAATGTCAAGCCTGTACATCTGGGTAAAAATGTCCGTATGAGCTTTAGCCGTATCAATGAGGTTCTGGAAATGCCAAACCTGATTGAGGTGCAGAAAAACTCGTACCAGTGGTTTTTAGATCAGGGCCTCAAAGAGGTGTTCCAGGATGTATCCGCCATTACCGACTACACCGGCAACCTGGTATTGGATTTCATCGACTACCATCTGGATGACACGCCCAAATACACGGTGGAAGAGTGCAAAGAACGGGACGTCACCTATGCAGCACCTTTGCGTGTCCGCGCCAGCCTTTTAAACAAGGAGACTGGAGAGGTGAAAGAGCAGGATATCTTCATGGGCGATTTCCCGCTGATGACCGAAAGCGGCACTTTTGTCATCAATGGCGCAGAACGCGTTATTGTTTCCCAGCTGGTGCGTTCTCCGGGTGTGTATTACGGCATGAGCTATGACAAAACGGGTAAAAAATTGTTTACCTCTACCGTGATTCCCAATAGGGGAGCGTGGCTTGAATATGAAACCGACGCCAACGATATTTTCTATGTTCGTATCGATAAAAACCGTAAAATTCCAATCACGACCTTTATCCGCGCTTTGTTAAAAATGCAGGATGACAAAGCGACTATGACTGGCGACGGCTTGACGGATCGATATGGTACCGACCAGGAAATCTACGAGATCTTTGGTGAGGACGAGCGCCTGGTCAAAACGATTCAGGACAAGGACAATACCAAAAATGGTGAAGAAGGCCTGCTGGAAGTTTACCGCAAGCTGCGCCCTGGTGAGCCGCCGACAGTAGATAGCGCTGTGACACACCTGCAGAACCTGTTCTTCGACTCCAGAAGATATGATCTGTCCCGGGTGGGACGCTACAAATACAACAAAAAACTGGGGATCGCTTTCCGCATTGCAGGAAAAACCATTGCGGAGCCTATTGCCAACCCCATGACTGGTGAGTTGATGGCAAACGCAGGGGATGTCCTCACCGTTGATCAGGCACTGGAAGTGGAAAGGGCCGGCGTTTCCAAGGTCAAGTTATCAGTGGAGAACAAGGAGTTTTATGTGATTTCCAACGGCATGGTCGATATCAAGGATTTTGTGGATTTTGACTGTTCCGAGTATGGGATCAACGAAAAGGTCCGTTTTGTTGTGCTCAAGGAGATTTTGGAACAAAACGAGGACGAGGAATCGCTGCGGGAAGCGATCAAAGCCAATGTAGACAGCCTGATTCCCAAGCATATTATCAAAGACGATATTTTTGCATCCATCAATTATATCAACAACCTGTGCTACGATGTGGGCAATACCGACGATATCGACCATCTGGGCAATCGCCGTATCCGTTCGGTGGGCGAGTTGCTGCAAAACCAGTTTAGAATTGGTTTTTCCAGAATGGAGCGGGTTATTCGTGAGAGAATGACGATCCAAGCGCAGGATACCGATATGATTACGCCCCAGGCGCTGGTTAACATTCGCCCGGTGGTGGCAGCCATCAAGGAGTTTTTTGGATCTTCGCCCTTGTCCCAGTTTATGGATCAGACGAATCCACTGGCGGAACTGACCCATAAGCGGCGCCTGTCCGCCCTGGGCCCCGGCGGTTTGTCCCGTGACCGTGCCGGGTTTGAAGTACGTGACGTTCATTACAGCCATTATGGGCGCATGTGCCCCATCGAGACTCCCGAGGGCCCGAACATCGGCTTGATCTCATATTTGGCGACTTTTGCGCGCATCAATGAGTATGGCTTTATTGAAGCGCCTTACCGCCGGGTAGACAAAACCACCCATAAAGTCTTGGATGAAGTGGTTTATATGACCGCCGATATGGAGGATAATTATGTGGTGGCGCAGGCCAATGAGCCTCTGGATGAAGAAGGCCGTTTAGCCCGCCCAAGAGTCAATGCCCGCTTCCGTGATGAGATTTTGGAAGTAGAGCGCGACCGTGCCGACTTTATGGATGTTTCGCCAAAGATGGTCGTTTCAGTGGCGACAGCAATGATTCCCTTCCTGGAAAATGACGACGCCAACCGCGCGCTGATGGGTTCCAACATGCAGCGGCAGGCGGTTCCGCTGCTGAAGACCGAGTCCCCGATTGTTGGTACCGGCATGGAATATAAAGCGGCGGTGGATTCCGGCGTTACGGTTGTTTCCAAACACAACGGCGTGGTGGAAAAGGTTTCGGCTACCGAAATCGTGATTCGCACCGATGAAGGCGCACTGGAGACCTACAAGATTTTGAAATTTATGCGGTCCAACCAGGGTACCTGCATCAACCAGCGCCCGATTGTGGAAAAAGGTGAGAGGGTTACCAAAGGCATGGTTATTGCTGACGGACCCGCTACCAGCAATGGTGAGATCAGTTTGGGAAAAAATGCGCTGGTCGGCTTTATGACTTGGGAAGGCTACAACTACGAGGATGCGGTCCTCATCAATGAAAAAATTGTGCGCGACGATGTGTATACCTCCATTCATATCGAGGAATATGAGATCGAAGCGAGAGATACCAAACTGGGCGCGGAGGAAATTACCCGTGATATTCCCAATGTGGGCGAAGATGCGCTCAAAGAATTGGATGAGCGGGGTATTATTCGTGTTGGCGCGGAGGTGCGTGCCGGGGACATCCTGGTCGGCAAGGTAACACCCAAAGGAGAAACGGAGCTGACGGCAGAGGAACGCCTGCTGCGCGCCATCTTCGGTGAAAAGGCGAGAGAAGTGCGCGATACTTCTTTGCGCGTGCCCCACGGTGAATATGGCATTATTGTAGATGTAAAAGTATTCACCCGCGAAAACTGCGATGAGCTGAATCCCGGCGTGAACATGGTTGTCCGCTGCTACATTGCGCAGAAAAGAAAAATTTCGGTAGGGGACAAGATGGCCGGACGTCACGGCAATAAAGGCGTTGTTTCCCGTATCCTTCCGCAGGAGGATATGCCCTTCCTGCCCGATGGGACCCCGCTGGATATTGTATTGAACCCGCTGGGCGTACCGTCTCGTATGAATATCGGGCAGGTATTGGAAGTCCATTTGGGCCGCGCTGCCGCCGCTTTGGGCTGGAAGATCATGACGCCGGTGTTTGACGGCGCCCATGAAGAAGATATCCGCGAATGCCTGAAAGAAGCCGGTCTGCAGGAGGATGGCAAGACCATCCTGTACGATGGGCGTACCGGAGAACAGTTTGACAATCCGGTGACGGTCGGCTACATGTATTATCTGAAGCTGCACCATCTGGTTGATGATAAGATTCATGCCCGTTCCACTGGTCCATATTCGCTGGTAACGCAGCAGCCTTTAGGCGGTAAGGCCCAGTTTGGCGGTCAGCGTTTTGGCGAGATGGAGGTTTGGGCGCTGGAGGCTTACGGCGCCGCCTATACCCTGCAGGAGATTTTGACTGTTAAGTCTGACGATACGGTAGGACGGGTTAAAACCTTTGAAGCAATTGTAAAGGGCAACAATATCCCGAAGCCGGGTGTGCCGGAATCCTTCAAAGTCTTAATTAAAGAGCTGCAGAGCCTGGCGCTGGATGTCAAGGTGCTGGATAAAGATAACCAGGAAATTGATCTGAAGCAGACCTTTGACGATGATGAAGACGTGGGTCTGGGCCATATGGACGACGATCTGATGGATATGGAACACGTGAAGAATGAGGATGAATTGGCGGATTCTTATACGATTGACGAGCCGGAGACAGATGAAGTAGACAGCATGTTGGATGCCGATGATCTGTTGGGTCTGGACAATGCCGACGATTTGTTCGAGGATGAAAATTTTTAATCGGTGATTTGGCCGGGCATCGCGTTGAAATATTAGGATGCAGCCTGGCAAAACCTGTTTTGGATTGCCACTCACGAGTTTATACAGGAAGAAGGATCGCACTTGGAATTTAATGTTTTTGAATCGATCAAAATTGGTTTGGCTTCCCCCGATCAGATCCGCCAGTGGTCGCACGGTGTGGTGGAAAAACCGGAGACAATCAATTACCGCACCCTGAAGCCGGAGCGGGACGGCCTGTTTTGTGAGCGTATTTTTGGGCCGACGAAGGACTGGGAATGCTACTGCGGCAAATACAAACGGCTGCGTTACAAAGGCAAGGTCTGTGAACGTTGCGGCGTAGAAGTGACCCGTGCCAAGGTTCGCCGGGAGCGGATGGGCCATATTGAGTTAGCAGCGCCGGTTTCCCATATCTGGTATTTTAAAGGGATCCCCTCGCGGATGGGCCTGATTTTGGATATGTCCCCCCGCCTTTTGGAAAAAGTGCTGTATTTTGCATCCTATGTTGTGACTGACCCGGGTCGGACCCCATTAGAGCTAAAACAGCTGCTGAATGAAAAAGAATACCGTGAAATGCGGGAGAAATACGAGGACGACTTCAAGGCAGGCATGGGTGCGGAAGCCATCAAAGAGTTGCTGGCCCAAATCGACCTGGAGAAGCTTTACAATGAGTTAATGGAAGAGATGGAGAATGCTTCCGGTCAAAAACGCATCCGGCTGCTCAAGCGGTTGGAAGTAGTAGAAGCGTTCAAAAAATCAGGTAACGATCCTACGTGGATGATTCTGGACGTAGTGCCGGTTATCCCGCCGGATCTCCGCCCTATGGTACAGCTGGATGGCGGTCGTTTTGCCACCAGCGACCTGAATGACCTTTACCGCAGGGTTATTAACCGGAACAACCGCCTGAAGCGCCTGCTGGAGCTGGGCGCACCGGATATCATTGTGCGTAACGAAAAACGAATGCTGCAAGAAGCGGTGGATGCCTTGATTGATAACGGCCGCCGCGGACGTCCAGTTACCGGGCCCAATAACCGCCCGCTGAAATCCTTGTCCGATATGCTCAAGGGCAAGCAGGGACGATTCCGTCAGAATCTGCTGGGT
Source organism: uncultured Oscillospiraceae bacterium (assembly GCA_904397845.1). Lineage (GTDB taxonomy): Bacteria > Bacillota > Clostridia > Oscillospirales > Ruminococcaceae > UBA3818. The sequence goes on from CAJFOX010000019.1 coordinate 59,744, forward strand.
AAGCGCGTCGACTACTCCGGCCGTTCGGTTATCGTCGTGGGTCCGGAACTGAAAATGTATCAGTGCGGCCTCCCGAAAGAGATGGCGCTAGAGTTGTTCAAACCTTTCGTCATGAAGCGTCTGGTAGATACCGGCGCGGCGACTAATATCAAAAACGCTAGAAAAATGGTGGAGCGCGCCCGCACAGAGGTTTGGGATGCTCTGGATATTGTGATTAAGGATCATCCGGTTTTGTTGAATCGTGCTCCTACCTTGCACAGACTGGGCATTCAGGCTTTTGAACCGGTGCTGGTGGAGGGCCGTGCGCTGAAACTGCATCCACTGGTTTGTACCGCTTACAACGCCGACTTTGACGGCGATCAGATGGCGGTTCATGTGCCGCTGTCCGCGGAGGCACAGGCGGAAGCGCGCTTTTTAATGCTGGCGGCTAACAACCTGCTGAAGCCTTCTGACGGCCGCCCGGTAACAGTTCCGACCCAGGATATGGTGCTCGGCTCCTATTACCTGACATTGGAAAAAGATGGAGAACCTGGCGAAGGCAAAGCGTTTACAAGCGTGGAAGAGGCGATGATGGCTTACGATGAAGGCGTTATCGGTCTGCATGCAAAAATAAAGGTCCGCAAGACAAAGATGATCGAAGGGGAGATGTATTCTCAGATCATCGAAACCACTATGGGACGGATTATTTTTAACGATCCAATCCCCCAGGATTTGGGTTACGTGGATCGCAGCAAACCGGAAAACATGTTCAAGCTGGAAGTCGAGTTCTTAGTTGGCAAAAAGGAATTAGGGCAGATCATAGAAAAATGCATCCGCGTCCACGGTACCGCTACCACCGCTGAGGTGCTGGACAAGATCAAAGCGCAGGGTTTTAAATATTCTACCCGCAGCGCGATTACTGTCGCTGTATGTGATGCCGTAATCCCGCCCCAGAAAAAGGTTTTGATGGAAGAAGCCGATCAGAAGATCGAAAAAATCACCAAGCAGTACCGCAGGGGACTTATCTCTGATGAGGAGCGGTATCAGATGGTCATTAAGACCTGGAATGAAACCACTGACAAGGTGGCGGATGCGCTAAAAAATAACCTTGACAAATATAATCCTATCTTTATGATGGCGGATTCCGGCGCCCGTGGTAGTATGAACCAGATCCGCCAGCTGGCGGGTATGCGCGGACTGATTGCCAACACCTCTGGTAAGGCCATCGAAATCCCGATCCGTGCGAACTACCGCGAGGGATTGAACATTTTGGAATATTTCATTTCCTCGCGAGGTGCGCGGAAAGGTCTGGCAGATACTGCGCTGCGTACTGCGGACTCGGGATATCTGACCCGCCGTTTGGTGGATGTTTCCCAAGAAGTTATTATCCGGCAGCACGATTGCGGCACCCACGAAGGAATTGAGGTCTGTGATATCCGTGATGGCAATGAGATGATTGAACCGTTCTCTGAACGCCTGATAGGTCGTTATCCAGTGGAGGACGTGCTTCATCCTGAAACCGGGGAACTGCTGGTGTCCAAGGACAAGATGATGAATGAAAGCGACGCCAAGAAAATTATGGATGCAGGCATTACCAAGCTGAAGATTCGCTCCATCCTCAACTGTGAGTCGAAGTACGGCGTCTGTGCCAAATGCTATGGCGACAACCTGGCCAACGGCAAGCCTGTTGCGGTTGGCGAAGCGGTGGGCATTATCGCGGCGCAGTCCATCGGCGAACCCGGCACGCAGCTGACGATGCGTACCTTCCATACAGGAGGCATTGCATCGGCAGACGATATTACGCAGGGCTTGCCGCGTGTAGAAGAACTGTTTGAAGCCAGAAAACCCAAGCACCAGGCGATCATCAGCAAGACTTCTGGCGATGTCCGGATAGAAGAAATCAAGAAAAACCGCCATATTGTAGTGTTTAATAAAGAGACTCTGGAGGAGGAAAGCTACCTCATCCCTTATGGTTCCCGTTTGAAGGTTGCTGAGGGTGATCACGTGGAAGCCGGCGATATGTTGACCGAGGGATCGGTGAATCCCCATGACGTATTGGCTATTAAAGGGCCGCTGGCAGTGCAGGATTACCTGATCCAAGAGGTACAGCGTGTTTATCGGATGCAAGGTGTTGATATCAACGACAAGCACATAGAAGTCATTGTCCGCCAGATGATGCGCAAATGCCGTGTCGAGGATGCGGGCAGCACCAGTCTGATTACCGGTTCGCTGATTGACAAATCAGAGCTGATGGAAAAGAACCGCGAAATCCGTGAGCGGATTGCCGCTGGGGAAGAAGGCCTGCATGAGGCAACTGCTTCCACGCTGCTTTTGGGTATTACGAAAGCTTCGCTGGCTACCGACAGCTTTTTGTCAGCTGCGTCTTTCCAGGAGACCACTCGTGTATTGACCGAAGCTGCCATCAAGGGTAAGGTCGATCCGCTGTTGGGGCTGAAGGAGAACGTTATTATTGGCAAGCTGGTTCCGGCTGGCACTGGCATGAATTGTTATTCTAAGGTAGAATATCAAAGCGTCAATGCAAACCCTTATTTTAATGATATCAAGATCGATGTCGAATAGTGCAAAAAGCAGTTTATGAAAATACAGGGGGATCAAATGTTTCCCCTGTATTTTTGCGTGTTTTCTTCGGTGGTTTCAGGAAATAATATTCCAAACAAATGCGATTTTCATGCCGCTTTTTCGTTTTACGCATAAAACGTGAGAAATATACAATAATTTTTTCGGGAAACTGTACGTGTTTGATAAATCCGCTATTGACAAGGTTTGACTCGTAATGATAAAATAGTTAAGCTGTGTTCAATAGGTGAAGTATGCCTATTTGCAACACGAATCGTTGTTCTGTGTATCTGTGTAAAAGAGAGGTTCCTCTCTTTACAATATCATTCATGTAAGGAGGTGCAATATGCCTACTTTTAACCAGCTCGTTCGCAAAGGCAGAGAGGTGGTTGAGAAAAAGTCGACTGCGCCGGCATTGCTGAAAGGATGGAACTCCAAAAAGCGTGTGGCCATTGACCAGAACTCTCCCCAAAAACGCGGTGTATGTACTGCTATCAGAACCGCAACACCGAAAAAACCGAACTCTGCATTGAGAAAGATCGCCAGAGTCAAGCTGACCAACGGAATCGAGGCTACCGCCTACATCCCCGGTATCGGCCACAACCTGCAGGAGCATAGCGTTGTACTGATTCGTGGTGGACGTGTTAAGGACCTTCCTGGTGTTCGTTACCACATTATCCGTGGTACTTTGGATGCGCAGGGCGTTGCAAAAAGAATGCAGGCCCGTTCCAAATACGGCGCCAAACGTCCGAAGGCTGGTGCTTCGAAGTAAGAAATTTCCGATTCAACTGATTTTTGCTGCTGATGCAGCGGTTAACATATAGATATGTTGCCGTCGTATTGGCACAACGGGAGTTTCGTCACTTTCGAGTACCAATGAATTCATACTATGTGAAGGAGGGAAGCAAAGTGCCAAGAAGAGGTAATATTGCAAAACGTGATGTTTTGCCTGATCCGCTTTACAATTCCAAACTGGTGACACGCCTGATTAACAGCGTAATGTACGATGGAAAAAAAGGCGTTGCTCAGAGGATTGTATATGATGCGTTTGATATCGTAAAGGAAAAAACTGGCAAAGATCCTTTGGAAGCTTTCGAGGCTGCTATGGAGAATATCATGCCTGTTTTGGAGGTAAAGGCTCGCCGTGTCGGTGGTGCTACCTATCAAGTCCCGATTGAAGTCCGTCCGGAAAGGCGTGAAACACTGGGTCTGCGCTGGGTAACCCTGTACGCCAGAAATCGTTCAGAAAGAACGATGAAGGAAAGACTGGCAGGAGAAATCATGGACGCCATCAACGAGCAGGGCGGCGCATTCAAAAAGCGTGAGGATACCCATAAGATGGCGGAGGCGAACAAAGCTTTTGCTCATTACAGATGGTAGTTTGTTATCCGATATTGGGTAATATGCGGGTTTTGCACCCGCTGAAAACAAGGAAGCCCGGTTTGCGTGAGCTTTTTCAAAAGCTTTTGCAGACCTATTTGAGTGATTATCTTGAAGGAGGACACTATGCCAAGAGACGTTTCGCTTGAGCAAACTCGTAATATCGGCATAATGGCCCACATTGATGCTGGTAAAACTACCACAACCGAACGTATTTTGTATTACACCGGCGTAAATCATAAAATCGGTGAAACGCATGATGGTTCGGCAACAATGGACTGGATGGCGCAGGAGCAGGAGAGAGGTATTACCATTACTTCGGCTGCGACTACCGCTTACTGGAACGGCCATAGAATCAATATTATCGATACCCCTGGACACGTGGATTTTACCGTTGAAGTAGAGCGTTCTCTGCGTGTTTTGGACGGTTCGGTTACCGTGTTCTGCGCAAAAGGCGGCGTAGAGCCTCAGTCTGAAACCGTATGGCGTCAGGCTGACAAATATCGTGTGCCGAGAATGGCCTTTGTCAATAAAATGGACATCATGGGTGCGGACTTTTACAATGTTCTGCAAATGATGCATGACCGTTTGAAATGTAATGCGGTTCCGATTCAGCTGCCTATTGGATCGGAAACATTCTTCAAGGGCATCATTGACCTCCTGGAGATGAAAGCTTACATTTACAATGACAGCAAGGCTCTGGTCAACTACACGGTGGAAGAGATCCCCGAAGATATGAAAGAAAAAGCGGAGGAATACCGTGCCGCTATGATTGAACATATCGCGGAGACCGATGACGAACTGATGGAAAAATATCTCGAAGGTGAAGAATTCACCATGGAAGAGATGAAGGCCGCCATCCGCAAATCCACTATCAATAATACCATGGTACCGGTTGTCTGTGGCACCGCTTATAAAAATAAGGGAATCCAGAAGCTGCTGGATGCGATTGTAGATTATATGCCTGCCCCGACCGATATCGAACACATCAAAGGTATTAACCCTGAGACACAAGAGGAAGAAGAAAGGCCCTCTTCTGACGATGAGCCTTTCGCGGCGCTGGCGTTTAAGATCGCCACTGACCCTTATGTGGGTAAGCTGTGCTTCTTCCGGGTATATTCCGGTACGGTGACTGCTGGCTCCACTGTTTACAACTCGGTGAAAGACGATCAGGAAAGAATGGGACGTATCCTTCAGATGCATGCCAACCACAGAAAGGATTTGGAAATCTGCTATGCTGGTGACATCGCTGCGGCGGTAGGTCTGAAGAATACCACCACCGGTGACACTCTGTGCGACCCGAAAGCACCTATTATCCTGGAGTCTATGGAATTCCCGGATCCAGTTATCCGTGTTGCCATCGAACCGAAAACGAAGGCTGGCCAGGAAAAGATGGGCATTGGCTTGGCCAAACTGGCAGAAGAGGATCCGACTTTTAAGACCTATACGGATCAGGAGACGGGTCAAACTATCATTGCCGGTATGGGCGAGCTGCATTTGGAAATCATTGTGGACCGCCTTTTGCGCGAGTTTAAAGTTGAGGCAAATATCGGCAGCCCACAGGTTGCATACAAAGAGACTGTGCGTAAGGCAGTTGAGGTCGACAATAAATATGCCCGCCAGTCCGGTGGTAAGGGCCAGTATGGTCATGTTAAGATCAGAGTAGAACCCAATGAATCTGGCAAGGGTTATGAGTTCCGCAATCAGATTGTCGGCGGTGCGATTCCGAAAGAGTATATCCCTGCGGTTGACGCCGGTATCCAGGGAGCGATGCAGGCTGGCGTATTGGCGGGATATCCTGTTGTTGACTGTATCGTAACGCTGTTCGACGGTTCTTATCATGAAGTGGACTCTTCTGAAATGGCGTTTAAGATTGCTGGATCTATGGCCTTTAAAGAGGCGATGAAAAAAGCGGATCCGGTTATTCTGGAGCCTATCATGAAAGTTGCCGTTACGACTCCTGAGGAGTATATGGGCGACGTAATTGGAGACCTGAACTCCCGCCGTGGCCAAATCCAGGGTATGGAAGCCCGTCCGGGTGCGCAGCAGATTAATGCTTTTGTTCCGCTGTCTGAAATGTTTGGTTATTCCACTGACCTACGGTCGAAGACCCAGGGACGCGGACAGTATGTGATGGAACCCAGCCATTATATTGAGGTTCCGAAGTCGATTGCAGAAGGCATTATGAATGCTAGAAGTAAAAAAGATTAAATTTTCCGCATAATTGCCGGAAAAGTCTTGAAATCTCTGGCCTTTATTGGTAAAATAACCCCATAGGCATGTACAAAATACTATCTTCTAATATAAGGGAGGAAATTCACTAATGGCAAAGGCGAAATTTGAAAGAACCAAACCCCATGTTAACATTGGTACGATTGGCCATGTTGACCATGGTAAGACCACTCTGACTGCTGCTATCACCAAGACTTTGGCTATGAAAGGCCAGGCCCAGTACGAAGCTTATGATATGATCGATAAAGCTCCCGAAGAGAGAGAGCGTGGTATCACCATCAATACCGCTCACGTTGAGTATGAAACCGACAAACGTCACTACGCCCATGTTGACTGCCCCGGACATGCTGACTATGTTAAGAACATGATCACCGGAGCCGCTCAGATGGATGGCGCGATTTTGGTTGTTTCTGCGGCTGACGGTCCCATGCCTCAGACTCGTGAGCATATTTTGCTGTCCCGTCAGGTGGGTGTTCCCTATATCGTTGTATTCATGAATAAAGCGGATCAGGTTGACGACCCGGAACTGCTGGAGCTGGTTGAGATGGAAATTCGCGACCTGCTGAATTCTTATGAATTCCCGGGTGACGACACTCCCATTATTGTAGGTTCTGCTCTGGCTGCGCTGGAAGCACCTGAAGATCTGAATGATCCGGCTTATAAACCGATCCTGGATTTGATGGATGCGGTTGACGATTATATTCCTACTCCTGAGCGTAAAGCCGATCTGCCCTTCCTGATGCCTGTTGAGGACGTTTTCACTATCACTGGTCGTGGTACCGTTGCTACCGGCCGTGTGGAGAGAGGTCAGCTGAAGACTGGTGAGGAAGTTGAGATCATCGGTTTGACCGAGGAAAGAAAGAAAACTGTTGTTACCGGTATCGAGATGTTCAGAAAGATTTTGGACTATGCAGAAGCCGGCGATAATATCGGTGCTTTGTTGCGTGGTATCCAGAGAACCGAGATTGAGCGTGGTCAGGTACTGTGCAAACCTGGTTCCATTAACCCGCACACCAAATTCCATGCTCAGGTTTATATCCTGAAAAAGGATGAAGGCGGCCGTCACACTCCGTTCTTTAACAACTATAGACCGCAGTTTTATTTCAGAACAACTGATGTTACCGGCGTTATTACTCTGCCTGAGGGCACCGAGATGTGCATGCCTGGCGATAACGTTGAAATGGATGTTGAACTGATTACGCCGATCGCGATTGAAGAGGGTCTGCGTTTTGCTATCCGTGAGGGTGGCAGAACTGTTGGCTCCGGCGTTGTTACCAAAATCAACGGCTAATTTTACCTGTTTAAAAGGCTCCGGTTTGTACCGGAGCCTTTTTTGCTATCGTTTACACAAAAAACATTTTACATCATAGCCTGTCATGAAAAACAGCGCTTTTTCTCATTATAGTTCGAAAGTAAAGAATCAGGGAAGAAGCGGTTTACATAAAATCCGATCAATTTTGGTGTCCAAGATATGATTGGCGTGAGCCGCGCGCATGATAACCGCCGTATCCGCTCCGCGGCCGGTACCCCCAATGGAAAGGATCGGGATATTAGGCGGGATGAGACCGCCGTCCGCTGCCATCACGGCGATTTCTACGCAGACCTTCATACCCTGACCGAAAAAGCGCAGGGTGTGGGCAATTACCTCCACCGGGCTAACGCCTCCGAATTTTCCGGTGATACCCCGTTCCGCTCCGCTGAGGGCATGGGAGGAGGCATATACCAGGAACCCTTTTTCATGCAGCCGCTGGATAGTTTCGTCGGACAGTTCGTTTTTTCCTGGTTCTTTGAACCCATATGCGTGTGGAACACAGACAACGGTTACCCCTTCCAAAGAGGGGAAACATTGGGCAGTATATCCGGTAGTGGTGGCTAGGACTACATGGCGGATATCATAGTCTTTGACAGCCTGTACGGCGAGTTCAATGGTTTTGGCAGTGTTTTCCTTTCCGGGTGAATCAAAATACATGTCGAATTCTCCTTTCAAGTGTGTTTTTTGAATTCGGCAGCAAAACAGGTGAAACTGTTTTGCTGTTTCCCAAAAGGGAATTGTTGACCGGAAATCCTGAAAGGCAGAATAAGTGGTAGTTTCATAAAGGCGCACTCGTGCGAACCTGCCTGGCAGGACTTCTGTTATTTTTATTATAAAGGAAAATAGCAGAAAAGAGAAGAGCGTTGGAAAGAGGAAAATAAAGATGCCGCTTCAGGCCAGTGAAAATGCTTTTAGAAAATAAAAAGGCTTGTTGTAAATCCTTGCGTGTTGTGATAAACTAACTTTATATTCGTGAATGCATGGCACCATATCAGGAGCCTGCCACGCTTTTCCGGCCTGCTTGGAGAAAAGGATCGATACCCGGAAAGCGAAGCGGGCCGGCCTTAGAATGAAAGAATCGAGGAATAAGCTTTGCAGAATGTGGAAAAAAGGGAGCGTGTGCAAAGTTCTTTTGAATGGGTGGACGCTTTGGTTTCCGCCGTCGTTATTGTGGTGTTGTTGTTTACCTTTTTGTTTCGCACCATCGGGGTGGAGGGAACCTCTATGTCGCCGACATTGTCGAATGGGGATCGGCTGATTGTCACTCATCTTTTTTACCAGCCTGCGCCCGGAGATATTGTTGTCATCGTCCAGCCTGAGAGCGATACTCCTGCAATCATCAAGAGGATCATTGCGGTAGAAGGGCAGACGGTAGACATTAATTTCAGCTTTGGTACCGTCACAGTGGATGGACAGGTGCTGGAAGAGCCTTATATCAATGAACCGACCTATATGAAGCGGGATGTAAATTTCCCGGTTACCGTACCCCAGGGATGTGTTTTTGTCATGGGAGACAATCGGAACCGCTCTTTGGATAGCCGCGACAGCAGTATTGGGATGGTAGACCAACGGTACATTTTGGGAAAGGCGGTTTTTCGGCTCTTCCCTTTTCAGAAAATTGGATTGATAGAATAAAGGAGAAGATAATATGACCGAAGCACCTTCGATCCAGTGGTTTCCCGGCCATATGGCAAAGACAAGGCGTCTGATGAGGGAAAGCCTGCGTCTGGTGGATATTGTGGTAGAAGTAATCGATGCAAGAATCCCCATCAGCAGCCGGAATCCGGAATTGCCTGGGCTGGTTGGTCAGAAACCGCGTATTGTGCTGCTCAATAAATGCGATGCGGCGGACGATGCCGTAACACGAGATTGGTGCAGTTATTACAAAGAACAGGGCGTTGTAGCGATCCCCACTGATTGCCGCAGCGGCAAGGGGATCAAGCAGTTTGTACCGGCGGTAAAGGAGGTCTTACGGCCTCTGTTGGAGCGCCGTGCTCAAAAAGGAATGCAGGGTGCTCCTATCCGTATGATGATTGTGGGGATTCCCAACGTGGGCAAGTCTTCTTTCATCAACCGGATGGCCGGATCCCGCAGGACAAAGGTCGAGGACAGGCCGGGTGTAACTCGCGGCCGGCAGTGGGTGAATTTGGAAAATGGTATTGACCTGTTGGATATGCCAGGCGTTCTCTGGCCGAAATTCGAGGACAAGCGAGTAGGGGAGTATCTGGCTTTTACCGGTGCGGTAAAGGACAACGTGGTTGACATAGAGCTTTTGTCCATGCGCCTTCTGGAGCTGTTGAACAGACGTTATCACAGGCTGTTGTGCGATCGGTATAAGCTGACTGATGAAGAGACGGCGGAAATCGAAGCTTATGATTTGCTGAAATTAGTAGCTCGTAAGCGCGGAATGCTGCAACCCGGCGGCGAAGCCAACACAGAGCGGGCGGCCATTGCGGTGCTGGATGAGTTTCGTAGCGGGAAAATCGGTAAAATTACGCTGGAAACGCCACAAAAGCCGCCCTTGCAGGAGAAACCTTGATGGCGCGCCGGAAAGCCCCGCCAGATCTATACGAGTTTGAGCGGACGGTATACGCCATGAACAGCTTTACTTGGATTTGCGGGGCGGATGAAGCGGGAAGGGGGCCTTTGGCAGGCCCCGTGTTTGCAGCGGCGGTGATTCTGCCTAGGGATTTTGCAATAGAAGGGCTGAACGATTCCAAAAAACTCAGCGAAAAAAAGAGGGAATCGCTGTATGGTCTGATTACAAAAGAGGCGGTAGTCTATCAAATCTGCTCGGTAAGCGAAAAAGAAATCGACCGATTGAACATTCTGGCTGCGTCGATGCTGGCAATCAAAAAAGCAGTAGAGGGGCTTTCTGTTCGGCCGGACGCCGCCTATATCGATGGGAACCGCGCGCCGGAGCTGGAAGGAATCCCAGCGATACCGGTGGTCAAGGGGGATGCCGCATCCGCGTCTATCGCCGCAGCTTCTATTTTGGCAAAGGTTGCCCGGGATCATTATATGCTGGAGTTGGACCGCCAATACCCCCAATACGGTTTCGCCCGCCACAAAGGCTACCCCACAAAGGACCATTATGAGCGCATCGGTCAATATGGAATTTCTCCAGTTCATCGGATCAGTTTTCTGAAAAATTTAGATGACCATTTAAAGGGGTGAGAAACACCCATGACGACAAGGAAAATTGGAGCGCAGGGAGAGTCGTTCGCCGCGCAGATTTTGCAAAAAAGAGGAATGGAAATCCTTTTGCGCAACTATTATACACCGTATGGGGAAATTGATCTGATCGTTCGAGACGGCGGCTATATCGCTTTCGTGGAAGTAAAAACCCGGCGAGCAGGATCGCTGGTCCGTCCGGCAGAAGCCGTGGACCGGCGCAAGCAAAAAAGGATCATCCAGTCGGCTGTATATTACCTGATGGAGCATCCCGCCGATCTACAGCCAAGATTTGATGTGTTCGAGATTGTAACGGAAAAAGGAAAAATATTTTCCGCTCAATCCTATCAATACATAATAAATGCATATGAGGTGACAAATTATGAAAGCGTTTGACATGCATTGCGATACCCTGTTGGGAGGCAATCGCAACCATTTGGATCTGGTCAATGACCAGATGCACATTTCTTTGGACAAACTGGGCGCTTTTGAGCATTATGTCCAGTGTTTTGCTATTTTTATCCCGGATCAGTTCCGTGGGCAGGATGCGATCGATTTTTACGACCGAACGTTTGCATATTACAAAGCGCAGACCGAAAAGTACGCGGACCGAATGGAGTGGGCGCATAACGGCAGGGAACTGGCTCAAGCGAAAAAACCGATTACCGGCATCCTGACCATCGAAGGCGGCTGCGCTCTGGCAGGGGATATCAGCCGGGTAAAACTTTTGAAGGACCAGGGCGTCGCCATGATGACTCTGACCTGGAACGGTCCCAACGAGCTGGGCTGCGGCACAAGCAAAAACGAGGGGCTCACCGATTTCGGCAAGGCGGCTATCAAAGAGATGGAGCGCGTTGGCATGTTAGTAGACCTGTCCCACATTTCGGACGCGGGCTTTGATGACGCCTGCTCGGTGGCGACCAAGCCGTTAATTGCCAGCCATTCTAACTCACGCGCTGTTTGCGGGCATATCCGCAATGTAACCGACGAACAGTTTCAGGAATACGTCAAGCGCGGCGGCCTGGTGGGGTTAAACTACTCCAAAGATTTTATCTGCGACGATCCGGAAAAAGCAGATTTTGACTGGCTGTACCGGCATATTGAGCATTTCCTGAGCTTGGGCGGTGAAAAAGTCATAGCGCTGGGTTCCGATTTCGATGGTACCCGCGTGCCGGAATGCTTAAGCTCGGTGGAAAAAAACGCTGATCTTTACGAATATCTGCTGAAAAAGAATCTGAGTGAGGATCTGGTTCGGGATATTTTCTTCGAAAATGCCAACCGCGTATTTCAGGAGTACGTCCTGTAATCGGGAAAAGCGAAACACCAAAGGAGTGAAAAGGGTGCAGTATCAAAGCACAAGGGATAAGTCCCAACAGGTTTCGGCCAGCCAGGCTATTTTGCAGGGGCTTTCCGCCGAAGGCGGGCTGTTTGTACCAAAGCAGCTGCCGGGATTGTCTGAACCGCAGTTGGAGAGGATGGTCAGACAAGACTATATTCAGCGTGCCCAGGAGGTTTTGGGGAGTTTTTTGGGTGATTTTTCTCCATCAGAGATAGAGGCCTGCTTAAAAGGCGCCTACGATGAGAAGAAATTTTCCGGTTCCCAGATCGCGCCGCTGGTCAGGCTGGGAGAGAATATGTATCTGCTGGAATTATGGCATGGGCCGACCTGTGCTTTTAAAGATATGGCTTTACAGCTGCTGCCCCGGTTCATGACCGCCGCCTCGCAGAAATCCGGCGACGGAAAAGAGATTGTTATTCTGGTGGCCACATCCGGCGATACGGGCAAGGCTGCGTTGGAAGGATTCTGCGATGTGCCGGGTATCCGAATTGTGGTATTTTATCCCGAGGAAGGGGTAAGTCCCCTGCAAAAGCTGCAGATGGCGACGCAAGAGGGGAACAACGTCTTCGTTGCGGCGATTCAGGGGAATTTCGACGACGCGCAAGGCGGTGTGAAAAAGCTGTTTTGCAATCCGCAGGTGACTGCGATGCTCCAAGAACAAAACCGCGTGTTTTCCAGCGCCAATTCGATCAACTGGGGCCGGCTGCTACCGCAGATAGTTTACTATGTCAGCGCTTATTGCGACCTGGTACGGGATGAGCAGATTGCGCTGGGGGACCCGATTAATGTCTGCGTTCCCACTGGGAATTTTGGGAATATCCTGGCGGCTTACTACGCCAAACAAATGGGGCTGCCAATTCATAAATTGATTTGCGCTTCCAATAAAAATAACGTGCTGGCTGATTTTATCCAAACCGGCACCTATGACAGAAACCGGCCGTTTTATACGACAACTTCTCCCTCGATGGATATTCTGATCTCCAGCAATTTGGAGAGGCTTTTGTTCCACTTGATGGACGAGGATGACGCTGCGGTGCGGCAGTTAATGGAACGCTTAAAAAATGAAGGCCGTTATACGGTTTCCCGGCAGGTTTTGTCCCGCCTGCAGGCGGATTTTGACAGCGGCTTCAGCGACGAAGAGGAAACGGCTGCTACGATTAAGCGGTTGTTTAATACCTATTCGTATTTGTGTGATCCGCATACGGCAGTAGCGGTTTCGGTCTACGAATCCTATCGGTCCAGGACGGGAGACGATACAAAGACGGTGATCGCTTCTACGGCCAATCCGTTCAAATTCCCTCAGGCAGTCCTGGCAGCGTTGGGCTGCGAAATACAGCAGACGGACGAATTCGAGATTGCGCGGAAATTGGAAGAGCTTTCCGGCAGTAAAATGCCCGGGCAGTTGGCCGGGCTGAGGGAAAAGCCGGTTCGGTTTATCGAAAGTTTTTCCAAGGACCACATGGAAGACGCGCTGGTAAGGGCGCTGCAAAACGGTTAAATCAGAAGAATGCGGCGGGAAGGGCTAAAAGGATTTTTTCCCGCCGTTTTCTTATCCGATGCTAAAAAAGGGGGGTGTCAATGAGCCTTTTTGTTATCGGAGATCCGCATTTGTCTTTTGGCTGCCAAAAACCAATGGATATCTTTAAAGGTTGGGAGAACCATGCGGTGAGATTAGAGGAAAACTGGAAAGATGTGGTGGGCGAGAACGATACAGTGGTGTTGCCGGGAGATATTTCCTGGGCGATGAATTTCGAAGAACTGCTGCCAGATTTTCAGTTTCTACACAGGTTGCCGGGAAAGAAAGTGATTTTAAAGGGGAATCACGACTATTGGTGGTCGACCCAGAATAAAATGGATCATTTTTTGCTACAAAACGGATTAGACAGTATAGAAATGCTCCATAATAGCTGTATCTGTGCCGAGGGATTTCGCCTGTGCGGCACCCGCGGCTGGTTATTTGAAAATGGCCAGCCCCACGATGAGAAAGTTTTGGCGCGGGAAGCAGGTCGTTTGAGGCTGTCTCTGGATGCGGCAAAAAAAAAGGAAGGGGAACTGCTGGTTTTTCTGCATTATCCGCCGGTTTTTGGCCAGGAAGTCAACCGACCGATTTTAGAGGTGTTGCTGGAATATCAAATTCGAAGGGTATATTATGGTCATATCCACGGGAGCGGATGTTCCCATGCGCTTAACGGCTTTTATCAGGGGATCGCCTTTCGGCTTGTTTCCGGCGATTTTCTTCGCTTTTGTCCCATAAAGATTGAAAAAAGCGGGGAAAAATAACAGCTTTTTTAGCGGAAACGCTGAAACGGAAAAAATTATCAAATTCGTAACAATTCATTCTTGGCAAAACCCTTTTTGACATGCTATAATAACATAGTTAATTTGTATTCGGCACAGGGGTTGTGTGGCCCTGAGCTGGAAAGTACAGGAGGAAGTTTACATGAGCCTTGTTTCGGCTAACAAAGTGGAAACCAATACGTATGAGCTGGTGGTTTCCATCGGCGCGGAGGATTTCAAAAAAGGAATCGACAAAATTTATAAGAAAACCGCGAAAAATATTACGGTTCCCGGTTTTCGTAAGGGAAAAGCGCCCAAAAGCGTAATCGAGAAACTATACGGCGAAGCTGTTTTTTATGAAGATACGGTCAACGACATGTATCCCGCAGCGTATACCAAGGCAGTGGAAGAGGCGGGAATTGAACCTGTAGATCGCCCGGAAATCGAAATTACTGATGTTTCTGAAGAAGGGTTTTCCTTTACCGCAAAAGTGACGGTGAGGCCTGAGGTGACCGTGAAAAAATATAAGGGTCTGAAAGCAACCAAAGCACCCATCAGCGTCAGCGACGAGCAGGTAAATGAGGAAATCACCAAGCTGCAGGAAAGAAACGGCAGAATGGTAACCGTGGAAGGGCGTGCAGCCCAAAATGGTGATAACACGATTATCGATTTTGAGGGATTTGTCGACAATGTTCCTTTTGAAGGGGGCAAGGGCGAAAAGTTTGACCTGAAATTGGGTTCCGGCCAGTTTATTCCCGGCTTTGAGGAGCAGATTGTAGGTAAGAATGTGGGCGAGGAATTCGACGTCAATGTCACCTTCCCGGAAGACTATCAGGCGGAAGAACTGGCTGGTAAGGCCGCTGTGTTTAAATGCAAGCTGCATGAGATCAGGGAAAAGGAACTGCCGGAGCTGGACGACGAATTTGCAAAAGACGTCAGCGAATTTGATACTCTGGATGAACTGAAGAAGGATATCCGCGCAAAGCTGACCGAGACGGCAGAAAAAAATGCTGAAACTGCGGTGGAAGAGCAGCTGGTAGAGCAGATTGTTGAGAATATGGAAGCTGAGATTCCCCAGTGCATGGTGGATCGCAAGACCGATGAAATGCTGCAGGAATTTGATTACCGCCTGCAGTCGCAGGGGCTGAACTTGGATCTTTATATGAAATATACCGGGTTCAATCCGGATACTTTTAAAGAGACCTACAAGGAGCAGGCGCTTCATCAGGTGAAAACCCGTTTAGCCTTGGAAGAAATCGTTAAACTGGAGAAGATAGAGGCCACCGAAGATGAATTGAACGCCGAATTTGAAAAGATGGCTTCTACCTACTCCATGGATTTAGAGAAAATCAAAGAGTTGGTACCTGCTGAGGATATCAAATTGGATTTAGCAGTGAATAAGGCCATTGATTTGATCAAATCCAGCGCGGAAATTTCGGAGAGCGCTCCGGAAAAGAAGAAAGCTCCTGCGAAAAAGAAGGCGGCAGCCAAAGAGGAAAAGACAGACGAGGGAGAAGAAAAGAAAACGCAGGCGAAGAAGAAAACAACAAAGAAAAAAGCGGAAGAGACCAAAGACGCTGAATAAGCAGTCAGTTTTTCTGGGTGCCTGTGCTTTTTCCTCTTACATATTTTGAATGGGGGTATCAACCATGAGTCTGGTGCCAATGGTAGTGGAACAAACAAATCGCGGCGAGCGTTCCTATGA
Organism: uncultured Oscillospiraceae bacterium; assembly: GCA_904397845.1. Lineage (GTDB taxonomy): Bacteria > Bacillota > Clostridia > Oscillospirales > Ruminococcaceae > UBA3818. The sequence goes on from CAJFOX010000019.1 coordinate 75,719, forward strand.
CATTTTTTCCAGATTACTCAATGACAGGATTGTTATGCTTTGTGAAGAAGTAAATGATACCAGTGCGAGCCTGGTAGTCGCGCAGCTTTTGTACTTGGAAGGGCAGGATCCGGACAAGGACATCAGCCTGTACATCAATAGCCCTGGCGGCTCTGTTACTGCTGGTTTAGCGATTTACGACACAATGCAATATATCAAATGCGATGTTTCCACGATCTGCATTGGTATGGCGGCTTCTATGGGCGCGTTTCTGCTGTCCTCCGGCGCCAAGGGGAAACGTCTGGCGCTGCCAAACAGCGAAATCATGATCCATCAGCCTATGGGCGGAATGCAGGGACAGGTTACCGACATTAAAATCCACGCGGAACGATACCTGCGTATCAAAGAAAACCTGAACAAGATGCTGGCGGATAATACCGGCAAACCACTGGAGATTATCCAGCGGGATACGGAACGCGATAACTTCATGTCCGCGCAGGAGGCTATGGAATATGGCCTGATCGACAAGGTCATCACCAACCGATAATGTTTGAATTCGTGTGGGGACGTTTGGCTCCACACGAATTTTTACCTGGCAAAAAGCGGGTGTTTGAATAGAGGAGGAACCTTATGGCAAAAAACGATGATGGCTCCAGAATGTTGCGCTGTTCCTTCTGCGGTAAAACGCAGGATAAGGTGGATAAGCTGATCGCTGGTACTGGAGTGTGCATCTGCAATGAGTGTGTGCAGCTGTGCAACAGCGTGCTGGAGGAAGAAGGGCTGTCCAGCCGGCGCAGAGCGGCGCGGGAGGAAGCGGCGGATATTACCATTCCGAAGCCAACCCAGATTAAAGAGGTGCTGGATCAGTATGTCATCGGACAGGACGCGGCCAAAAAGTCGCTGTCAGTGGCGGTGTATAATCATTATAAAAGAATCTTTTTTGGAAGCAATGGGGATGTGGAGCTGAATAAAAGCAATGTGTTATTAGTCGGCCCTACCGGCACCGGTAAGACCATGCTGGCTCAGACGCTGGCAAAGACTCTGAAAGTTCCCTTTGCGGTAACGGATGCTACCACGTTGACTGAAGCCGGATATGTAGGCGAAGATGTGGAAAATATTCTGTTGCGGTTGATCCAGGCGGCAGATTATGACATTGAAAAGGCGGAACGTGGTATCATTTATATTGACGAAATCGATAAAATTGCAAGAAAGAGCGAAAACCCTTCCATTACCCGTGATGTCAGCGGCGAAGGGGTGCAGCAGGCGCTTTTGAAAATCCTGGAGGGAACCGTTTCCAACGTACCGCCTACCGGGGGAAGAAAGCATCCGCAGCAGGAATTTATCCAGATTGACACATCGAATATCCTGTTTATCTGCGGTGGCGCTTTTGATGGAATTGACAAAATCATCGAAAAAAGAGTGAACCAAAAATCAGGATTAGGCTTTGGATCGGAGCTGAAGGATGCTAAGGCAAAAGATGCAGATCTCTTGCTCAGCCAGATTTTGCCGGAAGATTTGGTGAAATTTGGCCTGATTCCTGAATTAGTTGGCCGTATTCCGGTAATCACCGGGTTGAAAGCGCTGGACGAAGAAGCGTTGATACGGATTTTGGTGGAACCGAAAAACGCCATTGTCAAACAGTATCAGAAGCTGTTTGAGATGGACAACATTCAGTTGATCTTTGAGCCGGAGGCGCTGAAGGCCATTGCCCATTTGGCCATTGAACAGAAAAACGGCGCCAGGGGACTGCGTTCCATTATGGAATCCATTCTATCAGAGGCCATGTTTACCGCCCCGTCCGATGGTACGATCGAGACGCTGACCATTACGGCGGATTGCGTCAAAGGAAAAGAGGGTCCGCGCGTCACTTATGACCTGGACCGGCCCACAACTTCGCTGACGCTGCCCGCTTCTAAGCGGTCCCGTCCGAGACGGGATTCGGTTTCCTGACCCAAAAGAAGGAAGTGCGCTCCACCTTTCTTTACCAGAAGAAGGGTGGACTTGCTTTTTTACAGAGATTTTAGTATAATGCAGCAAAGCAAGAACCTTGCTTGCTGACAAAAAGAAACAATCATCATGATCTGAAAAATAAAATAAGCCGGGGCGTTGCATAAAAACAGAATGGCACGGATCTGGCATCCCAAGTGAGAAGGTGAAAAAATGTCTGAATTGAAACAATATCAAATGCCGATGGTGGCGTTACGGGGACTGGTTTTATTCCCAAAGATGATCCTGCATTTTGATGTGGGACGGGAAAAATCCATCCTGGCACTGAATGCCGCGATGAAAGGCGGAAAACGAGTATTTTTGACGGCTCAGAAAGATGTGCGCGAGGACGATCCAAAGGAAAACGGGCTTTATCAAACTGGCGTAGTAGCTGAGATTCGGCAGATTCTGCGCTCCGGCGAAGAGGGATTGAAAGTGTTGGTAGAAGGGAAATACCGCGCCAGGATCACGCAGATCATCCAGGGAGAGCCCTATTGGGTAGTAGCAACTGAAGAGGCTCCGCTGAAAACGCCTGCTATCCGCAGCAAAGCGATGGAAGAGGCGCTGATTCGAATTGTAAAAGATTCTTTTGAAGAGTTTTGTTATCAAATGCCCAAAATGCCCAAGGAGATCATTGTCAATGTACTGGGCAGCAGCGATCCTTTATATCTTTCGGAATACATACCCAGTAACCTGCCGCTGAAAATTGAGGACAAGCAACGCATCCTGGAGGAGGATGTTTTGTCCAAGCGCCTTCGGCTGCTGGCGCAGGCAATGGAAAAAGAAAACGATATCCTCGGCATAGAGCACGATATTTACGATAAGGTCCGGGAATCAATGGATAAAAACCAGAGGGAGTACTACCTTCGTGAACAGATGCGGATTATTTCCGAAGAATTGGGCGAGGAAGAATCAGTAATGGACGAGGCGGATGAATACCGCCGGCGCATTGCCGCACTGACCTTGCCACAGGAAGTTTCCGACAAATTTTATGCAGAAGCGGACCGCCTTTCCAAAATGCCGCCCAATTCCCATGAGTCCAGCGTAATCCGCGGATATTTGGATTTGTGCCTGGAACTGCCGTGGAACATTTCCACCAAGGATAAGATTGATATTGCCAAAGCAAAAGCCCAGCTGGATCGGGATCATTACGGCTTAACCAAGGTAAAGGAACGTATTTTGGAAATGCTTGCCGTACGCAAGCTGGCACCGGGGATCAAGGGGCAGATCATTTGCCTGGCTGGCCCTCCCGGCGTGGGGAAAACTTCGATTGCCAAGTCGATTGCCAAATCTATGGGGCGCAAATATGCCCGCATTTCTTTAGGCGGCGTAAAGGACGAATCGGATATCCGTGGGCACCGGAAAACCTATATTGGCGCCATGCCGGGACGGATCATCAATGCCGTTAAGCTGGCTGGCAGCAACAACCCGTTAATCCTTTTAGACGAAGTGGATAAGCTGGGCGGTGATTACAAGGGCGACCCGTCCTCAGCGCTGTTGGAGGTGCTGGATGCTGAGCAGAATGATACATTCCGTGATCATTTTGTCGAAGTCCCGTTTGATTTGAGCCAGGTGCTGTTTATTACTACCGCCAACGATGTGGGGATGATCCCGGCTCCGCTTTTGGACCGTATGGAACTGATTGAGCTTTCCAGCTACACACGCGAGGAGAAGTTCCATATTGCAAAAGAGCATCTGATTCCCAAACAGCTGCACCGGCACGGGTTGACCGCCCGGACCTGTAAAATTGAAGATTCGGCGGTTTACGGACTGCTGGATTATTACACCCGGGAGGCCGGCGTCCGCACACTGGAGCGCGAAATTGCTGCATTGTGCCGGAAAGCGGCAAAGCGGATTGTAGCGCAGGAAGCCAAAAGAGTGAAGGTCAATGAAAAGACGCTGTTAGATTGGCTTGGGCCGAAAAAATTTTTGCCGGAGACCATTGGCGTGGTGAACGAGGTCGGCTGTGTCAACGGATTGGCCTGGACTTCAGTTGGCGGCGAGCTTTTGCAGGCGGAGGTAGCGATACTGGACGGCGCGGGAAAAATTGAGCTGACCGGCTCATTGGGCGATGTAATGAAGGAATCCGCTCATATCGCTGTCAGCCTGGTTCGCCGGATGGCAGATCGGTACGCGATTGACAAGGATTTTTATAAAACAAAAGATATCCATATCCATTTTCCGGAAGGAGCGACGCCAAAAGACGGGCCTTCTGCCGGTGTGACGATTGTAACGGCGCTGGTCTCTGCGCTCACTGGGATTCCAGTGCGGCGGGAAGTGGCGATGACAGGTGAAATCAGTCTGCGCGGTAAGGTTATGCCCATCGGCGGTTTAAAGGAGAAATCTATGGCAGCTTACCGGGCGGGTATTAAAACGGTGATTATCCCGAAGGAAAATCAGCCGGATCTGGCCGATTTTGACAAGGCGGTGCTGGACGCGGTGAGCTTTGTGCCGGTGGAACGGATTGAGGAAGTTCTCAAAGCGGCATTGGCTGCGCCTTCTGAAGAACCGGCGATTTCGCCGGTTCCACAGGAGTTTACCCCTCCCATGACGGCGGATAACCGCCGTCAGCCTGCAATCATCGATTGCTGAAGGAGATGCGGCCATGAATTTTCAGAATGTCCAATTTGAGGCATCTTACGGTTTGTTCCAGCAGATTCCGCCATGTGAAATGCCGGAGTTTGCTTTTTCCGGCCGATCCAACGTAGGAAAGTCGTCTTTAATCAATAAGCTTTTCAACCGCAAACAGTTGGCCCGGGTCAGCGCCATGCCGGGCAAGACGTCCACCATCAACTTTTTCCGCTTGGATAACGTGCGGTTTGTCGATTTGCCCGGCTATGGCTACGCCAAAGTTTCCAAAAGAGAGAAAACTCGCTGGTCCGGGTTGATTGGAGATTATTTGGCCAGCGACCGGGACATTGCATTGGTATTTCAGTTGATTGATATGCGCCATCCCCCGACAAAGGATGATCTGATGATGATCCATTATTTAGTAGAGTGTGAAATGCCCTTTGTTATTATTTTGACTAAGATGGACAAACTGTCTCGCCGGGAGCAGGAAAAACGGCTGGAGGCGGTTCAGACGGAAATTCCTTATGCAGATCAAATCACCATTTTACCGGTCTCTTCTGAAACAGGCGAAGGGATAAGCGAGATCCGTGCAATTATTGAGGAACTGGTCGGCCAGGAAGAAGAGGATTTGCAGGCGGCTGGGAAATCTCCAGATCAGGAAGTTACCTTGGGATGGGGCGCCGGCTGTGCACAGCCGGCTGACGTGAAAGAGATAGAGGAGGCAATTCGCCAGTTCAAGGAGTCGGCTCGGGCCGGAGAGCTGGACGAAAAACAGCCCCAAAAACTTCCGACTAGACAACGAAAGAAGGATGAGACATGTTTGTAGCAGACTGCCTGCAGGTAAATCAGGAAGGCCATTTATGTGTCGAACAGCGGGATGTTTTGGAGCTGGCGGCCAAATACGGCACGCCTTTGTATGTAATGAGCGAGACCCAGATTCGGAAAAACTGCCGGCTGTATCAAGATTCCCTGAAACGGTTTTACGATGGAAATGGCCTGGCTTTGTATGCCAGCAAGGCTTTTTGCTGCAAAGAAATCTGCCGCATTGCCTCGGACGAGGAAATGGGTCTGGATGTAGTGTCCGGCGGCGAGCTGTATACAGCGGTCAGCGCTGGATTCCCCTCAGAAAGAATCTACTTCCATGGCAACAACAAGACAGCGTCTGAGTTGGTTGCCGCACTGGAATATGGAGTGGGGACCATTGTGGTGGACAACCTGGAAGAGCTGGAAATGCTCGACCGCTTGGCTGCAGCAAAAAACATTTGTCAGGAAATTATGCTTCGGGTCAAACCAGGGGTAGATGCGCATACGCATAATTTTATCCGTACCGGACAGATCGATTCCAAGTTCGGCTTTGCACTGGAAACAGGTGAGGCTATGGCGGCAGTAAAAAAAGCGGTAAGCTGTCCCCATATTATATTGACGGGTCTGCATTGTCATATCGGATCCCAAATTTTTGACACAGAGCCCTTTTTGCTGACTGCTCGGATTATGGTTGGCTTTTTGGCACAGATTCGGAAGCAGGTCGGGTGTGAGTTGCGCAAGCTCAATTTGGGCGGAGGTTTTGGAATCCAGTATACACCGGATCAGGATCCGCCTGCTTATGAAGCCTATATGAAGCGCGTTTCCACTGTTATCCACGAAACCTGTAGCCTATTGGATTTTCCGACGCCATTTATTCTCATGGAACCAGGAAGATCCATTGTCGGCCCGGCGGGCATTACTTTATATACGGTTGGAGCGGTCAAGGAGATTCCCGGGGTGCGCACCTATGTATCTGTGGATGGCGGAATGACTGACAATCCCCGGTATGCGCTGTATCAGTCAGAGTATCAGATTATGAATGCCGGGCTGGCGACGCAGGAGAAGACCATGCGAGTCACGCTGGCAGGGCACTGCTGCGAGAGCGGCGATTTAATCGGGGAAAATCTTCCGGTACAGCACTTGGAAAAAGGGGATATAGTAGCGGTACTGTCTACCGGCGCTTATAATTACTCGATGGCCTCTCATTATAACCGGATGCCGAACCCTCCGGTCATAATGGTAAAGGCAGACCAGGACAGGGTGATTGTGAGAAGGGAAACCTGGGAAGATCTGGTTCGGATGGACGTATAAATATCAAAAGGAAAAGCGGCGGGATACCTGCCGCTTTTCCCATGTCGTTTGATTGAAAAAAGGGAATGATGAGAAAAGAAGGCAAGACCCGTTTACTTTTTGGCTTTCTTGTGGTAAACTATGAAGTGATTTCATGCTCTAAAATCGTAAAGTGTAAAATCGGGAGGTCAATTCAATGAACGAAAAATTAAAGGGTTTGCATGTGGAATATTTATTTCGGGCGGTTTTGTGCCTGGAAACGATGGAGGAGTGTTATAATTTTTTCGAGGACCTGTGTACCGTTCCGGAGCTAAAAGCGTTGTCCCAGCGGCTTCAAGTTGCAAAAATGCTGCATGAGCATAAGGTATACAGTGAAATCGTACAGGCAACCGGCGCCAGCACTGCCACAATCAGCCGTGTGAATCGGTCGCTGAGCTATGGCTGCGACGGCTACCAGGTCGTATTCGACCGGGTGAAGGACGAATGAGAGGATACGGGGCATTCGCCTGGTATTATGATGAACTGACGGAAAATGTATCCTATGAAAAACGGGCGGAGTATTTTCTGAAACTGGTGGAAAAGTTCGGTAGCAGCGGGCCGCTTGTACTGGATCTGGCCTGTGGGACCGGCAGCCTTTCCATGGAATTAGCTCGGCGTGGCTGTGACGTTATCGGTGTAGACATCTCAGAGGATATGCTTTCTGTGGCGAGGGGAAAAGCGTTGGAGCATCCGGAATGGGATATTCTTTATCTGTGCCAGCCTATGACAGATCTGGATTTGTTTGGCACGGTAGATACGACCATCTGTGCGTTGGATAGCATCAATCATCTGACCGACCCAGTACAGGTGCGGCAGGCTTTTCAAAAGGTAAGCCTTTTTACGGCGCCGGGCGGGCTGTTTTTGTTCGATGTGAATACGCCATATAAGCATCGCGAAATATTAGGCAACAGCTGCTATGTTTATGAATTTGACGACCTGTTTTGTGCCTGGCAGAATTTCTTTGAGGAAGAAACCTGTTCCGTAACGGTTCAACTGGACTTTTTCTCGGAGGAGAGTGGGCATTATGTGCGGGAGCAGGAGTATATTACGGAGCGGGCTTATACTCGGGAAGAACTATCCCAGTGGCTGAAACAAGCGGGATTTGACTTACTGGCGGTATACGGCGAGGATAGTATGAAACCGCCGGCGCCGGACTGCCAGCGGTGGATTTTTGCAGCCAGAAAAAAATAAGGAGATTATTGGTTTATGGCAACCTTAGTTAGGAGCATTTCTCAAAATGGCGGTGTGATCTGTACGGCCATTGATTCTACCGATATCGCAGCAAAAGCGGAGCAGATTCACCGGACTTCCGCGACGGTTACAGCGGCGCTTGGCCGTCTGCTGACCGCTGCGTCACTGATGGGAGTCATGTTAAAAAGCCAGGAGAATTCTATCACGATTCGTCTGCAGGGCGACGGGCCTGCAGGCCTTTTGATCGCAGTTACCGACGGATTAGGGAATGTCCGCGGAGATGTGGAGCATCCGGTGGTGGAAATTCCTTTAAATGGAAAAGGAAAGCTGGATGTGGCTGGTGCGGTGGGAAGAAACGGCAGGCTTTCCGTAGTGAAAGATTTGGGGATGAGGGATCCATACATTGGTCAGGTTCCAATCGTTTCCGGTGAGATTGCAGAGGATATTACCCATTACTATGCCGTCAGTGAGCAGACGCCTACTGTCTGTGCATTAGGGGTTTTGGTCAATCCGGATCTGACGGTAAAGGCAGCGGGCGGCTTTTTGGCTCAACTGCTGCCAGGGGCGATGGAGGAAGATATTATTGATCGGCTGGAACAAAATATTGGAAAGCTTTCTTCCGTTACGCAGCTACTGACAGGTGGAGCTTCGGCAGAAGATATCTGTCGGATGGTATTGGATGGGCTTGCACCGCAGATTCTGGAAACAACGCACCCGGAATATCGATGCAGCTGCTCCCGTCAAAGAGTAGAGCGGGCTTTGCTCAGCATTGGAAAAGCGGATTTGCAACAGATGATGGAAGAGGAAGAAGTCGTTGAGGTCAACTGCCATTTCTGTGGGAAAAAGTACCATTTTGGCCGTGGAGATCTGCGGATTCTGCTGGAAAAGGCAGAAAAAAAGACGAAGGACTTTCCTGTACTTAGGTAATTTGGCCAGACAAAGGCTCTGCGGAATTTTCCAGGGCATCCAGTTTTTGGATCATGTCGGGAATGGTACAAAAATGATAGTTGAGTTTGGTATTTTTAGAAAAGCAGTTGACAAAAGGGAAGAAATCCGATATAATAAAACACGTCGCTGAAAAGCGGCGAGGAGTGGGAGCATAGCTCAGCTGGGAGAGCATC
>CAJFOX010000020.1 GCA_904397845.1 uncultured Oscillospiraceae bacterium
ACCATCAGAACAGACAGAACCAAAGCAAGTACTTTTTTCATGGTAATGTTTCCTCCTAAATATATTCAGCATCCGCCCCCGCCTCCCAAGCAACTCTCCCTTACCTGGTAACGAAGGTTTTCCGGATCTGTAACCATACTATAACACAACAAAATCATTTTGTAAATACTTTGTAATCATTTTTTTTTAAATTTTTTATTTCTTTCTTTTTCCAGCTGAAAACGGCTTTCCTGGCGGCCGATTCGGCCAGCGGCTGGAAATCTGCCTTTCGTATAGCACGATGCGGAAAATTTATGCAACCGGATTCGGCGCGGCAGAGGAGCCAGGGACAGAGAGAATGCACCAAAAAGGGGAAAGCGGCTTATAATGGAACAGGCAGTGCCGGAATTTATACTTTTCTCTGTCACAACCAGACTTTTTCTTTTGAAATCTCCCTGTTTTCGGCACACCTTTCTTGAAACAGGAGACCGGATAGGCTATAATAAAAAAGAATATGGGAAGATCCGGCCCTGTTTTTGGCAAACCCTTGAAAAACGGAGATGAAATTATGAGAGAGATCTATCTGGATAACAGCGCTACTACGCGGGTAGCGGAGCCGGCGGCCCAGGCGGTGTATGAAATGCTGGTTCACTGTTATGGCAATCCCTCCTCGCTGCACCGCAAGGGACTGGAAGCGGAGAACCGGATCACGGCGGCAAGGGAGTCGCTGGCAAATCTTTTGGACTGCGACCCGGCACAGATCACCTTTACCTCCGGCGGAACCGAGGCCAATAATCTGGCTTTGCTGGGCGTGGCGGAGGCCCGGGTCCGGAAGGGAAAACGGATTGTGACCACGGCGTTTGAGCATTCTTCGGTGGATGCGGCCGCCGACCGGCTGGAACAGCTGGGCTGGGAGGTCGTCCGGGTGAAACCGGATGTCGCGGGCCATATCGATGCGAAGAAGGTTGTCGCGGCGGTAGACAGCTCAACTGTTCTGGTGTCCTGCATGTGCGTCAACAACGAGGTGGGAACGATCCTGCCGATTGGGCAGATTGTCAAAGGGATCCGGCGCAGAAACCCTGGGACGCTCATCCATTGCGACTGCGTGCAGGCGCTGGGCAAGATGCCGCTTTCCATGCGGCGGATGGATTTGGATTTGGCGACAGTCAGCGCTCATAAAATCTATGGGCCGAAAGGGTCAGGCGCTTTGTATGTGCGCCGCGGCGTGCGGGTGCTGCCGCGCCAGTTAGGCGGCAGTCAGGAGAAAAAGCTGCGTCCGGGAACGGAGGCGGCGGCGCTGATCGTGGGATTTGGCACTGCGGCAGCGCTGGCGCGCGAACACCTGGAGGCGGACGCCCGAAGGATCGCTGACCTGAACCAGGAGCTGCGCTGCCGGCTGCTCGCCATGCCGCAGGTGGTAATCAACTCCCCGGCGGATGCGCTGCCGGCGGTGCTCAACATCAGCGTGCCGGGCTACCGCTCGGAGACGATGATGCACTTTTTGGAGGAACGGGGCATTTCGGTGTCCAGCGGATCGGCCTGTTCCAAAGGGGCGAAAAGCCATGTGCTGTCTGCCATGGGTCTGGATCCGGCGCTGATTGACAGTGCGCTGCGAGTAAGCTTTGGGCGGTATAATACCAAAGAGGATGTGGAGGATTTCGTCCTGGCGCTGCGGGAGGGGATCTGCACGCTGGCCCATCGCGAACGGCCGAAATCGGCTTTTATATAATAAGGTATATAAGGAGCATCAGGATGAAGGAAATCATACTGATTAAAACGGGAGAGATTGCGCTGAAGGGGCTGAATAAGTCCTCCTTTGAAGATGTGCTGGTGAAAAATATAAAGTGGCGGCTGCACAGCCTGGGACCGTTTAAGTTCCGAAAGGCGCAGTCCACGATCTACTGTGAGCCCCAATCGGATGACATGGATCTGGACGAAGCTTGCCGCAGGGTGTCCCATGTATTCGGCATCGCGGCGTTCAGCCGGGCGCGGGTAGCCGCCAAGGATTTTGAGGATATCTGCGCCCAGGCGCTGGACTTTTTGGGCGAGGAGCTGGAGTATGCAGATACTTTTAAGGTGGAGGCAAAGCGGGCGGATAAATCTTTCCCCATGAAGTCTCCGGAAATCTGCCGGGAATTAGGCGGCCGGATTTTGGAGCAATACCATCACCTGAAGGTGGATGTAGAACAGCCGGATGTGCTGGTGATGGTGGAGATCCGGGAAACAGCGGCCTATATCCACGGCAAGCAGCTGCCGGGCGCGGGCGGCATCCCGATCGGCACTTCCGGAAAGGCAGCGATACTGATTTCCGGCGGCATTGACAGCCCAGTGGCTGGATATATGATGGCCAAGCGGGGACTGGAACTCACCGGTGTGCATTTTGCAAGCCCCCCCTACACCAGTGAGAGAGCAAAGCAGAAGGTCATTGCCCTGATGGAGAAAATGGCCGAATACTGCGGCAGGATGAAGCTTTTTGTAGTGCCGTTTACCGAAATCCAGGAGCAGATCCGAGACAGGTGTCCGGAGGAGTTGTTTACGATCATCATGCGGCGGTTTATGATGCGCATCGCCGACCAGTTAGCCCGGAAGCAGGACTGCGGGGCATTGATTACCGGCGAGAGCGTAGGGCAGGTGGCCAGCCAAACGGTGAAAGCCATCGCCTGCACGGATATCGTTACCGACCTGCCGGTGTTCCGGCCGGTGATTGGAATGGACAAGCGGGAGATTATTGCCATCGCCAATGAGATCGACACCTTTGAAACGTCAATTCTTCCGTACGAGGACTGCTGCACGGTGTTTACACCCAAACATCCCCGCACCCGGCCGCGCTTGGACCTGGTAGAGGCGGCGGAGCAGACGCTGGATGTGGACGGGCTGATCGCCGGAGCGGTTGCAGGAATAGAACTGGTCGAGATAAAAAGATAAGGCCGGTTGATGGGAAAAGGGAGGAAAATGTGGGATGAAACTGGATATCATTTTTGCCGGTGCAGCCAGGGACGAACAGCAGGAGGGCCTGCTGCTGGATCTGCTGGCTCCGCTGGGGATTGACAAACACACGGTGACCGAAGCGAAATCGGATCGAAAAACGATGGAGGGCGCGCTGGTTGCGGCTTTGCGCCGCAGCGATGTGGTGCTTTTGATTGGCGGCTTAGGCAGCGGCCGGACGGATTTCACAACATCTTTGCTGTGCGAAGGACTGGGGCTTCGGGAGGAGATTTGTCCCGCGGCACTGGGGCAGATGAAAAAACGATACAAGATAGAAGAAGAGGCTTTATCCAAAGAAGATCTTCTAAAGGTGAAGATCCCGGCAGGCGCCCATCCGTTTTTAAACCGCTGGGGGGATTGCCCCGGCTATGCGCTGGTGGCGGAAGATCAGTGTATTGCCGCATTGCCTGACGGCGTGGCAGAATTGGCCTCTATGGCGGAAGAAAGGCTTCTGCCTTATCTGCAGAGGGTTTTTTCGGATCATTCTCAGCCTGTTGAGGGAGGGGCTTTTGGTATTTCGCAGGAGCAGGCGGATCACAAGCTGGATCCGGCCAGAGAACTGGCGAAGGTTGTGGTAAAAAAAGAGGGGCTGGGCCTCCTGATCCGGATTTTGCCGGAGGGGGAGAAAAATAATACCGAGACCGCCGCGGGGTTGGTAAAAAGCGCACTGGAGGGCTGCTTCTTCCCGGGGGCCAGATCGGTGGCGGCCGCCTTTTCCGCCGCGGCCGTGCAGGCGGAAATTACCGTCGCTGCAGCGGAAAAAGAAGGGCAGAACGAGATCTGCCGGCTGTTGGGACAGGCCTCCAGCGCGGGACAGGAAATTCCGCGCATGGAAGTGGGCAGGAAAGGCGCGAAAACCATTGGGATCCCAAAACGGGTTTTGAAAAAACACAAAGGGGTTTCCGCACCCTTGGCAGTACATATGGCCCGCAGCGCTCGCGAACGTTTCGGCACAGTGATTGGTGTGGGCCTGACTGGGTTTCGATCCGCCAGCCGGCATAGCGACATCGCCTATGCCGCGCTGTGTGACCGTGACAAAGCGTGGGTGGCGCGCATCTCGGTGCCGGAGGAGCGGCTAAATTTTGACGTGGAATTGGCGGCAACAGCGGCGCTGGATATGGCCCGCCGGTATGCGGATGCGGACACCTCTTTCCTGTCTGCCGGAGAGGATTTGCTGACGGCATTGTCCGGCAGGATCAGCAAAGAGCGGGTCTGTACCTTTGCTCCTGACGGAACCGCGGTTTGGCGTTTATCGGGAGAGGCGGCGCCAGTCGAGGGGAAAGCGGGAAAAAGCCGCCGGGAAAAAGCGCCGGCCCGGCCGTTGGCGGCGGTGGGAAAGGTGGCGCTGGGGCTGATTTTATCGGCAATACTGTTGGCGGCCGGCGCCGTAGGATCCTTTTACTGGCAGGCTTACCGCTCTGGGCAGCTGCGCACCGCTATGCTGAGCCTGTACCAGTCTGGCGGTGGCGCGGTGCCGGACGGGTATCCAGAGGGATATGACCCGCAGTTTACGCTGCTGTGGGAACAGAATCAGGATGTCGTCGGCTGGCTGAGCGTGCCGGACACTGATTTCTCTTTCCCGGTAGTGCAGGGCAAGGACAATACTTTTTACTCCCTTCGGAATTTCAAAAAAGAGCTCAGTTTATATGGGACAACCTTTTTAAACGCACCGGCCAGCCTGCGCGAGGATACCAACGTCACGTTGTATGGCAACCGCATGGAGGATGGGCAGATGTTTGCCAAGCTGGAGAATTACCGAAAGCTTACTTATTACAGGGAACACCCGATCCTTTCCTTTGATACAGTTTACGGTGGTGGCAATTATAAAGTCTGTGCGGTATTCGTAGTGGATCCGGAGGAGGAAAGCTGTTTTGACTATGAGAATTTTCAAAATCCTGAGGATTCGGACCAGTGGGAAGCGCTGATTGAGGAAATGGAAGCCCGCAGTCTGATTTGCACGCCGGTGGATATCCGGGAGGGAGATAAACTGTTGACCTTATCGACGGAGGCGGAGGATTTTGACGGCGCGCGCCTGATTGTAATGGCCCGCCAGACTCGCAGCGGCGAAGTCAAAGCAGTAGATACGGATCGGGCGGTTTATAATGCAGAGCCGCTTCTCCCGGAGCAGATGAGACAGGATGAGGGCGACGTTCCTGCGCCGGGACGGGAAGACAACCGGCCTGAGCTGGAAAGCGAAGCGGAATCCTTTGTTAGTTCCCAGTCATCTGGCGGCGGTGAAGCCGGTTTTTCGGGGAATGATTCGCTTGGGGAAGAGGAAAACGTCTCCTCCGGCCAGGATGCCATTTCTTCTACCGGCAGCCAGCCTTCGGCTTCCAGCCAGATCAGCATTCCGTCGTCATCTTCCGTGCCGCCAGCAAGTTCCAGCGCGGCGGCTTCTGAATCGGATCCTCCGGAGGTAGGAGTGGACGAATCAACCTTGTCTGAGGCTTCCTCTGCTTCTTCGCAGGAGGGCCAAGGTGCGCCGAGCAGGCCGTCTGGCGGTGAGTCTTCCGGCTCATCCAGCTCTGACAGCACTGGGAATTCCGGTGGGAACGGAGGCTCTTCTACAACAGGAGAAGGGGAAACCTTCCGGGTTAACGGGAGAGACTATGACGCTTATGACGCTGTATGCCGGGTCGTGGCGGCAGAGATTGGCAACGGCAATTACGAGTCGATCAAAGCCCAAGCGGTGGCTACTTATACGCTGCTATATAAGCGCAATCAAAACGGGAATTATCCCACCGGTTTGAGCATGGGAACCCCTTCTAGTACGGTCAAGCAGGCGGTGAAAGAGGTTTGGGGCCAGGCGCTTTACGCCGGCGGTCGCCTGATGGATGTATTCTACTTCTCTATTTCCGCGGGGAAAACCAATGAACCGGAGGAAGTATGGGGATCCTCAGTAGCGGGCTATGGATCGGTAGACAGTTCCTGGGATGAGAATGTTTCCGGGGTATTCCAGCAGTCGGTGAGCATCAGCAAGGAAAAGGTGATCGACCGGGTGTGGGAATATCTGGGCATTGATCTGAGCGAGGTGCCGGTGGAGGACTGGTTTACAGTGGAGTCCTATACCAGCGGAGGCTATAATGATGAAATGACGGTGGGCGGTTACAGCACCGTGCAGAAAAGCGGCAGCTCTGCCTTCCGTACCGGCGCGGCAATCACTGGGCGTATTTTGCGAGAGAATGTGCTGAACCTGCGTTCGGCTTGCTTTACCTGGGAAGAGAGAGGCGACAGTATTGTCTTTACCACAAAAGGCTATGGCCACGGCGTGGGCATGAGCCAGTGGGGAGCCATTGAGATGGCCAAGCAGGGCTACAGCTATGTGGAAATCCTGGAGCATTATTATCCTGGCGCCAGCATAAAATAAAGGAGATGCAAAACCGGGCTTTGTGGCAGATTTGCCATGAAGCTCGGTTTTTGCAGTTTTTTCGGCCGTTTTGGAAAAAGAAAAGAAATTTTTATGAAAAAAAGTAAATAATTTATGAAGGGTATTGACATACGGGAAAATAAGTGATAAATTATCCTTAGCACTCGATGAGTAAGAGTGCTAACAACAAAAGAAAGAAGGAAACCGGATATGGAGTTGGATCGGAGGAAAATGAAGATCCTCAGCGCCATTGTGAGCGAGTATATCCGGACCGGCGAACCGGTAGGCTCCAAACGGGTGGCCCAGCTTTTGGATACGCAGGTCTCCCCGGCTACCTGCCGGCACGAAATGTCCCTGTTGTTTGACCTGGGGCTGCTGGAGCAGCCACATACGTCGGCGGGGAGGATTCCGTCCCATCTGGGGTTTCGGGTCTATCTTGATAAGCTTTTGACCTGCACCCCATTGACTGATGTGGAAAAGGATGAGATCGACGCGTTATTTAACATTCATAACCCCGATCCGGACCGCCTGCTGGAAGATGCTGCTGAGGCGCTGGCCCGCTTTACTGGTTGTGCGACCATTTCGGCCACCCGGCCGCCGCGGCATGTGACAGTACGGCGGATTGAGCTGATTCCGTTAGGAGCCCATGTGGTCATGATCGTGGTGGTGGCCTCCAATGGGGTGATCAAAAACAAGGCTTATCGGTTGGATATGGTCTGTACGCCGGAGATTCTGGATTTTTTCAACAAATTTGCCAACGACCGATTTGCGGACCGGTCCATTGATGAAATTTCCACCGGATATCTTCATTCGGTAGCGGTGGCGCTGGGAGAGTATTCTCGTGTGTTTACCCCCCTTTTGGCAGGCATCTTTGAACTTTGCCGCCAAATCCGGGACGGACAGTTTTATACCCAGGGCAGCACCAATTTGCTGGGGTATCCAGAATTTCACAATTCCGCTTATGATCTGCTGACACTGCTGGAAAACCGGACTCTTTTACAGGATGCGCTGGAGGGACCGGAGAACCAAACGTTGAATATCAAAATTGGCAAGGAGAACCATCTGGCACAGCTGGAAAATTCTACAGTGCTGGTGGCCAGATATAATGTGGGGCAGGACAATAGCGGTGTGATCGGCGTGATTGGGCCTGTGCGAATGGACTATTCCAGGCTCATCCCACACTTGGAGTATTTTGCAAAAACCCTGGGAGATCTGTTGTCTGACACCATGAACCCCGCGCAAGAGTAAACAAGGAAGAGAGGGACTCTGAAATTGAACGACAAAAAGAACAAGGAAACACAGCAGCCACAGCAGGATGAGCCGCAGGTAAAAGAGGCCCCTCCAGAGGCGGAGGAAGAAAATTCACCTCAGGAGGATCCGGTAGAGGAGAAGCTGCGGCAAGCGGAGGAGCAGGTTCTGGCCTTAAATGATAAGCTTTTGCGGACACTGGCAGAGTATGACAACTTTCGCAAGCGTTCAGTAAAGGAAAAGGAAGCCATCTATCCGGAGGCGACAGCAGAAGCGATTTCCAAATTCCTGCCGGTTCTGGACAGCATGGAGCGGGCCGCGGGATTTGCCTGCAGTGATGAGGAATATAAAAAAGGTGTGGATATGATCATCCATTCGTTTTATGAAGCGCTTGCAGCCGCCGGCGCAGAGGAAATCTCCGCCGAAGTGGGAGCTCCTTTCGATCCGGCCCTGCATAATGCGGTGATGCACATAGAGGATGAGAATTTAGGAACAGGCGTAATCTCACAGGTATTCCAGAAGGGTTACCGCCTGGGTGACCGGATTATCCGTCATTCCATGGTTCAGGTGGCAAATTAGCGCAAGCAATTTATAAAATAAAAATAGATGAGGGAACAGGCGCTTGCGGGCGCCGCACTTTAAGGAGGAATTATTATGGGAAAAATTATCGGCATTGACTTGGGTACGACAAACTCCTGCGTAGCCGTTATGGAAGGCGGCGAGGCGGTCGTAATTCCCAACGCGGAAGGCGCACGGACCACTCCGTCAGTCGTTGCATTTTCCAAAACTGGAGAGAGAATGGTCGGCCAGGTGGCAAAAAGGCAGGCCATTACCAATCCGGAAAGAACCATCTCTTCGATCAAAAGGGAGATGGGGACTGCTCACACCGTTGAAATTGACGGAAAACGTTATACCCCTCAGGAGATTTCCGCAATGATCCTGTCAAAGCTCAAAGAAGATGCGGAGGGCTATCTGGGCGAGAAAGTTACCGAAGCGGTCATCACTGTACCGGCCTACTTCACCGATGCGCAGCGTCAGGCTACAAAGGACGCGGGCAAGATTGCGGGCCTGGATGTAAAACGGATTATCAATGAGCCGACTGCGGCGGCGCTGGCTTATGGCGTGGATAAAGAACAGGATCAAAAGATTATGGTATACGACCTGGGCGGCGGCACCTTCGATGTGTCTATCATTGAGATGGGCGACGGCGTGCAGGAAGTGCTGGCCACTAACGGCAATAACCGCTTGGGCGGCGACGATTTTGACCAGAGAATTATCAACTGGCTGGTGGAGGGATTTAAGGCGGAATCCGGTATTGACCTGACCGGTGACAAGATGGCCATGCAGCGGCTGAAAGAAGCCGCGGAAAAAGCGAAGATTGAGCTGTCTGGCATGACCACCGCCTCCATCAATCTGCCGTTTATTACCGCTGACGCCAATGGCCCGAAACATCTGGATATGACTTTGACCCGGGCAAAATTCAACGAACTGACTCACGATCTGGTGGAAGCGACGATGGGTCCGGTCCGTCAGGCGCTGGCCGATTCCGGGCTGAAAGTATCGGAACTGAATAAGATCCTCTTAGTAGGTGGTTCTACCAGAATCCCCGCTGTACAAGAAGCGGTCAAGAGCTTTACCGGCAAAGATCCGTTTAAGGGCATCAACCCCGATGAGTGCGTCGCTATCGGCGCGGCCATCCAGGGCGGCGTGCTGGGCGGCGAGGTAAAAGGCCTGCTGCTTTTGGATGTAACTCCGCTGTCTTTGGGGTTGGAAACCTTGGGCGGCGTGTTTACCAAAATCATCGACCGCAACACGACGATCCCGACGAAAAAATCCCAGATTTTCTCCACTGCTGCCGACGGCCAGACCTCAGTTGAGATCCATGTGCTGCAAGGTGAGCGTGAAATGGCAAAGGATAACAAATCCCTGGGAATGTTCCATCTGGACGGTATTCCCGCAGCACCCCGCGGCGTACCGCAGATCGAGGTAACCTTCGATATTGACGCCAATGGTATCGTCCATGTTTCTGCCCAGGATAAAGGCACCGGCAAAGAGCAGAATATCACGATCACTTCCTCCACCAGCATGAGCAAGGAAGATGTGGAGAAAGCGGTGAAAGAAGCGGAGAAGTACGCTGCAGAGGACAAAAAACGCCGGGAAGAGATCGATGTGCGCAACAACGCAGATCAAATGGTATACCAGTCTGAAAAGACTATTACGGATTTAGGAGATAAGCTGGACGCTACTGACAAGGGCGAGTTGGAAAACAAGATCAATGCGCTGAAGGAAGCTTTGAAGGGATCCAACGTGGAAGATATTAAGGCAAAACAAGAGGATTTGCAGAAAAAATTCTATGAGGTTTCCTCTAAAGTATATAATGCGGCCGGCGCGCAGGGCGCGCCGCAGGGCGAACCGCAGCCGGGCGCTCAAAGTGGCCCAGCCGGCGATGACGGTTATGTAGACGCGGACTACAAAGAGGTAGATGATTCTCAGAAATAATTGTGGGATTACAGCCATGCAGCAAGCTGCCGCCAGGACGCGGGACGCGCCTTTGCGGCAGCCTTTGCGGTCAAAGACAAAATAGAGACAAAGGGTGATATTTTTGGCCGATAAAAGAGATTATTATGAAGTTCTTGGCGTTCAGAAAGGATGCTCTGACGACGAACTGAAAAAAGCATACCGTCAGCTGGCGAAGAAGTATCACCCGGACTTAAATCCCGGTGATAAAGAGGCCGAGGCCAGGTTCAAAGAGGTCAACGAAGCCTATGAAGTGCTGTCCGACAAGGATAAACGAGCCCGGTACGACCAGTTTGGCCATGCGGGCGTCGATCCATCCTACGGGGCGGGAGGAGCCGGTGCCGGCGGGTTTGGCGGTATGGGCGGTTTTGATGTGGGAGATATTTTTGACACTTTTTTTGGCGGAGGCTTTGGCGGAAGCAGCTTTGGCGGGTTTGGCGGTTCCACCCGTACCCGCAACCCCAATGCGCCAATCCGAGGAAATGATGTCAATATCAACCTGAATCTGTCTTTTATGGAGGCGGCGCACGGGTGCGCCAAGGTGGTTACCGTTCAGCGGCTGGAGCAGTGCGCCGAATGCGGTGGAACCGGCGCAGCCAAAGGAACCAATCCTGAGACCTGCCCGGCCTGTAATGGAACCGGGCAGGTGCGGACGCAAAGCCGGACCCCCTTTGGCGTCATTCAGTCCACCCGGCCCTGTCAGCGGTGCGGCGGCAGCGGAAAGGTGATCAATACCCCCTGTACCGGCTGTAATGGCAAGGGCCGCGTGCGGCACACCCGCAAGATCACGGTCAATATCCCCGCGGGCATTGACGACGGGCAGACCTTTGCCATGCAGGGCCAGGGTGATCACGGCCGTAACGCCGGGCCGGCGGGTGATTTGAATGTGACCGTTTCGGTGCGGCCGGATCCGTTGTTTGAACGGGATGGGTACAATGTGTTGTGCGAAGTGCCGCTGACCTTTACTCAGGCGGCCTTGGGCGACGAGGTAGTGGTTCCCACCATCGATGGCAAGGTCAAGTACACAGTGCCGGAAGGGACGCAGCCGGGAACGGTGTTCCGGCTGCGTAACAAAGGGATCCCCTATGTCAATGGACGAGGGCGCGGCGACCAATATGTGACGGTTGTTTTGGAGGTGCCGAAAAATCTCAATCAGAAGCAGAAACAAGCGCTGAAGGAGTTTGAGAAGGTCACCACTGAAAAAAATTATGAAAAACGCAAGGGATTCTTTGAAAAACTCAGAGATGCCTTGGGTGGAGAAGAAAAATAGGGAAAAGAGCCCCTCCCTGGCTGGTGGGGCTCTTTTCCATGCCAAAAGGAGGGAATCGGGATATGGCGGAGCAAAAAACCAATGTCATGCGGATTTTGGAGAAAAAAAAGATTTCCTATCAGGCTCATAGCTATCCCCACGGGAAGGAGCCGGTGGATGGGGCGACAGTAGCCCGTTTGCTGGGGCAGGATCCGCAGCAGGTTTATAAAACGCTGGTCGCCCAGGGGCACAGCAAAAATTATTATGTATTTGTCATTCCGGTAGAAGATACGCTGGATTTGAAAAAGGCGGCAAAAGCGGCTGGGGAAAAATCGGTGGAAATGATCCATGTCAGTGAACTGCCTGCACTGACCGGCTATGTTCGGGGCGGCTGTTCGCCAATTGGCATGAAAAAACGGTTTGCCACTTTTTTTGACAGCGGGGTGGAAAGGTTGGGCACGGTGATGGTCAGCGCAGGGAAAATCGGCTGGCAGATAGAATTATCGCCTTCTGCCCTATTGGAAGTAACAGGCGGCAAAACCGCTCCGCTGACGGCTGATGTATCACATTCTTGCCTTTGTAAATAAGACTTTTTTATCCAGCGGACAAATCCGTTTTTGTGCAGGGAAAAGTTCTGCCTTTTTGGTTTTGGCGCAGACGCAAATCCTCTTCCGTTTTTATCTTGGCTATGATAAAATAAATAAAAAAGGCGTATTTGCGCTTTGGAAAAGGAGAAGCTCTGTGAAAGATGTTCTTGTGGTTTACAAATCCCGATATGGAGCTACCGAACGTTATGCCAAATGGATTGCCGAAGCGCTTGGATGCGAGGCGCTGCCGCTGAAACAGGTGACAACCGCCGTTTTGCTGAAATACCGCATGCTGATTTTCGGCGGCGGGCTTTATATGGGCAGAATCAACGGCGTTGCGGCACTGACCAGGCGGTTCCAGGAGTTGAAGGACAAGACGCTTTTTGTCTTTACGGCGGGGCTGACCGAACCGGAAGACGACGGATACTACACCTTTTTGTATACCCGCAATTTTACGGAAAAAATGAGAAAGCAGATCCATTTCTTTGCGTTCCCCGGCGCCGTGGACGGCCAAAAGCTGGGACGCTTCCACCGATGGATGATGGGCATGGTTATGAAAGAACGGGCTCGGAAGGATCCGGAGAATGCCCGGGCATACCTGGAGATGAAAATGGATTTTACAGATCCCCGGTATATAGAGCCGCTGGTGGGAAAGGCTCGCGGGATCCTGCAAGAATGGGATGAAAAAAGGCGGCGGCAGGAGGAAATCCGCCGTCAGGCGGATCAAGAGCCGGATACAGAAGGGTAAGCCAAAGGGAAAAAGAGGGGTGCCAGTTGATTATCAGTGCCAGCCGGCGGACAGATCTGCCCGCGTATTACAGCAAATGGTTTTTTCGCCGCCTGCAGGAGGGGTATGTGCTGGTGCGAAACCCGGTTAACCCCCGGCAGGTCAGCCGGGTCAGCCTGTCTCCAGAAGTGGTGGATGGGTTTGTATTCTGGACAAAAAATCCGGCCCCGATGATTCCCTGGCTGGACAAGCTCCCGGATTGCCCTTACTATTTTCAGGTGACGCTGACCCCTTACGATGGGCAGATAGAACGGTATTTGCCTTCTAAAAGGAAAGTGATCCTTCCTGCGATGTGCCAATTGGCTCGCCAGATTGGTCCAGAGCGGGTAGTTTGGCGGTATGATCCGGTTTTTCTCACGGAAAGATATTCCGTGGATTTTCATAAAAAAGCTTTTGCCCAGATAGCCCGTTTGCTGAGAGGAAATACGGTTCGCTGTGTGATCAGTTTTTTGGACTGGTATCCTCCGATGGAAAAGCGGCTTCGTCCGCTGGCGCCGCGCCCGCTGGGGGGCGATGAGATGCGGGAACTGGCTGCCTCTTTCGGACAGGCTGCGGCAGAGAACGGGATGCGGATTTTTACCTGCGCAGAAACGGCCGACCTGTCCGGCTTTGGTGTGGAACATGGATGCTGTATCGACCGAGACCTGCTGGAGCGGATTGGCGGCCGCCCCCTTTGCGCCGAAAAGGATCGAAGCCAGCGAGCGGCCTGTGGATGTGTGCAGAGCGTCGATATTGGCGCATACGATACCTGCCCGGGCGGCTGCCTGTATTGTTATGCTGATCACGGCGTGGGCAGGACCATGCGGAATCTGGCCGGTTTTGATCCGTCGTCCCCGCTGCTGTGCAGCAGCCTGCGGCCGGATGACACCGTCCGGGAAAGAAAGATGCAGTCCGGCTGGACGGAGCAGACGACCCTGTTCGGGTAGTAGAATGAAACAGCTGTCCGATGCATTTTATAGAAAGGGGGAAGACCATGCTTTCCTTTTGCAGGCGGTATAGGAAATGCTTTATATGGGCGGTGTGCGTATTGACGGCGGCATTCGGCCTGATCTTGCTGTCCCGCAGCGGCGCGGGGTTTGCCCAGTGGTATGCGGTGCACCTGTTTCCCCTTTTTCCCAACACAATCGGAAGACTGCTGTCTCCCCTGCCCTTTTCGGTATATGAGTTTGTGTTATATGCTTTGGTTTTGGGCTGTTTGTGTTTTTTCGTGGTGCTGGCGCGGGATCTGTTTCGCTGCCGGCCAAAGGCAAAAAGGCTGCTATCCGGCTTTTTCCGATTGGTGCTTTGGACAGTGCCCGCGATATTTTTAATGCTGACCTTAACCTGTACAGTCAATTATGGCCGAACGCCCTTCGGCGAGGCAGCGGGATACGACATGCGCGATTCCTCGGCGGACGAGCTGGAACAGTTATGCCAAGAACTGGCGGCCCAGGCCAATGAATATGCGTCCCTGATCCCGCTGAGCGGGGAAGGGGGGCTTTCGCTGGCTTCGGTAGATCTTAAAGAAGAGACCAGAGCCGCGATGGCCCGTTTGGGGAAACAGTATCCTTCCCTGGCGGGGTATTATCCCAATCCAAAAGGAGTGACGTTCTCTTGGGGGATGTCCCACCTGAGGCTGACCGGTATGTTTTCGCCCTTTACGATTGAAGCGAACTATAACCAGGATATTCCCGATTATGAAATACCCTATACCGTCTGCCATGAACTGGCCCATTTAAAAGGGTGGATCCGGGAAGACGAGGCGGGCTTCATTGCTTATCTGGCCTGCCGGGAGTCGCAGGAGCCGGCGTTGCAGTATAGTGGGACGCTTAACGCGCTGTCCTATGCCATGAGCGCCCTGTACAGCGCGGGCCGCTTGGAAAGTTATGCGCGGATCTACGATTCTCTGCCGGAGCAGGCGAAAATAGATTACCGGGCCTCCAACCGCTATTGGGAGCAGTTTGAAACCAGAGTGGCGGAGGTCTCCACCTCTTTAAACGACAGTTATTTGAAAGCCAACGCCCAGTCCGACGGTGTGCAGAGCTACGGGAGAATGGTCGATTTGCTGCTGGCAGAGCGGCGCAGCCGCTAGCATAAGAAAAAATGGAAAAAAGGTACGCTTGTCAAAAGCGTACCTTTTTTAGCCTGAACAAAGGGAGCAAAATTGCCGTAAAATCTCCGGAAAAATGGTTATTATTTTTCCTCTTCTTTCGCAGACAGGTCCCGCAGCGGACGGTCCTCCATTTTGTTGATGATCTGGGTGATTGTGCGCGCAGCTTTTTCCAATTGCAACATATCCTCGTCGGACAGCAGTTCAAAACTTTTGACCAGCAGCCCATCGTTGGCATCGCAGGTGCTTCGAATCTGTTCTTGGCATTGGTCGGTCAATGAGACCCAAACCTGCCGCCGGTTCGCTTTGTCAATATAGCGGCGTACATATCCCATATCTTCCAGCGCGTTGACCGTTTTGGTGATCTGCTGCAGGGAAACGTTGGCTTCCACTGCCAGCTGTCCCATATTCATGGCGGGGTATAGGTTCAGGGACATGACAACATCGCGCTGGGATTTGGACAGACCGCCGAAGGGCCGGTCAAGCCGGTTGAGGAATTTTTTCCGAAACAACGGGTGAATAGACATCAGTTCCCGTACGACCGCTTTTCGATTGACCTTTTCCACCCGTCAGCACTTCCTTTTTTCTATTGGTGTTATATAAATTATAAATAATTGCTTTGAAAAAGTCAACAATATTACGCTTTTATTAATTATTATATTATTTTAAAATTGATTATTGACACAATATCAAATAAAGGTTAGAATAAGGGGGAAATGAATAAACGAGGTGATAAAATGTCATCCAGACAAACCAAGAAAAAGAGGACCGGCGATATCGGTAAACTGCTCACCTGTGTAGGAGAGTATAAAAAGGCCACGCTTTTGTCCCCTTTGTGCATGGTGGGTGAGGTGAGTATGGAAATCCTCATCCCCTTTCTTATGGCAAAAATTATTGACGTGGGCATTGCGAACGGAGATTTGCCTTATGTGGCAAAGGTTGGCCTATTCATGGTTTTGATGGCGGTTCTTTCCCTGGGATTTGGAGCGGGCGGCGGACACTTTGCCGCAGTAGCCAGTTCCGGGTTTGCCAAAAATATCCGCAATAAGCTTTTTGACAAAATCCAGGACTTTTCCTTTGCCAATGTGGATCGGTTCTCCACAGCGTCACTCGTCACCCGGTTGACCACGGATGTGACAAATACTCAAAACGCCTTTGCAAATATCATTCGCGGTATGATCCGTGGGCCGTTGATGTTGATTTGCGCGGTTATTATGGCGGTTAGCATCAATGCGGAGCTGTCTTTGATTTTTTTGATTGCCGTGCCAATCCTTGGAGGGGCGTTGGCAGTGATTGCGGTAAAGGCGTATCCGCGATTCCAACGGATGCTGGATCAATATGACAGCATGAATGCGTCTGTGCAGGAAGACCTGATAGGGATCCGTGTCGTAAAGGCCTTTGTGCGCGGCGACCATGAGAGCGAAAAATTCCGTCAGGCGGCAACCAAACTGCAACAGGCGCAGAAAAAAGCGGAAAAACTTTTGATCGTCAACATGCCGCTGATGAATTTTGTAGTTTATGCTTGTATGATTGCCGTCTCCTGGTTCGGCGGACTGAAAATCATTGCCGGAGATATGCTTACAGGACAGTTTTTCAGTTTTTTAAGCTATCTGATGCAGACCCTTACTTCACTGATGATGATTTCTATGAACTTTGTCGGCCTGGTAATGGCGAGAGCTTCCGTTCACCGTATTATTGAGGTGCTGGATGAACCACTGGATATTACCGATACGGGAAACAGCGATCTGGAGGTTGCAGATGGTTCGGTGGATTTTGAAAATGTGTCGTTCAGCTATGCGAAGAACGGAGATAACCTGACTTTGGAGAACATTGACCTGCATATCCGTTCCGGGGAGACAATCGGCATTATTGGAGGAACAGGGTCGGCAAAAACGACGCTGGTGCAGCTGATTCCCCGCTTGTACGACGTATATAGCGGAAGTTTGAAGGTCGGTGGCCGGGACGTGCGGGAATATCCGCTGGAGAATCTGCGCAATGCCGTAGCAATGGTTTTGCAGAAAAACGTGCTGTTTTCCGGCACGATCAAAGAAAATCTGCGCTGGGGAGATGAAAATGCTACCGATGAGCAGATCGAGGAGGCCTGCCGTGCGGCACAGGCGCACGATTTTGTAGAGTCTTTCCCTGATGGATATGACACTGATTTGGGGCAGGGCGGCGTCAATGTATCCGGCGGGCAGAAACAACGTCTTTGCATTGCCCGGGCGCTGCTGAAAAAGCCGAAGATCATTATTCTCGACGACAGTACCAGCGCCGTAGATACCGCTACCGACAGCAAGATCCGGCAGGCGTTGAGAGAGAAGCTGTCGGGTACAACGACCTTTATTATCGCCCAGAGGGTGACCTCAGTACAGGACGCGGACCGGATTATTGTTTTGAACGATGGCAAGATCGACGCGGTAGGTACGCATGAGGAATTGCTCGCCACAAATGAAATCTATCGGGAAGTTTATGAATCCCAGCAGAAGGGGGTGGCCTAATATGGCACAAGCACGCGTTGTCAATATGGGGCGCGGCCCTGGAAGAGGCCCGGCGTTGGAAAAACCGAAAAATCCCAAAGAGACGATCGGGCGCCTGGCAAAGTACCTGATGGAATATAAGGGCCAGATGCTGCTGGTGGTGTTGGGCATCTGCGGTAGTTCCGGCGCCAGCGTAGCCAGTACATATTTTTTAAAACCGATTATCAATGATTATATTGTCCCGTTCATCGGGCGGGAAAATCCGGATCTGTCTGCGTTTGTTTCCATGCTTTGCCTGATGGCGGTCGTATACCTGATCGGCGTGGGAAGCGGCTATCTGTATAAGCGGCTAATGGTCAATATTGCCACCGGCTCCATGCGGAAGATCCGCACCGACCTGTTTACCCACATGCAGAAGCTGCCGATCAAGTATTTTGATACGCACACTCATGGCGAACTGATGAGCCGCTATACCAACGATACCGATACCCTGCGTGAGATGATCAGCGAAGGAATCCCACAGTTGATCTCCTCGGCGATTACTATCGTAGGCGTCTTTTCCATGATGCTGGTGCTCAGCTGGCAGTTAACCATCCTGGCAGTTCTGCTTCTGCTGGTATTGCTCAAGCTGGTCAAGGTCATTGGCGGAAAATCCGCAAACTTCTTTATCAAGCAGCAGCGTGCCCTGGGACAGGTAAATGGTTATATCGAAGAGATGATCGAGGGGCAGAAAGTGGTGAAGGTTTTTTGCCATGAGGATACGGTAAAAAAAGAATTTGCCAAGCTCAACGAGGAACTGTGCTACGCGGCCAGCAATGCCGGTACCTTTTCCAATATCATGGGGCCGGTTTCCAACAATGTCAGCCACATCAGCTATGCGATTACCGCTACCATCGGCGCCGCCATGGCAATCTTTGGCTTGCTTGATCTGGGTACCATTGGTTCTTTCCTGCAATATATTCGTTCATTCCATCAGCCGATTTCCATGATCAGCCAGCAGTTTAACATCCTCCTGAGCGCCCTGGCCGGTGCAGAGCGGATTTTTGCGGTCATTGATGAAGAGCCGGAAACCGATAATGGTTATGTTACGCTGGTCAATGCACGCCGCCGGCCAGACGGCTCTCTGGAAGAAACAAAGGAGCATACTGGCCTGTGGGCCTGGCGGCACCCCCACGGAGACGGCAGCCTGACCTATACGCGGGTTCGGGGCGCAGTGGAATTTGAAAATGTTGTATTCGGCTATGAAGAGAATAAAATTGTTCTGAATGGGATTACATTGAAAGCGCGGCCCGGTGAAAAAATCGCCTTTGTTGGCTCCACCGGTGCAGGCAAGACGACGATTACCAATCTGATCAACCGGTTTTATGATGTGCCGGACGGCAAGATTCGTTATGATGGCATCAATATCAACAAAATAAAAAAAGCAGATCTGCGTCGGTCGTTATCCATGGTATTGCAGGATACCCACCTGTTTACCGGCTCTGTACGGGATAATATCCGTTACGGCAGGCTGGATGCAACCGACGAAGAGATTGAGGCGGCTGCCAAGCTGGCTAACGCCCATTTCTTCATCACTCATCTGCCGCAGGGGTATGATACCATCCTTACCGCTGACGGTGCCAACCTCAGCCAAGGGCAGCGCCAGCTTTTGGCTATCGCCAGGGCGGCGGTAGCCGATCCGCCGGTGCTGATTCTGGATGAGGCCACCAGCTCTATCGATACCCGTACCGAATCACTGATCGAAAAGGGGATGGATACTCTGATGGAGGGACGGACGGTATTTGTTATCGCCCATCGGCTGTCCACCGTCCGCAACTCCAATGTGATCATTGTGCTGGAACATGGCCGGATTATTGAAGAAGGCAACCACGACGAACTGATTGCGCAGAAAGGAAAATATTATCAGCTGTATACTGGCATGTTTGAGTTGTCCTGACCTTGAAAAGAGGATCCCCTATAGCAAGATAAGGAATGTCGCTTCGGAACCGGCGTGAGTTTGTCCGCGCCGGTTCCGATTTGTTTGGAAGCCTTTCCAGCCCCTTTCCGGATAAATAAGGCGGTAAGCCGGAAAAATACCGGCAGTACAAAAGAACTTTTCCTCTCCAAAAAGGAAATTTTATTCTTTTTGTGGCGAATCCTTTTCATTTTGGGCAAAACTGATATAATAAAGGGGTATGATCCGCGCTTTATGAGCGTACGTAAAGGAGGAAACCTCATGGATTTTAAAATCAGTCTGATCGAAGGTCACCCGGTCTGGGACGCCCTGCCAGTGGGCAAAATTATCTATTATCCTCTGGAAAAACGGGATTACCGCCCTTTTGCGCAGGCTCGTATGTGTGCCAATAAAACCGATTTTTTTCTGCGCCTGTGGGCGTTTGAAACCCATCCATCCCCCGAAAGTGTGCTGATGGCGAGGCTGAATTTTGATCCGGCCCACAGCGAGGCGTTTTTGGAGATCCGGGTGGACAGTATGGGTGGAATGACCTGCGCCGTCCGGGAAAAGGAGAAAAAAACCCCGCTTGCGTTATACGGCGTTTTGCCGGAAATGCACAGCTACCGGGGGGAGGATCTGGAGGGAGAATACTGGGGCGTCGTCGTCAAACTGCCCCGCCGTGCTGTTGAGAAAATTTACGGCAGAGACCCTATCGAACCGGGATACGCCATGATAGGGAATCTTTACAAGCAGGATACAGATCCGGCCAGCAGCCATATGGGCAGTCTTTTTCCTGTTGACCTAACAAAAGAAGACCCCTTTGGGCCTTCGTCTTTTTGTCCGCTGGTCTTTGTCAATTACTAGCTATGACAGAATGGAGGAACGACATTGAATATCCAGGAACAGATCGCCGCAAACCGTAATTTTTGCAAAAGCCCATTCGCAGAGGAGAGGGAGCTGTCCGACCAGCAAAAGCGCCTGCCCCAGCCCCCCTTGTGCAAGCCGGCCCAGTCAGAACAACGGATCCCTTTGAGCCGGGATTTCCATTCGGTTATCACCGAGACGGATTTTTTCACCATTTTACAGAAGCGGACAAGTCAGCGTTTTTATCGGGACGAGGCAATGACGCTGGAACAGCTTTCCTTTCTGCTGTGGGCGACCCAAGGGGTGAAATCAATCCGGGGGAACCATTATGCCACATTGCGAACGGTACCCTCCGGCGGCGCGAGGCATGCGTTTGAAACCTATTTGGCGGTGCGGAAGGTAACCGGCCTTTCCGCCGGGGTTTATCATTATCTGCCGTTAGAGCATGCGCTGGAACCGATTGGCCCGTTGGAAAACCCACAGGAACAGATTACGGCCGCCATGCATGGCCAAAAGTGGGCGGGAAACTGTGCTGTCGCCTTTTTATACAGCTTTGTTGCGTATCGCGCGGAATGGCGGTACAGCACCAGCGCCCATCGGGTGGCGCTGATCGACGCGGGACATGTAGTGCAGAACCTGTACTTGGCATGTGAAGCCATAGGGTGCGGCACCTGCGCGGTGGCCGCCATTGATCAGGCAGTGGCAGACGGCCTTTGCCGGCTGGACGGCAAGGAGGAATTCATTATTTACGCCGCGCCGGCAGGCCTTTCGGATCCGGAAAAAAACCAAGCGGGCAACCAGAAGATGTACGCACAGACAATCTTGGAGAGCAACGCGGTAAAACCGCTGGAAAAATAAACGCGCTGCCGGGGGGCAGTATTTTTGAGCCTGATGGGATCCGGATAAGAAAGGCGCCCCTCAAGGGATAAAGCGGTGGGCGTTTTCAGACAACTTTCACAAAAACATCAGATTTCTGTGGTATGCTGACCTCAGTAAAAGTGAGACAGAGGAGTTTCCATGCGTCACCCCAAAAAGACATATCCCAAAGTTTTTTCTATTTTCTTCGGCCTTTTGGCCGCTGCGTTGATCCTGTTTTTGGGTTGGCTGAGTTTTCAGCCAACCCAACTGGAGGAACCGTCCCGGACAGAAGATACAAAATCGGATCCGGCTGATGAGAGTAGTTCTGCCTTTTCCGGGCAGGAGAGCGATATAGAGGTTTCACAGTCAGCCGCCAGTTTGGAACCGGCGTCGGACGACGGGTCGCTGGATACTTTTGTAGACTGGGTGATCTGGTATGCCGAGCAGGAACCTCAATTCCCGGTGAAGGAAGACGGCAGCACGGTTTACGGGGAACTGTTTGGAGATCCTTATGCCCAATGGTGTGCCGAGTTTTTAATGTACTGCCTGAAAAAAGCGGAAGATCGGCTGGGGACTTCTTATATAGACAGCGTTTATCCCTGGTATCCGTCCGCTTATTCCTGCGGACTTTGGTTCAAAGCGTATTTTCATTATTTCGACCCTGAGACCTATATCCCTGCCCGTGGAGATATGGTCTTGTTCGACACCTATGGAATCGGGTATCCGGATCATATTGCAATGGTGGCGGAGGTTGTGGATGATGGCGAGGGAGACCCGGTCATCATCACGATTGAGGGAAATATACTAACCGACCCGGTGCCGCAGATCCGAAGCCGGCAGCTGTCCTGTACGGACAGCGCCATTTTTGGATATGGCAGCATCCATTCTGCCAATTATGGGTATGACGGGCCGATCAAATATTACAGCGCTGCCGATGCGCCTCAGGAATCCAGCGCCGTTTCGTCGGAAGATTGGGAGTCGGCAGACTTATGGTGGAATCCGGAAGAGGAACAGGAGGTTTCTAGACGGGAAAAAAGAGAAAAAGGCGATTCATGAGCGAAGCGGACACATCAAAAGCTCATGCGGTTTCAGAATAGACTGCGTAAAAAAGGGCAATACGCTTATGTTTGGATGACTTGATTTACAAATTTTCAAAGGCAAGATATAAGAACATCAAAGCAAGAGGATAGAAAACGGAGAAAGCAAAATGCTTTCTCCGTTTTCTATCATCGTAACGAGTAGACTGTTTATCTCCTCGTACAATTGCAAACAATAAGTCTCGATAGAAACCGCCCAAGGCCCGTCTTGTTAGGATAATCGATTTATTCGCCTACCCGAATCAGATTGCTTACGTACGGACGCTTACCGGAAAGAACCTCATCATAAAAGTTTTGTTTCCAGTCGATATAGGCGACGCTGTCTTCCAATTCTTGGATCGTCACCTTTAAGGATTCCTGTTTCTTTCTTAACATTTCTTTTCGTAAAACTATGGTGGATTCTCCTTGCATACAAAGTTCCAAATATTCTTTCATTTCCTGAATGCTCATACCGCATTTTTTTAAGCAAGTCAGATCCTTAATCCACTTGACATCCCTCTCGTCAAAAATTCGGCGATTATTGCTGTCCCGTTTGACATTGGGGACAAGTCCCTCGTTGCAATAAAACTTCAAGGTCTGATAGGTCATATCCAACGTCCGGCAAACTTGCATCATTGTATACATCTGTAAATGCCTCCCGTATTGTCTATAAAATTCACAGCTTTTTTGAAAAAACTATTGGCCGGTAATTGCTACCGTAAAATATAATCGGTTGTATCCATCGGTTGAAACAATCGCATTATAGCACAAAAGAAAAAATTTACAAGGAGAGCAGCGTTTATGGTCTTTTATTTAACAGGCACGGGCAATTGCCTTTATGTTGCCAAGCAGCTTGAAGAAAACTCGATTTGGCACTGCTATTAGAGAAAGTTCCCGATGGCGACTCCCCTGCAGAAGCAGGATGGGGGGTTATGCTATGTTTTACGAGACACGCTCGGCGAGAGCGCTTGGGATTCTGGCATATATAAAAGAGCAGGCCGGTTTCTCATGTCATCGCAATCCGCCCCCCAGCATATCAGGCATATTGCGGTGGAACGGTAAATTGGAGCCTCAGTCAAGGCGTAGTAGGAGAGCCGAGCCTACTACTGTCACCTGTGGCGGCAGGTGATCCAAAGATGCCAACTATTTTTGAGCGTATGGAGCAACTTGGCAACTCAAAGCCCGTTTTATGTCACCTTAAAAATGGATTCCAGTTCCAAAACGATGTCGTACATTTGACCTAGAGGATTTCGTTATGAAAAAACAGTTTTCACTTTAATGGCGTTGGCTACAGGAGTTATAATGACTTTCGCATTTTCAGCTGTATATTTTATATAGTGTGTACACAGTTAAAAACTATGATGGCCGGACTTTGGGAGAAGCAAAGAAAGCTATAACGTTTTATCTGATCGCAGCTCGATGGGAAAGCGGGAATGGAACGAACGATTGACAGGTCACGCGGCTACATGGAATGTCTGCCGGGCGCATAGGAAATGGGTGTTATGTATGCTGCAGGCGTTTGGCAGCCTGAAAATGTTCAGAGATGCCCCGCTGTAAAAGAATGGCGGCGGGGATGAACCCGAACAAGCGGAAAATCAGAAAATGGCACAATAAATACGCAGTACACTGTAGAATCTCAAACTCATTCCCACATAAAAAATGGCGTAACCTAAGACAGGCTACGCCATTTTCAACTTCTCTTTACCGCCTTATTAGCGCAGGGGCATTTCTGCGGAAGATATGGCGAATCGTATTTTGAAGAGAAGTAGTTGTTATTTTACGATGGTTTTGTCCAATACAAAATGCACTGGCATTCCATTCTGGGTAGGATACGGGACCTCCCCTTCGATCAATGGCAACAGATATTCAAACATTTCGTCGGTGACGTCGTTTCCACGTTTGTTGATCCAAGTGCGGGGGACCAGCTGTTCCCGGTTGGCAATTTCTGAAACCGGTTTGCAACCGATCCGAACCATGTACGGGCGGTTGGAAACTCTTTCCAATACCATCATCACGCCGGTATGTCCCTGCAAAGCAAAGCGAATGGCATAGCTGCCGATTTTGCGGGCTTCCCGCACGTCGGTAGCGGACATCAGATGGGAAGAACAGCGCTGCAGCACGTTCAGTTCAATAGAACGGACCTTACAACCGATTTTTTCCCGCACCAACGCTTCCAGATATTTGCCTACGCCGGACAGATATCGATGGCCAAATGCATCCACCGCCCCGCTTTGGAAATTCTCGGCGGCAAAAGAGCCGTTTGCCAGGCGAACGCCTTCCGACACGGCCACAATGCAGTTGCGGGTCAGGCACTGAACCTCTTTCACATCCTGGATAAACTGTTCCGGATCAAAGGC
The DNA here is from genome assembly GCA_904397845.1 of uncultured Oscillospiraceae bacterium. Lineage (GTDB taxonomy): Bacteria > Bacillota > Clostridia > Oscillospirales > Ruminococcaceae > UBA3818. Next base: position 24,374 of record CAJFOX010000020.1, read on the forward strand.
AACCTCCGGCAGATAGATCAGATGCGGGGCCCGGGCGCCCACCGTCCGGGGAAGAGCAGCGGCGGCAGTCAGCCATCCGGCATGGCGGCCCATGATTTCCACGATGGTTACCGAATCCGTGTCATACACATAGCAGTCTCGAATAATCTCCAGCATGGCAGTGGCAATAAATTTGGCCGAAGAACCGAATCCCGGGGAATGGTCAGTGCCGGGCAGGTCATTATCGATGGTTTTTGGAATGCCGATGACCTTTATATTCTGGCCGGTTCTGCTGAAGTGGCGGGCCAGTTTGTCCACAGTATCCATCGAATCATTGCCGCCGATGTAAAAAAAGTAGGCAATTTGGTAATGATGGAAAATTTCATCTATTTTTTCATAGAGCGCCGGATCCGCATCTTCTTCCGGCAGACGGAACCGGCAGGATCCCAGTGCCATTGCGGGGGTGCATTCCAGGATCGAGAAGTCCTCTTGCCGGGCAAACTGGGCGCGAAGGTCGACGATTGTACCGGCCAGTACGCCCTGAATCCCATTGAGCGCACCGTATATGCCATCGATTTCCTTGCTGCGGATGGCTTCCTGGATCGCCCCGGACAAAGATGCGTTAATGGCGGCAGTTGGCCCGCCAGACTGCGCGATCAGCATATTGTTCATATCAAAAATCCCCCTGGTCTCAGCAGAATACTACATAATTTTACAGTTTAGAGTATAGCACATTCCTGGTTTGAAAACAATCAAACGTATGTAAATTTTAACCTGCTGATAAGGGGATGGGCGCGTGGGGAAGCTGCCGCCAAAGGTCGATATCGTGGGAGAAAATCACCTGCGCGCCGGGTCTTGCCGCCAGATGCCGGATCCGCTCCATACTTTGCAGCAGAAGAGACCTGTCGTAAGGGCTTCGGGGGGAAACCGGGGGAGGGCCGTAGTTTGCGGCAGTATACACCGCATCCGAGGGGAATATTAAAACTTTTTCTCCGGCAGTGATTTCCATGCCTAAAAGTCCCGGCGTATGCCCCGGCAACCATAGCAACCGGATGCCGGGGAAAAGCTGCCTGTCTTGCGACAGCGCCGTTCTATTTTTGGGCAGCCCCCGCATATCCTGCAGGATGTAACCGCCTCGGCGGATCGGGTCCGGGTTTTCTGTCAGACGGCGGGCGTATTCGAAATCCTCGGCTGGGACGATAAGCCGGGCATGGGGAAAAAGCCCCGCATTTCCGGCGTGATCCAGATGCAGGTGGGACAACACGACGGTGTCGACCTGGGAGGCGGAAATGCCGCACAGGGAAAGCTGATGGGTCAGCGCCTGTTCGCTTGTCCGGGCCAGTGGAAAAGCCTCCCGCATGTTGGCGGGCCAGCCGCCCGCCATCGCGTCAGGCCGGCAGCCGGTATCGAACAGTAAAATCCCGCCGCTGTGGCGGACCAGCACGGCCATGACCGGCAGGTAGATTCGGCTGGTATCCTGCGGCTGGCCGCGGCAGACAATGCTTTCCCGGCTGGCATACAGTGTCCCTAAATCCAGCAGCCAAACTTCCATTTTACCGCTCATGCTTTCACCTCTTTGCTCCGAGGTTCCAGTTCGTCCAGCGTCAGGGAAAAGGCGGGTAAAAATTCAGACAGAAAGATAGAAACCTCCGGCATATTCATGGCGGAAAGCGCGGATTCCGTTGCTTTTTTTGCCTGAGAAAATTCCCGGTTACCGGCTTTTTCCTCTTCTATGCACTTAATCAGCGCACTCAGCCGGTCCGCCGCTTTGACCAGCCTGCGGGAATCCGCATCCAATCTATCGCCGGACAGGTAGGGCGCGACATCATCCCGCAGGTCGCTGGGCAGGAGGGACGCAAGGCGATCACAGGCGGCGCGCTCCACATCCTTGTAGGAGCCGTGCAGCGCCGGGTTATCATATTTGACAGGCGTAGGCAGATCGCCGGTGAGAATTTCGGAGCAGTCGTGGTACAGCGCATGCAGGACAATGTGCTCCAGAGGATACTGCCGATTCAGGCGCCGGTTGCCGATCACGGCCAGGATATGGGCCAGCATGGCGGTTTCCAGGCTGTGCTCGCTTAGATTTTCCCAGCGGGTATTGCGCATCAGCCCCCAGCGGTTGATATATTTCATACGGAACAACATGGCAAAAAAGGAGCTTTGCCCCATAAGAATCCTCCTTGTTTTTGTGATAAAAAGGGAAAAATCTGCATAAATCTGCCCAATTTTTAGCACTATAAGAATGAAGTGTGATATAATAAGAACAATAGACCAGTTTATCTTATCAGAACGGACAAATATTTCTACCGTGCAGTTTTGGCCGGACAGGCCTTTCTCATATTTATGGTAGCCTAAACCGGAAGCGATTGCAAGGGTTCAGTGCCCTTTCCCGGAAAAACATCGATGGAGTTGAGCTTATGACTGCAAGGAAAAGCCTGCACTGGAAAGCGTTTTTACTGGCACTGGGCATTTCGACTGCTGTTTTCCTGCCCTTTGTCATTTACAACGGCGGCTATTTTATTTTTATCGGAGATTTTAATGCCCAGCAAATCCCTTTTTATAAGCTGGTGCACCAAGCGGTGCGGGAAGGGAACTTTGGCTGGAGCTGGACCACCGACTTAGGCGCGAATTTTATTGCATCTTACAGCTTTTATAACCTGACCAGCCCGTTTTTCTGGCTGACGATTCCGTTCCCCAACGATTGGGTGCCTTTTTTGATGGCTCCACTGCTGATTTTGAAAAATGCCTGCGCGGCACTGACCTCCTATTTTTATCTGGCGCGGTTTGTCCGCCGCCGGGAGTTTGCAGTGCTGGGCTCGCTTTTGTACGCCTTTTCCGGGTTTATGTTCTATAATACATTTTTCAACCACTTCCACGAGGTGGTGGTGTTTTTCCCATTGCTTTTGGTTGGGATGGAAGAGTTGGTGAAGAACAATCGCCGAGGCTTTTTTGCGGTGGCGGTTGCGCTAAACGCAGTGGTCAACTATTGGTTTTTCATCGGCAGCGCAGTGTTTTGCATATTGTATTTTGCATTCCGCTGCACGGATAAGAGCTGGGGGGCAAATTTCAAAAAATTTTGCTGGGTGGCTTTCGAGGCGATTTTGGGCATGGGCCTTTCCCTGTTCGTTTTCCTGCCGGCAGTATTGGGGATCCTGGGCAATCCCCGCACTACATCGGACAATCTGCTATCCGGCTGGAATTTCTGGCTGTACTGGCATGAGGAACGGCTGCCTGCTATCATTGGCAGTTTCCTGTTCCCGCCGCATGTGCCCTCCCGCCCGGTGATGTTTCCCAATCATGGGGCCAAATGGTCCAGCCTGACCGCCTGGCTGCCGCTGTTCGGAGCCTCGGGTGTGATGGCCTATCTGCTGATGCCCCAGCGGTCCTGGCTGAAAAAAATGATTGCCGCCTGCATTTTGATTGCGCTGATCCCAGGGCTTAACAGCATCTTTATTTTGCTGAACAACTCCTACTACACCCGTTGGTTTTACGCGTTGATCCTTTTAATGTGCCTGGCTACGGTTCTGGCCATGGAGCGGCGGGGGATTGACTATCTGCGCGGCGTGAAATGGACGGCGGGCATTACAGTCGGCATGGTGCTGGCAGTGGGGCTGACTCCGGTTAAAGAGGAAGGGGAATGGAAGATAGGCCTTGCCTCTGACATGCCGACCTTTTGGATGTACGCTGCCTTTACCGGCGTGTGCCTGCTGGCCACCTGGCTGTTGATCCGGCATTTCAAAAACACCAGGCAGATGCCCCGGGTCGCCATCGCAGGGGTTTGCGCGGTCAGCGTGCTGTTCGGCTGGATTTATTTTATCGACGGGAAAAATATGCGAAGCTCGGATGAATGGCTCATTGAAAACGGGATTAACGGCAAAGACGTCGTCCAATTTCCGGACGATGGCAACTTTGTCCGTACTGATTTTTACGGCACCATCGAAAATCTTGGCATGTACTGGGATCGTCCCACCATCCAGGCGTTCCATTCGATTGTGCCGGTGTCGCTGATGGAGTTTTATCCGGAGGTGGGTGTAACCCGGGACGTGTCTTCCAAGCCGGATACCAAGCTGTACGCGCTGCGCAGCCTGCTTTCGGTGCGCTGGTTGGTCATTGAACAGCGTAATGAAGAGCAAAGCCCCATGCCGGGATATTCCTATGCGCGTACCGATGGGAATTTCAATCTGTATGAAAACGACAATTTTGTCCCTATGGGTTTTGCTTTTGACCATTACATTACAAGAGAAACTTTTGACGCCACTGCAAAGGATTACCGCTGCCGGCTGCTGATGAAGGGGCTTTTGCTGGAGGACGACGCCATCGCACGGCATAGTGATATTCTCACCAAGCTTTCGGACCAGCAGGCGGATACCCTCAGCGAGGACGCTTTTGTAGCCGATTGCGCCGACCGCCGGCGGGAAGCCTCTTACGAATTTACCACCGACAACCAGGGCTTTACTTCCAAAATTGTTCTGTCAAAGGAAAACCTGGTGTTTTTCAGCGTTCCCTATGACGAAGGCTGGAGCGCTACGGTCAACGGACAGCCGGCACAGATTGAAAAGGTCGATATTGGTTTTATGGCGGTCCGCGCTCCCGCCGGGGACAGCACGATCCGGTTTACCTATCGCACCCCGGGGTTGGGGGTCGGCCTTTTGGCCAGCGGCATATCGCTGGTAGTTCTGGCAGGGTACCTGCTGCTGTCTTATCAGCTGCGCCGGCGGCCCGCGCCTTCGATTTCCTATACTGTACTGCAAACGCCGGAGGAAGAACATCAGCTTTCCTTTGAAGAGCTGTTAAAGAAAGAAAAAACGGAAAATCAATCACGGGAGGAAAAATAGCCATGGATCGTTTATATCTGGTGGTTCCCTGCTATAACGAAGAGGAGGTTCTGCCCGAAACCGTCCGGCGGCTGACTGACAAGCTGCGACGGATGGAAGAAAAGGGGCTGGTGTCCGGCGACAGCCGGATTCTGTTGGTGGATGACGGTAGCCGGGATCGCACCTGGGAGCTGATTTGCGGTTTTCACCGGGAGAATCCGGTGGTATCCGGCTTAAAGCTGTCCCGCAACCGGGGGCATCAAAATGCGCTGGTCGCCGGGCTGATGACTGCCCGGGAGCTGTGCGACATCACCATTTCGCTGGATGCTGATTTGCAGGATGACATTGAGGTGCTGGATCAGTTTGTGGAAGCGTACCACAAGGGTGCGCAGATCGTTTACGGTGTGCGCAGCGCCCGGGACACGGACACCGCCTTCAAGCGCTCCACGGCCATGGGCTTTTACGGCCTGATGAAAAAAATGGGAGTCGATATTGTCAGCAACCACGCCGACTACCGGCTCATGAGTAAAAAAGCGCTGGACTGCTTTTCCGGCTACCATGAGGTGAACCTGTTTTTGCGGGGGATCGTCCCCCTGATTGGATTTCCTACCGCGGTGGTTACCTATGAACGCAGCGAGCGGTTTGCGGGGGAATCCAAGTACCCGTTAAAGAAGATGCTCTCCTTTGCCTGGGATGGGATTACTTCTTTCAGCACCAAGCCGCTGTCGCTGATTACCGGCATCGGCGTTGGAATCGGATTTTTGTCCGGACTGGGACTCTTGGCAGCGCTAATCTGCCTTTGCTGTAAGGTGGCTGTGGCCGGATGGGTTTGGGTTTTGATATCGGTTTGGCTGGCACTTGGCATCCAGCTAGTGGCGTTGGGCCTGGTAGGAGCCTATGTAGGAAAGACCTATGGTGAGGTCAAGGCGCGCCCGCGGTATCATATTGAAATGCTTTTGGACAGCAGTGAGCCTGCCAAAGCGTAAACGCTGTCCGGAGATTCTGTATGGAGCCCGGCAGGGGTACCGGCGGCGCATATGCTGTTTTATAATGCTGGCCGAAAAGCGCGTCAAAAGCGCTTTTCGGTTTTGTATTTCTGGAAAAAAACCGGATATAGACCGTTTCTGTAGCCGGTTTTTTCCTATTGATGATTGTGGTGTAGGCAGCGAAATCGTCAAATCTAAAAAATTTTTTGTAAAAGGGATCCGATTTTCAGGATTTTTCCCTTTTGAAAAACCGGCCGCCATGGAATATAATAAAGATATCGAGTAGCAGAAAAGCGTAAATCCAGTATCTGGATTTACGCTTTTTGTTTTTTAGGAGGAAATGAAATGGAAAATCAAACGGAGCAGACCTATCTGGCACAGGAAAAGCTGGGCCGGCTAATGCGGAAATACGCAGTGCCCTGCATGGTTTCGCTGCTGGTAGCGGCGCTTTATAACATCGTTGACCAAATTTTTATTGCAAATTGCCAGCTATCTGGGATCTTACGGAAACGCCGCCAATACGGTGGTATTCCCGCTGACGGTGATCGCATTGGCCGTTGCTGTTATGATCGGGGACGGCTGCTGTGCTTTTGTCAGCCTCAGCCTCGGGAGGAAGAAACCGGAGGAGGCCCATCGCAGCATTGGCAACGCTGTTGTGTTGTCCGTAGCAAGCGGGATAGCGCTGTGCGCGGTTTACCTGATTTTTTCTGACCCGATTTTGTATTTCTTCGGCGGCGCCGTAAATGAAGAGACTTTCCGTTATTCAAAAGAGTATTTTTTCTATCTTTCGCTGGGCATTCCTTTTTATGTATTCGGCCAGGCGATGAACCCCATTATCCGATCTGACGGAAGTCCCAGGTTCGCCATGTTTTCTACCCTGGCAGGTGCAGCGGCCAACATTATCTTTGACCCGCTGTTTATCTTCGCCTTTCACTGGGGTATGATGGGTGCGGCAGTCGCCACCGTTATCGGGTAGGTGCTGACAGCGGCTCTGTCCATCTGGTATCTGTGCCGCACCAAAGCCGTAAAGCTGACAAAAGAAAGCTTTGTTCTTCAAAAACGGGTCATCGGCCGGTCTTTGTCCCTGGGCGTCTGCAGTTTCCTGTCGCAGATTTCCCTGGTTGCCGCGATGGCGGCGGTCAATAACATGATTCGAAAATATGGCGCATTAGACCCCATTTTCGGGCAGGCGCAGTATGCCCAGATCCCCATGGCAGTGGTGGGAATTGTAATGAAATTTTTCCAGATTGTGATTTCTGTCGCGATTGGCATGGCAGCCGGATGCATCCCGATTGTGGGCTATAATATGGGAGCCGGGCATTGCGGCCGGGTAAAAAAGCTTTTTGCTCTGCTGCTGGGCGCGGAGGCGTTTGTGGGGGTTCTTTCCCTGCTAATCGTGGAAGGCTTTCCAAGACAGCTGATTGCGGTTTTCGGCGCGTCCGGCGAGAGCGTTTATTATACGGAATTTGCTGTACGGGCATTCCGGGTCTACCTGTGCATGATCGTTTTGGCCTGTATCAATAAGGCCGCCTTTATCTTTTTGCAGGCGATGGGAAGGGCTTTTGCCTCAACGCTGCTGTCCATGATCCGGGAGGTTGTGTTCGGTGTGGGACTGGCACTGTTGCTGCCGCCGTTCTTTGGGCTGAACGGCGTGCTGTATTCAATGCCCGTGGCAGATGTTCTGACCTTTTTTGCGCCGGGATGATGTTGCTTAAAGCAGAAAATATTTCAGAAAAAAGGAAGACAGATCCAGCAGCGCTTCATAGAGAAATAAAAAGTATTTTGGTAGGAACCGGCGTGTCAGATTACGCCGGTTCCAGTTTGTTTAAAAACTCCCTTCCATCTTCAAAGGGATGTGGATTCACCCTGCATAGGTGTAACGCAGGTCGGCCTGCACATCTGCTGGTTTACCCAAAGGCGGCAGGGGCGCAGAACCAGTTGCACGACAAAAAGTAGAGTGTGCTTTGCGCACGAAACGCATTTTTCCCGCCGTCAAAGGCGAGACAGTTCCCGCTATCATAATTACAGCATTGATGAACCGGGTTTCTTGCCCGGTGGTACTGAGAATAGGTCATGATAAGGAATTTCTCTTTGATTTTCGTCATCTCCCTTTTTAGATCGTTAAAAAATGCCCTCTAATCGTTGCGTTTATCTTGCAGAGCATGCCGGAATTTCTCAGACGATGTTTTGCCAGGTTGAACGAAAGACAGAAAACCTCGTTGCGGGTTGACCAGAAAACAGGGAAAATTTTAGGCTGCACACGGTATGATTTTTTGATTGGGAAGTACCTGCATAGGACAATCACGGCAATGAATAGGGTAATACAAAGGGGGAATCCATATGGGGAAGAGAAAAGAGGAACTGCCGCCGCCAACGGTTACGCATATTATGGCAGATGGCAGCGTACGAACCAGCGTAAAAGGGTATCTGAAATCGTTCGATCAGCTGCCGGAGACAGCGCAGAGGTTAATCAGCCAGCTGATGCTGGGTCCGATCAAGCATGACCTTCCGAAAAAATAAAGGATTGGGCAGGGCTGGAAAAGCCTGCCGGAGAGACTTTGGACAAGCAGAGAGGAACCGCATGGATTGCATTCATGGCATTGTATGTGGGCGCTTTTACCGGAGTTGCTGCCCGCGCCGGCATACGGGACGATAGACCGGCTTACAGGCAAGCTGGACAGGCAGAACAAGTTTTTGCGCTGATATGCCGAGGAAACGCTGGAAAATCCTGGATCGTGCGAGAAGCCCAAAGGGCCTGCATGAAACAGAGATCCAGAAAGCAGAAATCAGGAAGGCCGGGATCCGGAAGATCGTCGGCATAGCAGAGAAGATCGTACATTGAAAAGGCCCGCTTACCTTAACCGGTAGGCAGGCCTTTTATGATTTTTGTCAATTTATGTATTGATTGGAAAAAATATAATAGCATGATACATAATTATATTCATTATTTGCATGGGATTTGGATGCAATGCAGCGGGAATCGTAGGGTGCCGGATTATCGATTCGCCGAGAGAACGTCTGATTGCCATGATCACAAACAACTTTGTCCCCTGCAATGGGCGTTTCCCTACCTTAATTGCCATTTTATCCATGTTTTTTGTGGGAGTATCCGGCGGGTTAACCCAGTCGGTCGGATCGGCGTTGTTGCTGACCATTTTGATTTTGCTCGGCGTTTTCATGACCTTTTTGGTTTCCAAAATTCTTTCCCAAACCATTCTAAAAGGCGTGCCTTCGTCCTTTACTCTGGAGCTCCCCCCATATCGCCGCCCGCAGATCGGCAAAGTGATTGTCCGGTCGATTTTTGACCGGACAATGTTTGTCCTGGGCCGGGCGGCGGTAGTGGCGGCACCTGCAGGGCTGTTGATCTGGCTGCTGGCCAATATCAGGGTGGGGGACATAACGCTGTTGGCTCACTGCGCATGCTTTTTGGATCCTTTTGCTCAGCAGCTTGGAATGGACGGCGTCATTTTACTGGCATTTATTTTGGGGTTGCCGGCCAACGAGATAGTGGTGCCCATTATGATTATGGCCTATCTGTCTACCGGTACCCTGACGGAGATGAACAACCTTGCAATGCTCCGTCAGCTTCTGGTCGAAAACGGGTGGACTTGGGCAACCGCTGTCAGCGTAATGCTTTTTTCTTTGATGCACTGGCCCTGTTCGACTACCTGTCTTACCATTCGCAAAGAGACCCAGAGTATCAAGTGGACGGCAATATCTTTTTTGGTGCCTACGGTTATGGGGATGGCGGTTTGTTTTTTGTTCCATCAAGCGGTACAGCTATTTGGATAAAATAAAAAAGAGAGGAGCCTCTCCTCTCTTTTTTATTTTGTTTGAAAAAGGCAATTATTGGCCGTTTTTCTTTTTCCGGAATAAATTCAGTACCGCACCAAGCATTCCGGCCAGCCCCGTACCTGCAACCCATCTGCCGCTGCCGCCGGTCTGAGGCAGATTGCCCAAGGACGTATCGGGATCCAGGACGGTAACCAGGTTGTTTGTGGTATGGGTAGGTGTCGACGGGACAGAGGAATCGTCGTTTTCCCGGTCGGGAATGACATGGGGGGGATCAGGTTCGGGCTCGGGTTCCGGCTCAGGCTCCGTCTCCGTCCTCAAATAAGTCAACTCGATTGCATAATCATACTCGGGCTGATAGGGAAAGTCAGAAGTATATTCCACAGTCGGTTCCAACGCAACCGGGGGAACGATCACACCTTCATCTGGAGTAGTGGTAGGAACGGCGGTTTCATCGTCTACCGAGGAAGCATCTCCAGTGGTTGTTTCCGGTTCCATGGCTTCTTCTCCAGAATCAGTAATTTCCTCATCACCAGGATTGACAGGGGGTTTAAATTCATCTTTCAGTGTACCGATTACGCGGATGGAGACGAAGTCATAGTTGTTGCCGTTATAGGTCAGCAGTTTTCCCACTTCATCCAGATCTACGATGGTCTCGCGGGCTTCCGATACGGAGATAACCAGCGATGCGCCGGGTTGAGAACCGTCTTTTACCGTTAAACCGTCAAGTTTATCGGTGTAGTAGATATGCGTTACCGGAATCTCAATGTCGGCGGCTTCTTTTTCTGCATAGTAGACTCTAATCACAACGCCATTCTCAGTGATTTCCACCGGCAGACCATCTGTATGGTCTCTTTTAAAGCCTTTTGCCAGCTTGTCAGAATCCACAACGTCCTCGACTATTGTACCATGAATCACATTTTCAACAGTAACAATATCAAACGGGGACTCCTCACCTACATAGTAGTATTCTATCCTGTAGGACAGGCTGCTGATTTTATCGTAGTAGACTTTGATAACCGTATTGTTATCCATGATGGTCTGGGGCAGGGAATCAACGCGGCTTCTTACATAACCCGCGTCCAGTTTGTCGGAATCGGTTACGGAAGTTACTTCCGTGCCGTAAAGAACGTTCTCTGTTTTATCCGTATCGAAAGGGGTATTCTCGCCTTCATAGTAGTGTTCTACAGTATAGAAAAGATTGTTTACCCTTGCGTAGTTCACGTTGATGACCAAATCCTGTGTACCCATAATGCCCTTCAGAGAAGCGCTGCCGTCTGCAACGACGGGAGCCTGGTAATTGGCAACAGAAATATTGGTCAGATCGGTTACATCATAGCTTTCATCCTCATACTTACTGACAGAATCAGAAGTTTTTCCGTTTACGCTCAGTGCAACCGGATTTTCGGGGTCGGTGACATCCCAGTAATAAACCGTAACGCTGTGCTGCGCCTTGCGGGCATACTCCACGTAAACGTGAATGTCAGCGGTACCCATGGTTCCGGAGAGCTTGGAGGTGTCC
>CAJFOX010000021.1 GCA_904397845.1 uncultured Oscillospiraceae bacterium
CGCAGGATATTGTCATAGGTTGTACGCGCTTTCTGTTCCGCTGCCAGATCTTCGAACAAGTCGGTAATCGCATCCCCTTTGGACTGGAATACCATAGAAGAAAAGGGCATGCCAGATGCCGCCTGCGGCCAAATACCTCCAGTGTGATCTACAAAGTAGGTGTCAAAGCCCGCTTTTTTCACATCTTCAATCGTCATATTCCGGGTCAGCTGGCGGACAATCGCTGCAATCATCTCCATGTGTGCCAATTCTTCTGTACCGATATCGGTCAACAGGCCGGCCACATGTCGGTTTGGCATGGCATAACGCTGATTGAGATACCGCATTGCGGCGGCCATCTCTCCATCCGGACCACCCAGCTGGGTGATAATCACTTTCGCCGCCGCCGGGCTGGTACAATCGATTTTCACAGGAAACTGCAAGCGTTTTTCATAATTCCACATTTAGTAGTTCGCCTCCTTTTCCCACGGCCAGGGGCAATCGGTCCAGGACCAACGGTTTGCCGGTTCTACCATATCATTGGTCAGCGGCTCAATTTTGGCATTGTATTCGCAGACCGCCCGTTTCTGTTCGTCCCGCGCCTTCTGATAAAACGCCAGTGCTTTGCTGTCGCACGGATGGGTATCCAGATATAAAACTACTTCGTCTACGGCGAACCCCGCTTGCTGAACACGGTTCAAAATGCAGCTTCTCTCATTACCGGACATAGCAGCCACCTCGACTTCCCGCAAAAGGTTTATACAGCTCCGGGAATAAACTTCCCCGGCACAGCGCGGTCTGGGTATCATAGGTATTGCACCAGTCCTGAACTGGCACATATCCCATGGTTACCGGCAGCTGTTCGGCAGCACTCAAATCGCAGCCGCAGTCGCGGGCAGTCCGCTCTGCTCCTGCAGTGCGCTGGTAGTTTACACGCTCAGCGGCATTTGCGCGGCGGTATGCGGCGTAAGGATCTGCACAGGCATTTCGCGTGGTATAAGACGACTCGCCGCAGCAGCCGGTCTGTACAAAGTCGGTGTATCTGCCGGCATAGTTGGCGGCAGCACCTGTCGTTGCACATCTTTCCAATTGATTCGCGCTCCTTTCTCCTTGAAAATTGACTTAAAAAAGTCTATTGCATTTTATGCCGCTTTTTCGCAAATGGTCACTTATGCCATTCCCCTCAAAGCATGCGCCTATGCTTGAAAAAACATTCCTTTTTCTTTCAAGTTGTGCTAAGCTAACTTTATTGGTTAATCATATCATTCGTTTCATAGAACATTTAAGGAGGAGTAATATGTTTGATTTAACAGGAAGAGTTGTGGTTGTTTCCGGCGCGTCTTCCGGTTTGGGCGCACAGATGGCCGAAGGGTTTGCCGCACAGGGTGCCGATCTCATCATTACTGCCCGGCGTTTAGACCGCTTGGAGGCGTTGGCGGATAAGATCCGCGGCATGGGCCGCAAATGCCTGCCGCTGCGCTGCGATGTAACAGATCCCGACATGGTGGAGGAAACTGCCAAAAAAGCAGAAGAGGCATTTGGGAAAATTGATGTTCTGGTCAACTGTGCCGGTTCTGCAAAAAATGCCGGCGTGCTGGATATGACCAACGACGAGTGGGATTTCACTATTGCCACTGATATGAGCAGCGTATTTTATGTTACCCGGGCCTTTGCCAGAATCATGAAGAAAAATAACTATGGTCGGATTATCAACATCGCTTCTATGTATGGCATGGTGGGCAATACCGCTTTGGATACGGTAGCGTACCACACCTCTAAAGGAGGCGTGATTAACTTTACCCGCGCCGTAGCGGCGGAGCTCGCCAAATATAATATCACCTGTAATGCCATCTGTCCCGGCTATTTCGAAACTGAACTGACCGCTGATACCCTTAAAACCGAAGAGTTTACCGCCTATATGAAAATGACTGTCCCGCTCGGCCGTTATGGGCATGCCGGCGAGCTGAATGCCGGCGCGATTTTTCTGGCCAGCGACGAAGCTTCTTATGTCACCGGTGTCATTCTCCCCATCGACGGTGGTTATACCGCCGTATAATCGTTTTTTCTTCCGGCCGGGCAGAAAATTCTGCCCGGCCGGCTTCTTGTTTTTTGGTTAAAACATGCTAAAATAAAGCTAATATCAATCGAAAAAGCGGGGGTATGAACTATGGACAAACAAACGTCACTGAAAATGATTGAAGAGCTTTCCAACGCGTACGGCGCGTCCGGATTTGAGGATGATGTGCTGTTAATTGGCCGTAAATACGGAGAAGGGCTGGCCCGGATCGAAGAAAACTGCATCCGGGATCTGTTTTTCTACCGCGATGAAAATACCGGGGACAAGCCCGTCATCCTCTTGGATGGCCACAGCGATGAGGTAAGCTTTATGGTGCAGGCAATCAAGCCCAATGGTACCTTGCAGTTTATCCCGCTGGGCGGGTGGGTGGAAAATAATGTCCCCGCCCATAAGGTGAAAGTCCGCAATGCAGACGGGGAATATATTTCCGGCGTGGTGGCTAGTAAACCGCCGCACTTTATGAGCGCTGAAGAAAGGGGGAAAAACCTGCCGCTTTCCGCCATGGTGATTGATGTAGGAGCCACCAGCGCCGAAGAAGTGGTCAGGGATTTCAAAATCCGCGTAGGTGCGCCGGTTGTCCCGGATGTCACCATGGAATATAACGAGAAAAACGGCGTTATGCTCGGCAAGGCGTTTGACTGCCGCCTGGGTTGCGCCTGTGTGGTCGAAACGCTGAAAGAATTAAAAGGGCAAAGCCTGGATGTGGACGTCGTCGGCGTGTTCAGCACTCAGGAGGAAGTGGGTACTCGCGGTGCGCAGGTGGCCGCTCAAACCGTAAAGCCGGATATTGCCATCGTGTTTGAAGGCTCCCCCGCAGACGATACCTTTACGCCTGATTATCTGATTCAGACCGCTTTGGGGCGAGGCCCGATGCTGCGCCATATTGACGCGAAAATGATTACCAATCCTCGTTTTATCCGCTACGCCATCGACCTTGGCGAAGAGCTGGGGATCCCAGTACAGCAGGCGGTCCGCACTGGCGGCTCCACCAACGGCGCGCCAATCCACCTGTCCGGGCTGGGCGTGCCGGTTATCGTTATCGGCCTGCCGGTTCGTTATATCCATACCCACTATTGTTATGCTTCTTTCTGCGATTTTGAAAACAGCGTCAAGCTGGCGGTGGAAATTATCAAACGGCTGAATGCAGATATGATCAAAAGCTTTTAGAAAACAGCAAAAGAGGACCGCGCGGCCCTCTTTTTTGATCGCTAAACATGGTTACAGCCTCGTCTATCCCGTTAGCGAAAGGCTCTGAATACGCTTTCCGGCTGAAAAGTCCTGTCGCTTCCCGGGAACTTTTGGAACAGCGGTATTTTTCTGTGACGGGAGGATGCCAACAGTTTTAGAAAGTTGCCGGCAGCTGCCTTTCCTTTCTATCTCTCTTTTCGCTGCCGGTCATCTTTTGCCAGCTTCTTGTCTTTTTTCCGATACCATAGATCGCAATAAGACAGTTTACAGTCTCCCACAAAAGAAAGGTATTTTTCATGGATATCATGGATTCGTATGTCCGGCTCTCTTCCACCCCCCACCTTTTGGTAAACTGGTACCGTGCGGGGCACCGCACTCTGCCCTGGCGGGAGAGCCCAACGCTTTATCACGTCTGGATTTCGGAAATCATGCTCCAGCAAACCCGTGTTCAGGCGGTAATCCCTTATTATGAACGCTTTTTATCTCTTTTCCCAGACGTAGCCGCACTGGCCCAAGCACCGGAGGAAGAGCTGCTCAAAGCTTGGGAAGGGCTGGGATATTATTCCCGCGCACGCAATCTGCAAAAAGCCGCCCGATTGGTCTGCGAACGCCTTGGAGGTTCCTTTCCAACCACCTACGACGGATGGCTTTCCCTGCCGGGCGTAGGGCCTTACACGGCTGGAGCGGTCTGTTCTATTGCCCTGGGCCTTCCCGTCCCGGCGGTGGACGGAAATGTTCTGCGGGTCTTTTCCCGGCTGCTGGCGCTGGAAGAAAATATCGCAGCGCCATCGGTAAAAAATGATCTGACCAGACTGGCCTCCGCCCTGATCCCGTCGGATGCGCCTGGGGAATATAATCAATCCCTAATGGAATTAGGAGCCACTGTCTGTCTGCCAAACGGAGCCCCTTTGTGTAGATCCTGTCCCGTCGCAAACTACTGCCGTGCTTGTCAGGACGGAAATCAGGCATCTTTTCCGTTGAAAAATTCCAAAAAGCCGCGAAAAATCCTCCCAATGACTGTTTTTCTGGTGGAAAATCACGGCCGATGGGCGCTGATCCGGCGCCCGGATAAAGGGCTTTTGGCCGGGCTTTGGGAGTTTCCCAACATCGATCGGCGGCTCAACCGCAAACAGACCGTCGAATATCTGAGCAGCTGGATCCGTCCCGCAGGTCCTCCGCAGTCTCTTTCCCCTGCCACGCATATTTTCACTCACCTGGAATGGCATATGACCGGCTGGAAAATCAGCGCAGAAGAGATTCTGCCCGGCTGTCCATTTGTATGGGCAAAGCCGGAAGAGATCCAGCAAACCTATACCATACCGGCCGCATTTTCTTCTTTTCTTCCAGTATGTTTTATATAAAATGCCCTATAAATCCCATTTAGCCCTCAATTATATTGGCTATTTATCCAAATATGCAGATTTAACACGTTATAATACAACTTATTGTTGACAACCTACTTTTCATCCGCTAAAATGAAATTGTTCGAGGGCGTGATAAACGCCGCTCCTATTGAACGAAAGCCGAAGAACCCCCTTCGGCAGTCCACTATTTCAATTTATTTTTAGGAGGATTATCATGTTAAAGTACGATCCTGCGAAAATGGTAGAGCGCGCAAAAGGCTGTCTCGCCAACAAAAAAGAGATCATTGAAGTTGCTGACAAGCTGAGTCAGGAAGGTTTCTCCAATATCTTTTTCATCGGCGTTGGCGGTACCATCACTTATGCCTGGTCTATTCAGGAAACCCTGAAACCTTTGACTACCTTGGAGTATCATGCAGAACATGCTGCCGACTTCAACACCTTGGGCAACAAAAAGTTTACCAAAGATTCTCTGGTCGTCATCAGTTCCTCCACCGGCGATACCAAAGAGGTTGTTGAGGCAGTTGACAAAGCGAAAGCTGCCGGTGCCCGCGTTGTCGGCTTTGTAGATACCCCCGGATCCCCTCTTGCTGAAAAAGCAGACTATTATATCCCCGGCGGCAGCTACTACCGTTACTACACTTTCTTCCTGCGTTTGGTACATAACAACGGCGAATATCCCGAGTTCGATGAAATGTATGCGAACCTTGAAAAACTGCCTGAGTTGATGCCCACTGTTGCAGAAGCCGCTGAGAAAGACGCTGAGGAATTTGCGAGAATCCACCGTGACGACGCGATTCAGTATCTGATTGGTTCCGGCAACATGTGGGGACCGACCTATTCTTATGCGATGTGCATTATGGAAGAGATGCAGTGGATGCGGACCAAGTCCGTTACTGCCGGCGACTTCTTCCATGGCACTTTGGAAGTAATCGGGCGTGACGACAGCGTTATCCTGTTCTACGGTGAAGACGCTACCCGTCCACAGATGGAGCGCGCTGAGAAATTCCTGCACACCATCTGTAAAAATGTAACCGTATTCGATACCGCAAAATATGAACTGCCCGGCATTGACAAGAAATTCCGCGGCCTGTTCTCTCCGATCGTTCTGGGCGGTATTACCGGCAGAATCGGCGTATACTTGGAAGAGTACGGCAAACACCCGATGGCAATTAGAAGATACTACAGAAAACTGGATTATTAATCTCTTTTCTGCGCGAAATTTCGCAAAATGAACGTATCCCAAAAAAGGCGCTGGGCCCCCGGCGCCTTTTTTACAAAAAGGAGGATTTTCCATGCCTACGCTGTTAAACTACGATCCTGAAAAATCCCTTGCCTGGAATAAAAAGGCAATGGAGAAAAAAGATGATATTATTGCCATCGTCGACAAAATCTGCGCTGACGGTTTTTCCAACATCTTCTTTGTTGGCGTCGGAGGCACGCTGACACAGGCCTGGAGCTATGAAGCAACCTTAAAACCGATTGCCTCCTTCCCTTTTTATGTGGAACACGCAGCGGATTTTAATACCGAAGGCAATAAAAAGTTCGGCAAAGACTCCGTTTTAATTGTCACCTCCGCTACCGGCAACACCAAAGAGGTTGTGGAGACGGTGGAAGCTGCGAAAAAAATCGGCGCCCGCGTGATCTCGGTTGTTGGCGCGCCCAACACCCCTCTGGTCGAGTTGGCCGATTATTCAATCCAGGGTTATGGGGACCTGATTTTCTACATGATGTTGCTGCGCTTTGCTTACAACAGGGGCGACTATCCGGAATATGACGAAATGGTCAAAAATCTCGCCAATCTGGTAGATGTCCTTCCCTATGCGGAAAAGCAGGCGGACGAATACTGCGAGGCCTACGCCAGAGCACACCGGGACGACAAACTCCAGTACTTGATCGGTTCCGGCAACCTGTGGGGTCCGACCTATTCCTACGCCATGTGCATCATGGAAGAGATGCAATGGATGCGGACCAAATCTGTTACCGCAGGCGACTTCTTCCACGGTACGCTGGAAGTCATTGAGCGGGATGACACGGTGCTGCTGTTCTTCGGGGAGGACGAAACCCGCCCGCAGATGGAGCGGGTGGAGAAATTTCTCAAAACAATCTGCAACAATGTCTATAAATTCGATACCGCTTCCCTGCCGCTGCCTAACGTAGATCCCAAATTCCGCGGCCTGTTCTCTCCGCTGGTTATGCACTGCTTTACCAGCCGGATCGAGGCCTACCAGGAGGATGCCGGCAAGCATCCATTGGCAATCAGAAGATACTACCGCCAGCTGTCCTATTAATGTTCCAAAAGGCCCCCGCTCGATTCGGGGGCCTTCTTTTCTTTGCTTTTCCCGTCAATATTTTGCCGTTCCCAGCAAAAGCGTTGACGGCGGCGCTGGAATATGATATTCTATTTATAACGACATAAGACATCTTTGACCTTTTTACTAGGCAAACAATCAACCGTTGAAAGGATGAATGTGAATCATGGATTGGAAAAAATTGTGCGACGATGTGGCCCAATGGGCGGAAGCGCACCGCGACGAATTTGTAAAGGATATTTCAGACGTCTGCCGTATCCGCAGCACCAGCCGCAACCAACTGGATTGTGCTAATGCTCCTTTTGGTCAGGCCTGCCGCGATATGCTGGATAAGGCGCTGGAAATGTCCTCCGCTTACGGCTTTGAGACCCGCAACTATGACAACTTCTGCGGCAGCGCCGTCTACGGGGATAATCCGGACAATGATTCTATCGGCATTGTAGCCCATATGGACGTTGTACCGGAGAATGTGTGCAATTTGGCAAACGACGCGGGCGGCTGGACTCATGATCCCTTTGATCCGATCCTCTCGGAAGATGGCAAATATCTCTTTGCCCGCGGTACCTGCGACAACAAATCCTGCGGGATTATGGCGCTGTACGCCATGCGGTACTTAAAAGAACACAATATCAAACTCAAAAACAACGTGATGCTGGTTTACGGGCTTAACGAAGAAATCGGCATGAGAGATATGCCGGAATTCCTCAAACGGGAAAAGCACTCCAAAATTTACCTTGTGCCGGATTCCAAGTATCCGGTCTGCATTTCCGAATCCGGGAATTCCCGTTACGGGCTGGAGTCCGCCAAACTGGAAGACGGCAACCTCAAGGATATCTGGTCCGGCGTGAGCAATGACGACTGGTGTGATGCCACTGTCAGCGTACCCTCCAAGGAGGCTTATGCGGTATTAAGCGGTGTAGATCCCATGGTTGCTCAGTGGGCCACCAAATTCTACGATCACACCAAGGTGGAAACACTGGAAAACGGCGATGTAAAGATCATTGTTGAAAAAGACGAGAAAATCACCGCCTCCGCCCGCCTGTGCCACGTGCTGGCAAAATGCGGCCTCATCAAAGACCCCAAGACCATGGAAGTGTTGAATTGGCTGGATTGGTACACCTCTGACACGACCGGCGCCCATATGGGCATCGCCTGCGATGACGGGCCCAACGCTCCGCTGTCCATTCGTTTCAACTATATCCGCCTGATCGATAAAAAAATCGTACTGTATACCTCCATCCTCTGGCCTTCTTTGGCGGACAAGGAGAAAATACTGGCAAAAGCCGAAGAAACCTGGGCCGCTTCCCCCATGGAAGTACGGCAGCGCCGCCGGCTGGATGGCTATTACATGGATCCGAAAGATCCCCGGGTGGAAAAGCTGGCTCGAATTGCCAAGGACGTGCTGGGTCGGGAGGATATCCCTTATCTGACAGAAGGCGGTACCTATGCTCAAGTCCTGCCCAACGCCATTCCCTATGGCGCCACCGTACCAGACCGTGTGCGCTTGTTTGGCATGGTCAAGGGCGGTGCCCACCAGGCGGACGAGTATTGTGACATTCCCAACCTGCTGATCAATATGCAGATTTACGTCCGCGCTCTGATTGAACTGGACGAAATGTTTTCCAAATAATCTGAGAAAGGATGATCCGAATGGATTGGAAAAAGCTATACGATGACGTTGACCAGTGGGCGGCAGCCCATCGTCAGGAGTTCATCGACGACATTTCCGAAGTGTGCCGTATCCGCAGCGTCAGCATCATGAACAAACAGGATCCGGAAAAACCCTTTGGCGAGGCCTGCCGTCAAATGCTGGACAAAGCATTGGAGATGTCCGCCCGGTACGGTTTTGAAACCCGCAATTATGATAACTTCTGCGGCAGCGCCGTTTACGGCAGCAACCCGGATAACGACTCTATCGGCATTTTCTCCCACATGGATATTGTACCCGAGGGCGAAGGCTGGACCCACGACCCCTTTGATCCCATTTTGTCCGAGGACGGCAAATACTTATTCGCCCGCGGTACCGCAGACAATAAATCCTGTGGCATCATGGCCATGTACGCGATGCGCTACCTGAAAGAACATGATATCAAGCTGAAAAACAATGTCATGTTGGTCTTTGGCCTGAACGAGGAAATCGGTATGAACGATATTCCCGAATTCCTGGCGCGGGAAAAATGTCCAAAATTCTCATTGGTACCAGACGCGAAATACCCCATTACCTATGCAGAAAAGGGAATTACCAAATCGGTGCTCAAATCACCGAAAATGACCGGCAATCTCAAAGACATGTGGTCCGGCCTGGCGGTCAACGCCGGTTCCCCCATCGCTTGGGCAGTGCTGGAGGGCGTAAGCCTGGCAGAGGCCGAAAAAGCGCTGGAGAAATTCGAAAAAACCACGGTGGAGGCTGTTGACGGCGGCGTGAAAATCACTGTGGAAAAAGATGAAAACAAGGTGATTCGCGATCCCATCGGCACCTGGACTGCTACCGCCCGCCTGTGTAAAGTTTTGGCCGGCAGCGGCCTGCTCACCGGCAACGGACAGGAAGTTTTAAACTGGATGGCCGAAATTTCCGACGACTACCGGGGCGAAAAAATGGGGATTGCCTGCAACGACGAGCCCAACGGCCCGCTACGCTGCTCGTTTAACATGATCCGCATGGAAGAGGGCCGTATTTGCTTCTATCCCGACATCCGCTATCCTTCTCTGGCCGATCAGGATAAAGTGCTTTCCGGCATCAAAGCGGCCTGGGAAGCTTCTCCCATGGAACTGGAATCCTTCAGTAATCTGGATCCATTCTACATCTCCCTGGACAATCCTTTTGCCCAGAAACTGATCGAGGTAGCCCGCGATGCGCTGGAACAGCCAGACATCGAACCGCTGAAAGACGGCGGAACCTATGCCCGCCGCCTGCCTAACGCCATTCCTTATGGCGCAACCGTTCCCGGCCGCGTTCGCCTGTTCGGATTTGCCAAGGGTGGCGCCCACCAAGCCGACGAGTACTGCGATATCCCCAACCTGCTTTTGAACATGCGGGTTTATGTCCGCGCTTTGATCGAGCTTGACCAAATGCTGTAATCTGTGCTAGAATATGAAAAAGTACCGTCGAAAGGAGAATCTCCATGGGCTGGAAAATGCGGATAGTCTATATTTCAAATGGAAATCGTTTTCTCGTCCAGGGGATTGGTGCGCCCATTTTTCGATGGTGACGGCATGCTCTTGAGGCGGTGATTGTAGCTAACCGAAAAGCGCATGGCTTGTGCCATGCGCTTTTTTGTGCGCCGATCCCTTTCTATCAAAATATACGAAAGGATTTGATTGGATTGCATTTAAAAAAACAGCTTTTACATCTCTATCTATTGGAAATTTTCGGTTCCCTCTCGCTGACAGACGGCATCTGGATCATTTTTCTGATCCAGAGAGGCTTTTCACTGGTTGAGGTGGGGCTGGCCGAAACAGCGTTTCACATTGCCAGTTTTTTCTTTGAAATTCCTTCCGGGGCCATCGCCGATCTGTTCGGACGAAAAAAGGCCATGATCGCCAGTTATCTGTGCATGATTTTGTCCGCTGTGCTGACCGTTGCCGCCTGGAACCTGCCTTCGCTGTGTCTGGCCATGGTTTTTACCGCTTTCAGCTACAACCTGAATTCCGGCACCCGGGACGCGTTGACCTATGACAGTCTGAAAGCCGGCGGTGAGGAGGAGCGCTATCTCTCGGTGAATTCTAACCAGCGTTTTCTGTGCAGCGCCGCTGTCAGCCTGTCGAAACTGACCACTGGGATTGCCGGCCGCATTGGCTATATCCTGTCTTATGGCTGTAACGTCGTTTTCTGTGGCATCAGCATTCTGTTAATCGGTGGCATAAAGGAGCCGCAGGTAACCGAATCGCAGAAAAACCGCGCCAAATTTTCGTTTGCCACAATTGGACGGGATATGCTACAGCAACTGACTGGCAGCTTCCGCTTTTTGCGGCAGCGCCCGGATATTGCCATAAAAATGCTGTTGGATGCGGTCATCGGCTGCGGCGGAACCCTGACTATTTTCTTTTTGCAGCAGCACTTCTCCGCCAACGGTGTTTCTCTGGGGCAGATCGGTATTTTTCTGCTTGTTGTAGAAATCGGCGGTATGGCGGGTACCAAATGCGCCGCTATCCTGGCCCGAAATATCCCTTTCGGACGACTGGCAGGGATCTGTGCCCTGCTGGCGGCGGGTTCGGTTGCACTTACCGGCTCCTCCATTCCGGCCCTGTCCGTATCCGGCGGGTTTGCCCTTCGCTTTTTCTCCCTTATCCTGGAAACGGCCACCAGCAATGAGATCAACCGGGAGCTTCCGTCCGACCAGCGGGCCACTTTGATCTCGGTGGGTTCCATTCTGTTTAGCATCGCCATGATCGCCGCCACCCCTCCCCTCAGCTTTCTTTGTGATGCAATAGGGACGGGATCCGCTTTCCTTTCCGAAGGAGCGGTACTGGGCGGTACCGCCGTCTGCTTGCTTTTGCTTGGGAAAAAGGCCTTTTTTCCTTTTACTCCATCAAGCTGCGAAAAGGATACGGCTGTTTCAGCAGGCAACCGCCGGCAATAACACTTTTAAAAAATCCAATATGTATATATAGTTTATTTTATTATATATAGTATATTATTTTCATGCAATGATCACATTTTTTGCTGGTGATTCTCCTCCGGTTCCCGTATAATAGAATTTAGTGGTTCCCGATTTGACCAGTGAAAGGAGCTTTCTCATGAAAAAGCGTCTGACTGCCTTTTTTGCCGCTGTCTTTCTGTTATTCTCCCTGTCTGAAGCTGCGGATGCCTCTTCGTCTACCTACCGGAACCAGCTTGGCCGCATTGAAAACGAGATCTACGACGCTATGGCTTCTTATCTGCCCCAAGGATACGATTCTTTCAGCTATGAATTTTCTCAGCCGGCAGCCTACGCATCTGCCGAAGAGGCCAACAGCAGCCTGCAAACCCAGGTGTCCAGGGCTTACGAAGCTTTTTACCGGGACTACCCTGGGGTTTTTTGGCTGGACAAATCAGGTGTTTCCTTTTCCGCCCAATATTATACTGCATCAGACGTCCTCTATATCAGTGGATTCTCTTTGAAAGTTGCTTTTACCACCTCTTCTTATCAGTCTCAAAAAGCTGCCCTGGAGCAGGCGGTCAACGCTATTTTGCAAGGTGCTTCCGGCACTGATTACGATAAGGCCCGTTATTTTCACGACGCGATTTTAGACAGGTGCAGCTATAACAGCGGCGCCGTCTCCGTTTACCAGCCCATGTCCTGCGAAGCTTACGGTGCGCTGGTCGAAGGCAGCGCAATTTGTGAAGGATATGCAAAAGCCTTTAAGCTCCTGTGCAATCGGGCCGGGATCGCCTGCGAAATCGTCGGCGGGACGGTGAATGGCGAAGCGCATATGTGGAACTATGTCCAAATAGGTGGTGACTACTACCTGGTGGATGCCACCTTTGATGATGCGCCGGGGGTGGGTGCTTACGATTATTTTCTAAAGGGCTCATCCTCGGTGTGGGACCATCTAGAAGACAGCAGCTTACTGGAGGGCTTTTCTACCGGATTTTCCTATCCTTCGCTCTCTTCGTCAGATTACTTACCCTCCGGCGCAGATGGGCGAAATACCGCTGAAACAGACAATCAAACCCCTGCCCCAGCCGATGAGGAAATCGTTTCGGCAGCAGATGCCACTGAAACCGGGCAGGCCGGCGTGGAAGAGGAGAGCATTCCGGCTACAGGCCGGCATCCCGCGGTCGTTCCTCCAGTAGAGGAGGGGGGGTGCCGTATATCCTGCCTTTTTTCCAAAAACGGCCGTTACTGGGTCAAATCAGCTGATCCTTCCGTTTTTATACGGGGAAAGCAATCTCTTCCTGAGGGGGTTAACCTGCAAATTTTTGCTTTTCCCGAACCTGGCTACCGTGTCGCGGAAATCACCGTTATCAGTGGGGATACGGCATTTTCGGTGCAAAACTGCTCGTCGCTGGCTTTTTCCCTGGAAAAGGACAGCCAAATCCGGGTTGTATTTGAAAAGGCTGCCTAGCAGCGCGCCTTTTCCCCCATCACCATGGCACCAAACCATTTAAAACAGCAATGATAAAAAACGCCGGCTGGCAAAATCATACAAAAACTCTCCGTACCCATTAACCGCAAGACCTTACGGTTTCTTTGGAAAAGGAGGCGAAGGAAAGGAGGAACATATGAGTAACAGAAACGTCTACATCGTGGTAACCCGTACCAATACGATCCCATCCAGGGTGATCCGGATTTATACCGGCTCGCCATACAATCATGTTTCCCTGACTTTGGACGGCCGCCTGGAGGATATGGTCAGCTTTGGCAGGCTGCATCCTTTCACGCCGGTACCTGGCGGCTTTGTGCATGAAGGAAAAAACAAAGGGTTTTTCCGCCGTTTCCGCGACGTTCCATGCCGGGTTTACAGTAAAAAAATCAGCGAGCGGGAATGCAGGAATCTTTTGCATTTGCTGCAAAAAATCGAAAATCGGCGCTGCAAATTCAACCATCTGGGGCTGATTACACTGATCGCCGGGATTCCTCTGGAACGGGAAAACGCCTATTTTTGTTCCCAATTCTGCGGGAAAGTGCTGAATGAAAGCGGCATCCACCATTTTCAAAAACCATTTGGGCTGCTACGGCCGGCAGACTTTTGCGGTCTGGACGGCTTTACGCTGTTATATGAAGGCCCTCTGCACGCATTCGGAAATCAGCCGGCGGCTACGGCGTAAAGGAAACCGATTTTCCTCTTCTACGGTAATTGCGCTTTTGAGGCTTTTGCAGTATACTGTTTTTATGTGAATTCGGAGGAGAAAGGATGTCGCAAATGAAAATAGAAACCAAATGCCTGCATGAAGGCTACGAACCTGAAAACGGGGAACCGCAGGCTATGCCGATTTATCAGAGTACAACCTATAACTACCAGTCTACCGAGCATATTGGCCAGCTGTTTGATCTGGCGGTGGAAGGTCACATGTATTCCCGCATCTCCAACCCCACCGTTGAAATGGTGGAGAAAAAAATCGCTTCGCTGGAAGGGGGCATCGGCGCATTGTGCACCACTTCCGGACAGGCGGCATCGCTGATCAGTATTTTAAACATCTGCAGCGCCGGCGATCATTTTCTTGCTGTCTCTACCATTTACGGCGGGACGATCAATCTGTTTGGTGTGACCTTAAAACGTCTGGGCATTGAGTGTACCTTTATCGATACCAATGCCTCCCCTGAAGAGATCTCCGCCCAAATCCGGCCCAACACCCGGTTAATTTTCGGGGAAACGCTGGCCAACCCCGCTTTGACCGTTTTCGATATTGAAAAATTTGCGCAAATTGCCCATTCCCATCAAATCCCCCTGGTCGTGGACAACACCTTTGCTACGCCCATCCTGTGCCGCCCCATGGAATTTGGCGCAGATATTGTCATCCACTCCACTTCTAAATACATGGATGGCCACGCCATTCAAATAGGAGGCGTTATTGTAGACAGCGGCAATTTCTCCTGGGATAATGGCAAATTTCCCGAACTGGTGGAGCCAGATGAGTCTTACCACGGGGTGCGATACACCCACGATTTCGGCAATGCCGCTTATATCACCAAGGCCCGTGTTCAGCTGATGCGGGACTTTGGCGCTTATCCAACCGCTATCAACGCATTCTTATTGAACCTTGGCTTGGAAACGCTGCCGGTTCGTATGGAGCGGTATTGTAAAAATGCTCAGATCGTAGCAGAATTTCTCGACGCCAACAAAAAGGTGGAATGGGTCAATTATCCGGGGCTTGCCAGCGATCCTTACCATGCACTGGCAGAAAAATATCTGCCGGATGGGTGCAGCGGCGTCATGTCCTTCTCGCTTAGAGGGGGCAGGGATACCGCCATTCGGTTTATGGATAGCTTAAAGCTTGCTTCCAATGTTGTGCATGTGGCGGATATCCGCACCTGTGTGTTGCATCCGGCCAGCACCACCCACAGACAGCTGTCTGATGATCAGCTGGCGGCGGCAGGCATTACCCCTGGTATGATCCGCCTGTCTGTAGGGCTGGAGCATGTAGACGACATCCTGGACGACATCAAGCAGGCACTGGAAAAAGTATAATATTTCCCCCAAAAAATCAGAAAGTGGTATGCAGTTTGATCGCCGCATACCACTTTTTTATTATACAAAAGATCATATCCTTTTACGCCCGGTAATCACCGCGCACAAATGGATCTTCAATCCGCTCATCTACGAGAATGCCATACTTTTTCGGGTGCCGGTAAGCATTGCCATGGACTTCGCTTTTTCGATATTCCCGCATCATATCCAGATCAAATGACGCTAAAAAGATCCCCTCTTCGCTGCCGGCCTGCAAAATACAGATATCCCGCGAACCTGTCATTTCCGGCAGATAGGCTACCCCGTCAAAAGCAGAGGAATGGCCATTGCAATCCGGCTGCCCATTTGGATAATTGCAGGTGGCGATACCCAGCATATTTTCAAAAGCCCGTCCGCGCAGCTGCGCCAAACGGTTGATCTCCATGGGACAGGCATTGGGCACCAGAATCAGCTCTGCGCCTTTCAGCATCAAAATCCGCGCACTTTCCGGGAATTCCCGGTCAAAGCAAATCATCGCGCCAACTTTTACCCTTCCCTCTGCTGTATCCAGATCCGTCACATAAAAATCCTCGCCGGGCGTCAGGTTCCGCTCCTCGTCAAAATCGCAGGTATGGACTTTGGCATAGGTCAGCACTTTTTTTCCGTACCTGTCGAACAAAACAAGCGTATTTCTGGCAAACGGCTCATAACGTTCCAGAAAAGTAATGGCAATCGCCATTTCCAGCTGTGCCGCCAGCTTGCCAAAGGCCAGAACAAAGTCGCTGTCGGCCGGGACCGATTTTTTCCTCATTTCCTCCGGATCTTTGGGCATATCGTACCCACTGCTCCACATTTCGGGAAACAACGCAATGTCTGCGCCGGCTTTTTTTGCCTCTTCGCAGGCCTTGATCCCCTTTTGCAGATTTTTTTCCAGACTGCCTTGAGGCAAAATCTGCAATAACGCTACACGAAGCGGTTTCATTTTTACCTCCTGCCTTTTCCCTGAATTTTTATGCTTTTTGTAAAAGGCGGCGCGGCCGAATCGCTTTTTGCTTTTCCGCCAGCACTCTGCGCTTAAAAACCAGATCAGACCTTTTCGAATTTGTCAGCGCCCTGCCCGCAGATAGGGCACACAAAATCCGCCGGGAGTGGATCCCCTTCGTAAATATATCCACAGATTTTGCAGCGCCATTGGGCTTTCTGCGCCGGTTTGTGGGATATATTTCCTTTATAGGACGGTGCCGTGGGGGGCGTTCCGCCCTTGACCACCCGATGATAATAGTCATAGGTCATAACCGGTTCATCGCTTAAAATCTCCGCCTCCGTCACTTTTCCAATGATCAGGATATGCGTTCCAAGATCCAGCGTACCGGCCACCTCACAGCTGTATCTTGCAGCGGCATGCTCTGTCAGATAAGGAATGTTGTTTTCATCCTCTTTGGTGGAAAAGGCTGCAAACTTATCGACTGCTTCACTGTTTTTAAAGCCGAAGGTGCCAATTAAGTGTAAATCTGCCGTCTCCGTCAGCACTGTTCCGCAAAATCGTCCGGAATCCAGAATAGCCTTTGCCGTCACGCTGTTTTTGTTGACCGCCACTGAAAGCATCGGCGGTTCTGCTGTTACCTGCTGTAGCGTATTTACAATGCAGCCGTATTTTTTTTCACCAGACCGGGCACTGACGACATATAACCCATAAGACAATTTAAAAAAAGCCTGAATATCCATACAAAAACCCCTTCCATGATTTGGAATGACGATTTATTAAATATAAACCCTCTTCCAATTCTTGTCAACCTTAATCCATTTTTCCGGCCCACCGCTTGTATCCTTTTGTCCCGCCGAAAACCACCAATAGGTACCCCTCGTCCATAGGCTTCCCCCTCAAAGGCGATTTTATCTGCTGGCTATAGTCTGCGGCGGTGCCGAACGTTTTGATACCGGCGCCGGTTGCGGTTCCGTATCACTGCCAGCACCACGTACAGGATGATGAGCAGCACCACAAAAATCACTGCGAACTTGAACCAGAAGGATTCGCTGATTTTTTTTACATAATCCAGGCAAAACAGCCACTCGCTCATTTCCGCTGATTCGGCAGCCACCAGATCGACACGTCCGACCTCTTCCCCGGCCAACACCAGCTTAAGATACCCTACTTTATCCCCTTTTTGCACCGGGGCGCGCACCGCCTCCTGATCGAATACGGCCTCGGTCACCACACTGGAAACCTGAATCTCTTCCGGCAGCAGCGCAGTAAAGCGCCCATCGGTCATCACCAGCAGGTAATCCTTTCCCCAGGACAGATCCAGATCCGTTTGTCCGACAATTTTCCCCTCTTCCACCAGCGTTTTCACCCGGAAGGTGGAAAACGCCCAATCGTAGAATTTTTCCGTATCCAAAAATGCGTAATTGGTAGCCAGCTGGTTTTCCTCTTCATCATAGGCGGGGCAGCCCAATACTACCAGCAGATAGGTAAATCCGTTGCGGGTCGCTGTAGAAACAAAGCATCGTCCGGACTCCGGCAAAGTGCCGGTTTTGATTCCGGAAAGCCCTTCATAATAATAATCGCTGTTTTTTACCATCATGGTATTGGTTGTGTAAAAATTCAGTGGTTCCGTATGTTTATCCGCATATAATGCAGTATAGACCGTTGTGGAAACCAGATCCTTAAAACCGGGCACGCTCAACGCATATTGTGTAATCAAGTAAATATCATACGCCGTGGTATAGTGATCCGCACTATACAGTCCGTGCGGATTGGTAAAATGGGTGTTGACCGCACCGATTTCCTGCGCTTTTTGATTCATTAGCTCTACAAAATCGGAAATGCTGCCATTGCCCAAATAGTCTGCTACGATATTAGCTGCTTCGTTGGCGGACTGCAGCGCCATTCCATATAAAAGATCCTGCATCGTCAGTGTTTCCCCCCGCTGGATATCGCAGTGGGAAATGGAAATGCCTTCAAACTCATTCCAGATATAGGAAGGAGCTGTCACATAAGTATTGGCCGGATCCTCGCACATTTCCAGCGCCAGCGCCATGGTCATGATTTTTGTGATGGAAGCGGGGGAACGGCGTTCATCGGCATTTTTTTCAAAGACTACCGTACCTGTATCCAGATTGATCATATATACCGCCTCAGCCGTTTCCTCAAAATCCAGGCTATATTGGGCCGCATATGCTGGCTGAATGCCAATAAACAGCATGACAACAAACAGGGCAGCCATAAAAATTGACAACTTTTTCATAGACATTCTCTCCAAATATGATATGATAGAAAAGGCTGATTTCCCGCCTTCAAAAAAACCTTTGATTGCTTTTTATTATAACAGACCTGCGCCAAAAGGAAAAGACAGGGTACAAAAATTCACAATTTTCACATCCGGAAAGGAGGCTGACTGCCATGGTCTACGTTACTGCAGACCTGCATGGCGACGCCACGCGCTTTTACTCCAAGGAAATCCGGCGGTTAAAAAAAGGAGATACGCTCATTGTCTTAGGAGACTTTGGATTTCTTTGGCAGGGTACGCCAAAAGAAAAAAAGCTTTTGAAAAAACTTGGGAAAAAGAAATATCAAATCCTGTTTCTTGACGGCGCCCATGAAAATTTTGACCTGCTGGAACAATATCCTGTAGAAGAATGGAGCGGCGGGCAGGTTCACCGGATTGACGGAAGCCTGAAACACCTGATGCGAGGGCAGGTATATGTAATCGAAGGCAAACGCATTTTTACCATGGGCGGCGGCGAAAGCGATGAAAAAGAGATGCGCGCCCAGCAGCAAAAATGGTTCCCACAGGAAATGCCCAATCCACAGGAAAAGGAAGCCGCACGAAAAAATCTGGAACGGTTTGATTGGTCGGTCGATTATGTTCTGACCCATGACTGTTCGGAAAAAATGAAGGTGTTTTTGTCCATGGGGCAGCAAAACAACAGCTTGAATCGATTTTTGACCGAAATCGAAGGAAAATTACAGTTTCGCAAATGGTTTTTCGGATTTTATCATCTGGACAGGCAAATTCCGCCTCGGCACTGCGCCGTATACCGCTCAGTCCAGCGGCTGGACTGAGTTTTACCGCCAAACCTGCGGGACTCTTTTCCAAACTGGTGGATGAATGATCCAAACTTTTTTTACCTTTTGCACAAATAGAGTCTTTAAAGCGCAAGGAAAAATAGTTTTTTTTCCTTGCGCTTTTTTGATACCCTTTTCCCCCTTCTCCAAATATGTATTTTTTACCAATAATTAAAATATTCGCCCCGATCATTCTATGCTATTTATACAAATAGCTCGTCCTGTTCCACCCTTTCCCACCATTTTGTCTTTCTCCCTTTTGCAGGATATACTGAATCCTAGACGAAGTACTTAGGAGGTCTTTGGGATGAGCGTCACATTAAAAAAAATTACGGTTCGCCAAATCGTTATCATTGGCCTGATGGCCGCTTTATGCCTGGTGAGCAACTACTTTTCCTTCCCGGTTCCCATCGGCATTGACAAAAGCCGCATCCACCTGGGAAATGTTTTCTGTATTCTTTCGGCCTTTATGCTGGGACCGGTCGGCGGCGGCCTTGCGGCGGGGATCGGTGCGTTTTTCTACGACATTTTTACCGGATACGGCGCAGAATGCATCATCACCTTTATCAATAAGTTTCTGATGGCTTTTGTCTGCGGCTGGCTTTTGAACCTGATGACCCGCGCCAAGGAACTGCCCCAGCTGCAGCTGATTCTTCGGCGGATTATCGCCTCGGTCGCCGGATGCCTGACCTACGTCGTGCTGTATATGACCAAATCTTATATTACTTTATATCTGGAATCCAACATCGGCGAGGCGGTAGACCGCAGCGCAACGATCTGGGCGACGGTGATTGGAAAGGGCTATGTTTCGCTGGTAAACGGTTTAATCGCCGTAGTCGTGGCAAATCTCATCTATTCTTCCATTGCCGCCGCACTGAAAAAGCAGCACCTGTCTATTTCATAAAACCGTCTCGTTTTTTCTTATTGAAACATCCTTCAGGCATTTCTTCCTGGAGGATGTTTTCTGTTCGTTTGGGAAATATCATTGTCACTTTTGGATTCTGGTGATACAATAAGAAAAAGCGGCTGTCCCCCGGGATCGCTGCAAAGAAGGTGACGATATGAAAGCAACCGGCATCCCTGTCAACCGTGGTATGGCATTGGCCCCCGCACGCGTTGTCCCGCCATGGCCGGTTTTTTCCGACGAAAAGCGGGAATTCCATACTCCAAAAACAAGGCAGATCGCCTCTGTACAAAATGCGGTGTCCAGCCTCAGTGCCTTTTACTCGGAATCGGCCAACAATTTCTATGCTGTCGGAGACAATACCCGCGGCGACATCATGGTTGTTCACAACGCCATTTTGCACGACCATTCCCTGCAGGAGGAAATTGCCCGGCAGATTCGAGAGGACTATGCTCTGGAATCGGCAGTGCTTCGTGCTTTTCGGGTCTACTCCACCAAGCTTTCCAAAATTGATAACGAATATCTCAGCCAGCGGGCCGCCGACCTGGACGATGTAGCCGCACGGTTGATCTGTACCATCCTCGGGCGGGAATTCCCGGAAATTCGCCTGGAAGGCCATCCGGTCATCCTCATCGCGGCAGATATTCCGCCGTCGGTGATGGCAGGGCTTTCTGCCGGACAGGTTGCCGGCGTTGTGCTGACGGCTGGCGGCAAGACCTCTCACAGCGCCATTATCGCCGCAGGCCTCGGCATCCCGGTGGTGGCGGGATGCGAAGAAGCGCAGCTTCAGGTGAAGGACGGAGAACCGGTTTTTCTGGACGGCAATTCTGGCCAGCTGCATTGGGGGCTGCTTCCGCAGGAGGTTGACGCCTTTACATTGCTGGCGCAGCGAAACGACCGGCATATGGAGCAGCTGTCTCTGCTGGCTGGGAAAGATACCTGCACCTCGGATGGCACGCCGGTCAAATTGTTCGCCAACGGGCAGGATGCCCTGTCCTGCAAAGAAATCAACCGTTGCGGATGCGACGGTATCGGCCTATTTCGGACAGAATTTCTTTTTCTGGGCCGCCGGATCCCCCCCTCTGAGGAGGAACAGTTTTTCCTGTATCAATCCGTGGTAGAAGCAATGGATGGCAAGCCGGTGGTTTTTCGGACGCTGGATATGGGCGGTGACAAGATCATTCCCTGCTTCCCCACAGAAGAGGAGGCCAATCCTTTTATGGGCTACCGGGCCATCCGTATGTACCTGGACCGCGAAGATGTTTTCACCCCGCAGATCCGCGCCATTTTGCGCGCTTCCGCTTTTGGAAAAGTGCGGATCATGTTCCCCATGATCTCCAACCTGGAAGAATTTTTAAGCGCCAAAGGGCATATTCTGGCTATTCAGAAAGAGTTATCCTCTCAAGGGATCCCGTATGACGCGCAGATTCCCATCGGTACAATGATCGAAGTTCCTTCCGCTGCGATCAACGCCGATATTTTGGCCTCTCATGCTGATTTCGTCAGCATCGGCACCAACGACCTGACACAGTATACGTTGGCGGTAGACCGGCTAAACGTTGCCGTTTCGTATCTGTATAACCACTTTGACCCGGCCGTTATCCGGCTGGTCAAACATACATTGCAGGCAGCTAAACAGTGCCACACGGCCTGCAGCATCTGCGGCGAAATGGCGGCCGACCCGCTGGCAATCCCGCTGCTGCTGGGTCTGGGACTGCGGCATTTCAGTGTCAGCCCCAGTGCGCTTCTGCGAACCCGCAAGCTGATCTCCCTGTGCCGGATTGATTCCTGCCAAAAACTGACAGAAGATGTTCTCCGGGCCACCAGCGCCAAAGAGGTCGTTGAGCATATCCATCGCTGGATTCCCGAAGCGTATGCCGAATGGGTCGTATAGCAAACCGCATTTCGACAGCCTGTAGGCGCTGGAAACGAAAGGAGTATTTTCGTGTCTTCCATCCCTCTTTTACTGCAGAACGACCATGTTTTATATGGCGCCCTGGCACAGCTGGACGCGCTGTCCGGCCGGCATTTCCTTCTAAAGAACAGCTGCTTTGGCAAACCGGATTGGCAGAGGATGCTTTGATACAGGCCTTGGAACGTTTATGCCAACAGAAAATCTTGCAGAAAGTGCCCGATGGAGCCTATACGGTTTTCAGCAGGCCGCTCTATTTACATTACCATAGCTTTCGCAGTTTTGGACAACGGTTGGTTCGTTGTGCTGTCTTGATTTTCCAATAACAAAGATACCGTTGGTAGCCTGATTTTCTCTGAGCTATTCTTTTTGCCCATGTTCCTTCCTCCCCCATCTTTTCCAGCATGCTTTTTACTGTAACGTATCTGTGATCCGGGCCGTGCAGGTTGTCGGGATTCCGCCCCGGCCCTACCACATCCGGTCCGGACATGCGTTTCACAAGGCTGGCGGTTTCCTGCCTGCCGGTGGCGGCCCGCTTTTCCAAAGTGTGCCCGAATCCTTCTTCCTGATGAGGTCGGCCAAAGTCCGCAGTTTGGAATCTTTCTGGTAGAGCTCTGAACGGCGAGCATGAGATTGGATGATGCGGCTATCTGGCGTTCCTGCTTTTGGGAATTCCGGGAAAAAAGCAATCCTCCTGATCCTTTGGTATGCTGCTGGCCGCAGCGGTGTAAAAGAAACGGTTTTCATTGAAAAAGGATTTATGACATAATGATGGCAGGGAGGGATTTTTATGAAAAAAGATCTACAAAAGAAAAAAAAGAGGGCCACCTTCCTTCTAAAAAGAAGGTCCGGCCTGAAAGCGGCGATCTGTTTGGCTGGAACATTTTTTTCCGCCTTATTCTTTTTTTCCGGCTGCCAGATGGAGCAGCAAAGCTTCACTGCCTCGGAACAGACAGAAAACAGCTCCAGCACTTCGGAGCCAATGCAGGAGCCATTAGCCGTTACTGCCGCGGGAGAAGTGTTTTTGCTGCTGCCGGATCAGGAAGCCGCCTGCACGGCGACGCTGCCGGAAGCACTGCCCCACGTAGAAAAGGACGACTTTTCCGTGCAGGTATTTGAGGGAGAAACCCTTGCATTTTCCGGTACTGCTGCACAGCTGGAAACCTTTGTGCCCCCTCAAAACGGTCTGTACCGTTATTCTTTTTCCAACGGGAATTTTTCTTATACGCTAATGGTGGAAACCGCTTTTGCACCTCAAATTTTCTGGCAGGAAAGCGAAGCCCTGCTGGGCGAGGCATTGCCCTTGTCCGTGCGGTATACCGATGCCCAATCGGTAACGGCCGAGACCTCTCTCTCCTTTCAGCCGGTTTTCTATCCGGTAGATGACGGATGGGTGTCACTGTTGCCGATCCATTGGAATACAACGCCGGGAGAATACCCTTTGACTATTTACGCGGGGACATCGGTGTTCGAGTTGACCGTTACCGTAGCAGACAGAACGTTTGAGATCCAGAATCTGACGGTAGATGAAACGACAACGGCCCAAACAGTGGAAAACGATGAAGCCAACGCAGAATGGAATCAGATCATAGAACCGTTGAAGGCTATTTCGGACTCCGAACAGTATTGGAGCGGGTGTTTTCTACAACCAGTAGAAGGAGAAATTACCACGCAGTATGGGATGATCCGCTATGTAAATGGAAATCCCACTTCGGTCCGCCACAGTGGAGTAGACTTGGCGGCAGATACGGGAACGCCGGTACAAGCAGCGGGAAAAGGCCGGGTGCTGTTCGCCGGCTATTTGCAACTGACCGGCAACACCGTATTAATCGAACACGGCTATGGGCTGAAGAGCTGGTACTACCATATGGACTCGCTGGACGTTTTAACCGACCAAATGGTGGAACAGGGACAGATCATTGGGAAGGTGGGATCCACCGGATTTTCCACTGGGCCGCACCTGCATTTTGCCATGTCGGTAAATCGAGTATTTATCAATCCCTGGACAGCGATTGATAAAGGATTTAGCTGGGGGGGAATAGAAGATGAAGGCGATGATTTTTGATGCGGACGGTACCCTGCTGGATTCCATGGGACTGTGGCGGCGTATTGACCAGGCGTTTTTAAACGCACATCACTATCCCTATTCCACTGCAATCAGTGAACAGGTAGAGGTCATGAGCCTGCAGCAGTCGGCCGCGTATTTCCAGCAGTTGCTGGCCGGGCGCGAGACCCTCAGCATTCAACAGATTACCCAGGAGCTGGATGCACTGTGTGCTGGCGCTTACGAAACTCAGATTCAGGCAATGCCCTTTGTCCCGGCCTTTTTGGCGGCTGCACACCGGGAAGGATACCGGATGTGCGTAGCTACCGCCTCGAAAAAGGAGTCCATTCAAAAGGCGCTGCACCGTCTGGGGCTTCTGCACTACTTCTCATTTATTATGGATGCGGACGAGGCAGGCGCCGCCAAGACGAATCCTGCGATCTTCCTGGACTGTGCTCGCCGTTTGGGAAGCAAACCGGCAGAGACCTGGGTGTTTGAGGACGCCCCCCACGCAGCTCAAACGGCGGCAAATGCGGGCTTTTTGGTAGTCGGCGTACATGCCCCCGGCGGGGAAAAGCACGAGGCGCTGCTACGCGGATGCTGCCGGTATTTTGCAGCGTCCTTTGCCGAACTGATCGATCGGGAAAAAAGGATTCTTTTACCCTGAAAACAGCTCCGCTTGTACTGCCTCGCCTTTGGATCGCTTAACGGAAAACAGACAGGCGGCGGGTGACATAGGAAAAGGCGGGTTCAATTCAAATATTCTTCCGCACAGATCAAAAGCAATCGAATTTGCACCTCTGATGCATATAACCCCTAAATTACGGTT
Source organism: uncultured Oscillospiraceae bacterium (assembly GCA_904397845.1). Lineage (GTDB taxonomy): Bacteria > Bacillota > Clostridia > Oscillospirales > Ruminococcaceae > UBA3818. Next base: position 24,764 of record CAJFOX010000021.1, read on the forward strand.
TGCAGAATTCTACAAAAGAAAAAAAGATTGCGTATTCGTACAAAATTTCTCCAAGACTTGCAATGAGGATAAAAGTATGTCATAATTATGAAATAAGATATCTTAATACAAGTCCTATTGGAGGCGGTTGGATGTTCGAGTTGGATCAAACCAGTATTGTACCATTGTATAAACAATTGAAAGATAAAATTAAGGATGCCATTCTGGATGGTTCTTTAAAGCCCAATCAGAAAATCCCTTCGGAACTGGAGCTGAGCCAGACCTATCAAATCAGCCGGATTACTGTGCGCAATGCCATCTCAGAGCTGGTAGACGAAGAGCTTTTGGAGAAAAAGCAGGGAAAAGGAACGTTTGTCTGTACGCCGAAAATTGATGTGCGCAGCCCCAATTTTACCATGATGTGCGTGACAAACCATAAAGTTCCCAGCAGCAAAATTATCAAGATTGTCAAGCAGCCTGCTTCGGAGCGGGATATCCGAGAATTGAATCTTGCGCCGGGAGCGGAGGTTATCTACCTGCTGCGGCTGCTGTTTGCAGATGGAGAGCCGGTTATGGTAGAGCATAACTTTTTCCCCGAGCGGTTTTCCAAATTGCTGGAAACAGACTTATCAGACACTTCGTTGTATGCTTTTTTGCGGGAACAGTATGGCGTTCATTTTAACGGGGCGTCAAAATCGATTCAAATTGCGGAACCGACGGAGCTGGAGGCAGAGCTTTTGGGCATTTCTCTTTCTACGCCTATGATGATGATTCGGGAGATCGTATATAGCAGCACAGATGAGCCGATTCATCGCACAAAGCAGTATTTACTCGGGGACCGGTTTAAGTATGTCATTCCCAAAAAGTAACGTCCGGGCCTGCCTTAAAAAAGGCAGGCCTTTGTTCTTTACTTGCCCTGTGTCTTACATAAACGGACATACTTGTCGGCTGTGGCAAAAAGACAGCAATCCAAAGCGATTTTTGTGTGTTTTAAAGGAAGGGAGGAAAAGCCGTGGGAGAATTTGTGCCGTTATACCGGCAGGTATCTCAGCGGATTTTTCGAAAAATTCAGCAAGGCGTTTATAAATATGGCGACAAGATCCCATCGGAAAAGGAGCTGGCGGCTTATTACGGCGTTAACCGGATGACGGTTCGCCGGGCAGTTTCCCTGCTGTCTGAACAGGGGATTTTAAAGAGCATGCAGGGGAAAGGAGTCTTTGTTGTTGATACCTTTTATCAGGCGCGCATTCCCAAAGACGGCATGCAGTTCGACGGATCTTTTTTCCGGGACCCGCGTTTACGGCAGGAATTTTTGTTTTTGCAGAAAGTGGCGGCAGGAAAATTTCTTGGGGATCTGTTTAACATCAAGGGAAATTCCCCTGTATGGCTGCTGGGGCGTCGTTGGATGGCAGAAAATATGGTGGTCGCATTAGAATACAGTTATTTCCCGGTAAAATGGATCCCTGACTTCTCCAAGGATCTTTGTACAGAGTCCTGGGAAATATTGTTTACCCAGCGCCAGCTGATGCCAAGCCGCATAGAGCAAACTGTTCGAGGAGTCCGCGTTTATGGGGAAGAGGCACAAAAGATGCGGGTTCACAAGGGAGCCGGCGTTTTTCTGGTCAATCAGCAGCTGATGATGGAAAATCAGCGAATTCTGTGCTTTTCTAAAATTCTGGCACAATCCCAAAAGGTTATGCATTATCTGAAAGAGCCTATCTCTAAATGCTGATCAAGAGGCTGTGAGTTCGACTCTCGCCACTCGGACCAGGAAAAAGGCTGGTAAAACAGCCAAAAAACCGCGTAGTTAAGCCATTTTTGGCCGCTACGCGGTTTTCTCTTTTTCTCCGTCAAATTGCCCTGTCAAATTTTTTGTCGAAAAATTTGTCGAAAATTATTTTTGTCGAACAGGAACACAAAAAACAGGCTGTAGCGGTTAAGCTGCGGCCTGTTTCATTTTAGACCCTTTTCATCTGAAAGCCCTGTCAGATAGTCCAACGAAACTTTATAATACTTTGCGAGAATAATGGCATAAGACAAGGGCAACTCACGGATTCCCTTTTCATATCGTCTGTAAACTTCGCGCGGGCAATGCAGAATATCGGCAACCTGCTGTTGCGTTAGATCGTGGTCTATCCTCAAATCTTCAATTCTTTGCCACCGCATAGCATCACCTTCTTGTTGACAATGTTACCAAACGGTGGCATAATCAATACTACAATGCTACTAAACGGTGGCACGGCTGTTCCTTCCGTCTATTTTTCCATACATACTAATTTAGGGGTGCTAACAATGAAAAAACTGTTTTGCGGCGTAGTTGTATTGCTGTTCAGCCTATTCTTTTCTGCTTGCTCACTACAATGTATTTCCGGTCATACATGGGAGGAAGCAACCTGTACAACTCCAAAAACTTGTTCTGTGTGCGGAAAAACTGAGGGAGAACCCTTATCGCCAGATGGTACTCATCAATGGGAAGAAGCAACTTGCACAGAGCCAAAAACCTGTAGAGTTTGTGGTGAAACAGAAGGGTACTCGTTAGGGCACGACTATAACGATAAAGGCGAATGCAAGCGTTGTGGAGCACACAAAGAATATGGCAATGCTTACGGATACTTCTCAAAATCCGAGTTGCAGAGTATGGCAACAGATGCGATTGAAAATGCCGTGTATCCTGTTTATGTTTCTGATTTTGACTATTCAAACGGATATATCGAAAAAATCACCGACGAAAAAATGATGGTAGGACAGGATAGTTTCACAGTCGTTGGGGCTGCGGAGTTTTCCAGTAATGGCGTCGTTTCAGTTAGGCGTTTTGTGGTTATTGTAGAACCGAGATCATCTACAAAATACGTCTGCAAAGACTATTATGTAGAATAATAAATTACCTGAATAGGCTACCGTCAATGCAGAAATGCGCTCTAAGACGGTAGCCTATTCTTACTTTTCGCATATTGGAAAACAGTCTTGAACTAATGTGTATATTTTCTCGACACTGTCGCAGTACAATTTCGCAAGCCTTGCACATTGCTCTACAGTCTTTACACTGGCTTTTAGTTCGTTCAAAAAGGCGGTTTCATTGGCAAAAGCAAGATTACTTTCAAGGATCGCAAAGAGTGTATCAAAATCACGTTGCGGCATTGGCTGTGTCCTCCTGTGCAATTCGTTTCATTTCCTGCTCGGCGTCATTGGTATAGGGGCTTTGCTCAATAAAGGATTGCTTGGAAAGCGCCCCGGCCTCGTACTGCTTGCACAGATCGGAAACAATGGCGGCGTTGTCGGTGGGGCGGTTCAGATTGAAAACCGCGTCCAAACTGTCAAAGCCCGCGTCGCTGAACGCCCGCTCCGGCATAAGCAGAAGGGCCCCGGACAAACTGCCCCATTTTAATCAATCAAAAACAATTCGAAATCATTTCAAAAACAAGCCAGGTTTACAATAGAGACAACAAAGAAATGGAGGTTATCTGTTGTGCAAAAGAAAAATTTCGTATCCTTGATTCTGGGAACCATTGGCGGTATCCTGTTTGCCATTGGCATGTGTATGTGTCTGCTGCCGGAATGGGGAGCTTTCACGCAGGGCGTTGTAATCACTGTTATTGGCGCTGTTGTACTGCTGATTCTGTTACTTGTTCGTCGTAAGATGGAAGGAAAGCCCGCAATCCATCTGAGTGGCAAGGCGGTCGGGTCTGTACTGCTTGGAGTAGTCGGTGCCCTGGCACTCGGCATTGGCATGTGTATGGTTATGGTTTGGAACATAATGATTCCCGGCATTCTGGTCGGAATCATCGGCATTGTCCTTCTGCTCTGTCTCATCCCGCTGGTTAAGGGCTTGAAATAAGGATAGAACCGGCCAGTGATAAATGAGCCAGGCGTTTCTTCAGTCAGGTAAAAAAAGGAGGAAGTTTTATGGCAAGATTTATCGTTCCGGTATCGGCCGGAATCGCTGCTGCGGCAATCTGCTTTGTTCGTAAGCATCATCAAGCGTCTTATTAAGGTATCCATCAGAAACATGGCGCATAGATCATAGCCGAACTATGTTATGCGACAAATTTTGAACAGAAGAAAGGAAGATCAATATCCAGCACCTGCTCTACCACAGCAGGCGTATGGGAGGACAAGCCGATGTGACGGATCACGCCCTGCCGCTTCAAATCCCCCATATAGGCAATGGTTCCATGCTCGATGGCGGTTTTTAAATTAGACACCTCATCAATACAATGGATCAATCCGAAGTCGATGTAATCCGTCCGCAGGGCTTTCAGCTGCCAGTCAATCGAGCGCTTGATTTCGTCCAAGTCCAGCGTCCAGCCATATTTCCCGCTGCGGTAATCCGCACCAAAATGAACCTGAAAGAACACTTTGTCCCGGCAGCCGGAAACAGCCCGGCCATAAGCGGGGAAAGGTGTGGCATCCCCGGCAGCCATATCAAAATAGTTGATCCCATTCTCCACCGCCATCGCAACCGTCTTTTCTGCTTCTGCCTCACCCAATGCGCCAAGGGAGCTGTTGCCAAGGCCGATGATACTGATTTGTTCGTCCCCATGGGGCAATTTCCGATATTCCATTGAATGTCTCCTTTCCCATTTATTTTAAAGCCATTGATTCCATCGCTGTTATATCTGATAAGCCGAAAAATATTATTCTTCCAATGGGGTGCTTTGGAACGATGTTCCGTCGCTTCGATCCGTTCTGTTCCCGGATTCCTTATAGTGGTTCCTCCTGGTCTGCGTTCAGAAAATCACATACTCTCTTTCAAAATCTGCACAATCTCATCGCGGGATAAGACCTTGTACCCGCCGTTCATGATGAGCGTGGCGTCGGCAAGCCCTTCCAGCATTTCCTCTGTAGCGCCGAGCTCTGAGATGTTCATGACAAGGCCCAGCTCCCTCATCCATGCTTCCATGGCCTGAAGCCCTTCCCTTGCCACCTGTTCCTCGGTTTTACCGGCAGGGTTCACACCCCACACATCTGCCAAACTCTTTAAGTTCTCTTAATTTCTCTGGGGATTTGTTTTGCTTATCATAGGCCGAATAAATCCCCATATCCTCCAGCTGCAAATACTGAAGAAAGGAATTCTGATATTCGTAAA
>CAJFOX010000022.1 GCA_904397845.1 uncultured Oscillospiraceae bacterium
AAATCCAATGGTCGGGCAGGAATATCCGGCATGGATTTTACAACTGAGTGATGCACTGTCCACATATAACCCAGGATAAAATATAAAACGCTTTTTAATTGTTCGGCAATAACTTTTCCGTCAATCTCTACAGCTACATCATCCAGCTTCTCGATACTTACAACACGGTCATCGACAGAAATCAATTCATAGAGCATATGTATTACCTGAAGCAAATATCCATGTAATTTATCAGGTACCAAAGTTTTATTTGACATATGCACCCCTCCAGCTTCACTGCCATAGACCATAAATATCTAAAATATTATAAAAGCCACATGGGAATACACCCACACGGCTACCTTGGTGGCGTAAAGGCTCACCGTAAATTTATTATAAAGGATAAGACTGGAAAATTCAAGAATTTGCCGTATTTACAGCGAAAGAACAGCAGTTATATTAATTAGGGATTGGTTAGGGATTTGCCGCTTTGAGACGCCTTCTGCTGGCACAGGTTTTGATTCTTCCTGCTGGCCTTTTCGGAAGAGCTGTGCCGGTGGGACGACTTCCTAAAATTTCCCCCGGAACGCAGAAAAACCGCCTGTTTAGGCGGTTTTTCCAGGAAAGCTGGTCGGAGTGGCGGGATTCGAACCCACGGCATCATGCTCCCAAAGCATGCGCGCTACCAACTGCGCTACACCCCGATATAAAATTGTAAGAGGCTCTGGGCGTATTCTCCCAAAGCAGGCGCGCTACCAACTGCGCTACACCCCGATACGATACGTTTCTCTTTGCGTTGTAAAACGCAGTTTTTATTATAGAATAGACAAAACCATTTGTCAACCGAATCAAAGGTTTGGCGTCGGTATTCGGCAAGGCTTCTTGACTTGCGGGGCCGTAGCCGATACAATGAAAAGACAGCGGATCCTTTTAAAAGACAAGGGAGGCAGGAATATGAAAAATACCGAAAAAACAATGGAAAAAATCGTCGCGCTGTGCAAAAACCGCGGCTATGTATATGCCGGCTCTGAAATCTATGGGGGGCTGGCCAATTCCTGGGATTACGGCCCGCTGGGCGTGGAGTTTAAAAACAACATTAAAAAAGCTTGGTGGAAAAAATTCGTCCAGGAATCCCCTTATAACGTAGGGCTGGACAGCGCGATTTTGATGAACCCGCAGGTGTGGGTAGCCTCCGGCCATGTGGGCGGCTTTTCCGACCCGTTGATGGACTGCCGGGATTGTAAAACCCGTCACCGCGCCGATAAACTGATCGAGGATCAAGCCGGCATTTCCCCGGAGGGATGGGAATTTGAGCGCATGCAGGAATTTGTAAAGGAGCATGGTATCAAATGCCCCGAATGCGGCAGCCAAAATTTTACCGATATCCGCTCCTTTAACCTGATGTTCAAAACTTTCCAGGGCGTTACCGAAGACGCAAAAAGCCAGATTTACCTGCGTCCGGAAACGGCACAGGGTATTTTTGTGAACTTCTCCAATATCCAGCGCACCACCCGAAAAAAACTCCCCTTTGGGGTGGCGCAGATCGGTAAGAGCTTCCGCAACGAGATTACTCCCGGCAACTTTATTTTCCGTATCCGGGAATTTGAGCAGATGGAGCTGGAATTTTTCTGCAAACCCGGTACGGATCTGGAGTGGTTTGCCTATTGGCGCAAATTCTGCCGCGATTGGCTGCTGAATCTGGGTTTGAAGGATGAAAATCTGCGCCTGCGCGACCATGAGCAGGAGGAGTTGTCCTTCTACTCCAAGGCAACGACAGATTTTGAGTTCTTGTTCCCCTTTGGCTGGGGTGAATTGTGGGGCGTGGCCGACCGCACCGACTACGATTTGACCCAGCACCAGAATGCGTCGGGCAAAACGCTGGAGTATTTTGACCCTGAGACCAACGAGCATTATCTGCCATACGTGGTGGAGCCTTCTCTGGGTGCGGACCGCGTGGCGTTGGCTTTCCTGTGCGACGCTTATGACGAAGAATTGGTGGATGCCCAGAAGAACGATACCCGCGTTGTGCTGCGGCTTCATCCGGCGCTGGCTCCGTTCAAGGCCTGTGTGCTGCCGCTGTCCAAAAAGCTTGGAGAACAGGCCGGAAAGGTCTATGATGCCCTTCGTTGCCATTTTATGGTAGATTATGATGATGCGGGCTCTATTGGCAAACGTTACCGCCGTCAGGATGAAATTGGCACACCCTTCTGTATCACCTATGATTTTGATTCGGAAACAGACGGCTGTGTGACGATCCGTGACCGGGATACCATGGAGCAGCAGCGGCTTTCCATTGATTCTTTGGTAGACTTTTTGGAAAAGAAAATTGATTTTTAACATATAGTATAGAAAAGGGCGGCTCAGCTCAGCTTGGCTAAAAAGAAGCTGCCTCTCTAAGAGGGTGGAAAGATGGATTTTCTCAAACGGACTTGGGCTGAAATCCGACTGGATGCATTGGCCCATAATTTTCGGCAAATCCGCCGAAAAGTAGGCCCGGACTGTAAGATCATGGCGGTGGTCAAGGCTGACGGTTATGGCCACGGCGACAGGCAGGTATCCCAGGTGTTTCAGCGGGAAGGGGCGGACTGGTTTGCCGTTTCTAATATTGAGGAAGCCATGCATCTGCGCCAGGCGGGTATCACCAAACCGATTCTGATTTTGGGTTTTACTCCGGTGGACCGGGCGGCGCAGCTTTGCGCCAACCGGATCAGCCAAACGGTATTTTCGCTGGATTATGCCGGAGAGCTTTCGCTGCAGGCTCAAAAGGCGGGAGCCGAAGTGGACTGTCATATCAAACTGGATACCGGGATGAGCCGGCTGGGTTTTTTGTGTGATCCGGCGCATTTTTTGCAGTCGATGGAGCAAATCAGCGAGGCAGTTGCGCTGCCCGGGCTTGCCTGCACCGGGATTTTTACCCATTTTGCCTGTTCCGACGAGGCCAATGAGGATTCTGACCGGTTTACGCTGGAGCAGTTTGGCTGCTATCAAAAAGGCGTGGCAGAGCTGGAAAAAAGAGGGATCCATTTCTCGTTGCATCATTGCTGCAACAGCGCCGCTACCATGCGATTCCCCCAAATGCATCTGGACATGGTGCGTCCCGGGGTGATCTTGTACGGAGTAAACCCCTCGCCCGACTGTGCAGGTCTGATGGATTTCATCCCTGCGATGGATTTAAAATCTACCGTCGCCATGGTTAAGCAGGTGGAAAAGGGAACCCCGGTCAGCTATGGGCGCACCTATATTGCAGCCAGCGGCACGATGCTGGCCACTGTACCAATCGGCTATGCCGACGGATACCGCCGTACCCATTCCAACCAGGCTTATATGGCGGTGCGAGGAAAGCCGGCTCCGGTGGTAGGGACGGTATGCATGGATCAGCTAATGCTGGATGTAACCCATATTCCAGGCATCCGCCCCGGAGACGAGGTTACCGTTTTTGGCCGGGATGGTGATTGTTCCGTTCCCATTGAGGATCTGGCCCAGGATGAAAAAAGCATCCCTTATGAGGTAATGTGCCTGATCGGCAAACGGGTACCGCGCGTTTATCTGCCGCAAAAAGAGGAGGAATAGATGATGCACTATAGCTATGATATGATCGATTTAATTGCCGCCCTGATCGGCTCACTGGTTGTCGGTGGGCTTTTGGGATTGGTGCCGCTGATCTGCGGCCTGGTCAAAAAAAGGGTTGGCCTGGCACTTGGCGGCTTTTTTGCCTGTCTGGGCGGCGGCCTTATCTTGGGGTTGATCCTGGCAGTACCGCTATGTGTGCTGTTCACGGTATTGATTTTTGTGACCAAGCCCAAAACGATGGGTGCGCCTTATGGCCAGTATCCGGGGCAGATGCCCTATCAAGGCCCTGCGGGACAGTATTACCAGCCGCCGGCCCGTCCGGTAGGAGGGCCGCCTCCCGCCGCGCCGGAGCAGGGGCAGCCTGCATCGGAAAAAATGCCCTGGGAGGAACCGGAGCAGAAATAAATCAAACAAAAGGGAACGGCCCTAGGCCGTTCCCTTTTGTTTGAAAGAAGAAAACTTTTATAATAAGTGGAAATTCTGAGGAACTTCCCTTTGCATTAAAAACGGCATGGCCGATTCCAGCATCACACCAAAGCGGGTATCCCCCCCATAGGAAAAAGTGGTCTTGATGGCGATTTCCACAAACCGAGACGCACGGCTCATGGCAATCGGAAGGCTGTCCCCAATGAGAAAAGAGGCGGTCAGCACAGCGGCGAAGATATCGCCGGTACCGGGATAGGAGACCGGTACATAATCGCAGGGGACGCACCAATAATAGTTGTGTTCCTGGTCGTATCCAATGTTGGCCATATTTCCTTCGGCCAGAGAAACGCCGGTGATGACGATTTTCTGTGGCCCCTTTTCGCTAAGCCTGGCCAGCATGCTTTTGGCCTGGGCACGGGTCAATGGCATAGGATGATACGGTTCTCCAAGCAGGATGTAGGCTTCGGTCAGATTGGGGGTAATCACATCCGCGATGCTGACCAGCTCTACCATCCGCCGGCGCATTCCTTCCGTAACCGTGCGGTAAGGTTTGCCATGATCCCCCATCACCGGATCGACCACTGCCAGAGCACTGGGATAAGCTTTGAAGAAGGCAAGGCAGTGGTCAATCTGCGCCTCAGAGCCCAGAAAACCGGAATAGATGCAGGAGAAATCCAGACCCAGCCGCTGATAGTGGGCAAGGGCCTGTGGCAGATAATCAGTCAGATCCTGAAAAGCAACTTCGCCGAATCCTCCCGTATGGGTGGAGAGGATGGCAGTGGGAACCGGGCAAGCCTGGACGCCCATGGCGGACAGAATGGGCATGATGACCGTTAAAGAGCAGCGCCCCACGCCAGACAGGTCGTGGATGGCTACCACACGTTTGTTTTGCATATACATAAAAGCAACCGTCCTTTTTTCTCATTGGAATCAGTATAGCCCCAACCGGGGATTTTGGCAAATAAAAGTTGCTTCGCCGATAGAGAACATGCTATAATGTTTGTACTATTTAAAACCAAAATCCCGTCCGGAAAAGAGGACAATGCATCGTCTCTCCGGTACGGGGTGCGTCCCTATCAGGGAACGGACGGAGAGGAGCGGTCAAATGATCAAAGCGGTTGTATTTGATATGGACGGTATTATGTTCGATACGGAACGGCAGGGCCAGGAAGCGATCCTGGCTGTCGGAAAGGAATTGGGCATGCCGGATATTGAAACATTTAGTGTGGAATGCCTGGGCGCCACCAGCGCCAGTATTGCGGAGAATTTCGCCCGGCGTTACGGCCATATGATGACTTCGGAGGAATTTTGGGGAAAAACCCGCCAATACCGCAAGGACAGGGGACAGCAGGATGACATTCCTTTGAAAACCGGGTTGATCGAGCTTTTGGATTACCTGAGAGACCGTGGGTACAAAATCGCAGTGGCCACCTCCACCAATTACGAAAAGGTGATGCATAATTTCGATGTTACCGGTGTGCAGGGCCGTTTTGACGCGGTGGTCTGCGGCGACATGATTTCCCGCAGCAAGCCTGCACCGGATATTTACCTGCGAGCGGCAGAGCTTTTAGGCGTGGCGCCGCAGGAATGCATGGCGTTGGAGGATTCGCCCAACGGGATCCGTTCCGGCATCGCGGCAGGGATGTATACCGTCATGATCCCTGATATGATTCCCGCCAATGAGGAACTTTTGGCCATCGCCTCCAACAAGGTGGACACGCTTTTGGATATTATGCCGCTTTTGGATGAGCTGGGCGCACCGGCAAAATAAAGATGAAAAGAAAAAACGTATGTGGAAAATATTTCCGCAAACGTTTTTCTTTTTGGCAGCAAAATACTGTCCCACATGCTGAAAAAGGATTTCTCTTCCAGCCCTGCTGCCGCGCATGTTAGGCGGTCAATGGGGGAATACTGCTAGTAAAATGAGTAAAGGAGGACTCCCCATGAGCAAAGGCATGAATTCCCTGGCGGCCGGAGCCGCCGTAGCATTGGCGGCTGGCACTGCCGTATATTTCTTTTCCGGCAAAAAGCGCCGTACAATGAAAAAACTCAAGCGCAGCGCCGGAAAAGCAATGAAGGTCATGGAAGACCTGGCCGGCAATGTGTCCTACATGATGAGATAACGCCGAAAACCCGCCGAAACGATTGTCAGGCGGGTTTTGTTTTTTCCGGCGGCGCGGGGGAATCTTCCTCGTTTGTATCAATGGGATCCCAACTGCAGTTTTTTCAGGAAACACTTGATTAAACGGATTATTTATAGTTTAATGTAATATAAGGCATTTCAAAAATTGCAATAGGGAGGCGCCCTTTTTGGCCGTATTAAATATTGTCCTGGTCGAACCGCAGATTCCGCAGAATACGGGGAATATTGCCAGAACCTGCGCTGCAACTGGCACACGCCTGCACTTGGTGGGGCCTATGGGCTTTTCGGTAAGTGACAAAAAATTGAAACGGGCAGGGCTGGATTACTGGCATTATCTGGACATTAGCTATTACGATGGATTGGCGGACTTTTTCTCCAAAAACCACGGCCCCTTTTATTATTTTACCACTAAAGGGAGACAGAATTACAGCGAAAAAGTTTATGCGGACAACGCTTATCTGCTTTTTGGGCGCGAGGATAAGGGGCTGCCGGAAGAATTGTTATTGCAGCATCCGGATGAATGCCTGAGGCTGCCTATGCGGGGAGGGCTACGCAGCCTCAATCTTTCCAATACGGTTGCGGTGGGCGTGTATGAGGTGCTGCGTCAGTGGGGCTTTCCAGAACTGGAAAATCAGGGGCACCTATCCCGCTATGCCTGGCCGGAGGAAACAAACGGACACGAATGACATACGGAGGATTATATTTCCATGGAAAAAATTAAATTCATCACCGATTCTGCCAGCGATATCCCGGAAGAAGAGGCACGGGCATATGGAATCGAGGTGCTCCCGATTCCCATTGCCATTGACGGAAAGGATTATCACGAGCGGGTGGATTTTACCAATCGGGAGTTCTATAAGCTTTTGACCGATGCGGCTCGAATCCCCGTGACCAGCCACATCCCCCATACACGCTATGCGGAGGTGTACCGGCATGCGGCGGAAGACGGATACCGCAAAATCATCAATGTAACCATCAATTCAAAAGGATCCAACATGTTTGCCGCTGCGAATATGGGAAAAGACCTGTTTGCCGAGGAGTACCCGGAGCTGGCAGAAAAGACCCAGATTACCGTCATCGATTCGCTTTGCTATACCTACACCTATGGATATGCAGTGGTGCAGGCGGCGAAACAGGCGGAAGAAGGAAAGTCCTATGAGGAAATTCTGACGTATCTGGATGATTATTTCAGCCGTGTGGAGACATATTTCTCAGTCTACAACCTGGATTTTGCAAAAAAGTCCGGCCGTATTAGCGTGGCCGCCGCCTTTGTGGGGGATATGCTGGGTCTGCGGCCTATTATGTCTATTATTGACGGGGAAATCAAGATTATTGAAAAGGTTCGGGGAGACAAGACTGTGGTTCCCAAGCTGGCGCAGATTGCCCGGCAGCGGCGCCGGGGCGAACATACGCCGTTTTTTGCCATTCGAGCTGACCGGGACGAAGTGGGAGAAGAATTGGAAAAAATATTGGTGAAGTCTTTTGGTAAGCATGCGGTCTGCCTTGCGGAAGCGGGTGCGTCTATTACCATCAACGCGGGCCCTAATCTGGTAGGTTGCATGGTAATGGGAGAGCGCAGAAAATAAGGAGGAATCGGAATGAAAGCGGAAAGGCAGAAAAAAATAGACGAACAGCTGGAAAAGAAAAATAACTGCTGCCAAGTTGTCCTGAACGCATTTTGCGAGGACTTTGGATTTTCTCCGGCGGATTTACTGCCGCTGGCAGGCGGATTTGGCGGCGGTATGTGCCTGGGAGAGAAGTGCGGTGCTGTCACGGCCATGATTATGATTGCCGGGATGGATTATGGTTCTTTTGATGGGTCGGACGCCAAGAAAAAAAACGGATTGAAGGCTGTGGTAAAAAAGCTCAACGACCGTTTTGAGGAGGAATTCGGCTCGTCCCAGTGCCGGACGCTGCTGGGAAACATCGGACAGGGGAAATACGATCTTTCCCGTACCAAAGAGCAGGGCAAGCGCCCCTGCGCCATTTTTATGGAGAAGGCCTGCGATATTTTGGAACAAGAGCTGGGGCTTTAAGAAAAACGGCAAAAAATTTACCATTTGTTATTAAATTTTATCCCCTCAACTCTTGCAAAAGAGCGTCGTTTCCGATAGAATAAATACGGATTGTTCATGGATTAACAATCACGATCTTTGGCGCAACTTTTTTACATATTATGAAAGGGTGGTAGAACTATGGGCTATCTGGACAAAAAAACGGTTGACGATATCAATGTCGCCGGGAAAAAAGTATTGGTTCGCTGTGATTTTAATGTACCGCTGAAAAATGGTGTCATCACCGATGAAAACCGCATTGTAGCGGCTCTGCCGACCATCAAAAAGCTGATTGGGGACGGCGGAAAAGTGGTTTTGTGCTCTCATTTGGGCAAACCGAAGGGCGAACCGAAACCGGAATTGTCTTTGGCGCCTGTTGCAAAACGCTTAAGCGAACTGCTGGGCAAAGAGGTTGTTTTTGCGGCGGATGACGAGGTGGTCGGAACCAATGCAAAAGCGGCTGTCGCGGCGATGAAAGACGGCGATGTGGTTCTGCTGCAGAATACCCGTTATCGAAAAGAAGAAACCAAAAACGACGAAGCGTTCAGCCGTGAACTGGCGGCATTGGTTGATGGCGAAGTCTTTGTGAATGACGCATTTGGCGCGGCTCATCGTGCCCACTGTTCGACCGTAGGTGTAGCCTCTTTCGTAAAAGAAGCGGCGGTTGGCTATTTGATGGGCAAAGAGCTCAAATATCTGGGCGATGCGGTTGAGAATCCGGCCAGGCCTTTCGTCACCATTTTGGGCGGCGCAAAAGTGGCAGATAAGCTCAATGTGATCGAGAACCTGCTGAATAAAGCCGACACCCTGATCATCGGCGGCGGTATGGCTTATACGTTCCTGGCTGCGAAGGGCTACGGTGTGGGCAAATCCCTGCTGGATGAAGAGAAAATCAGCTACTGCAAAGACATGCTCAAGAAAGCAGAAGAGAAAGGCGTTAAGATTTTGCTGCCGGTCGATTGTGTGGTAGGCAAAGCTTTCCCGGATCCCATTGACGGGGAGATCGAAGTGGCTGTTGTTGACGCGGACAAGATCCCGGCAGATGAAATGGGCTTGGACATCGGCCCGAAAACTGCCGAGCTGTTTGCGAATGAAGTAAAATCCGCCAAGACCGTTGTTTGGAACGGGCCGATGGGTGTATTTGAGAACCCGACGCTGGCAAAAGGTACCATCGCAGTTGCCAAATCCCTGGCCGAAACCGATGCGATTACGATCATTGGCGGCGGCGATTCTGCTGCTGCAGTCAACACCCTGGGCTTTGGTGATAAGATGACCCATATTTCTACCGGCGGCGGCGCTTCTCTGGAATTTTTGGAGGGAAAAGAGCTGCCCGGCATTACCTGTGTGAACGATAAATAGTCCAAACCGCAACAAGAAAAGGCCATTCTTTTCCTGCGCATAAACGAAAAGGCAATGGGCACGGAAAACACCGTGCCCATTGTTGCTTTTACCCGAAAATATGGAAAGAAAAATTTCCTTTTCATAGATTACAATAAATCAAAGGAGAAAGCATCATGAACAAAGCAAAAAGGCAGGCGGTTATCGCCGGTAACTGGAAAATGAATAAAACCCGGCCGGAGGCAAAAGCTTTGATTGAGCAGATCAAGCCCCTGGTCAAGGATGCGGACTGCGGCGTTGTGGTCTGCGTCCCCTATACCAATCTGGAGACTGCGCTGGAGGCGACGAAAGGCTCCAATATCAAAGTGGGTGCGGAGAACTGCCACTGGGCAAAATCCGGCGCTTTTACCGGCGAGATCTCAGCGGACATGCTGGCGGAAATGGGCGTAGAATATGTGGTCATCGGCCATTCGGAGCGCCGGCAGTATTTCGGCGAGACGGATAAAACCGTCAACCAGCGGGTTCGCGCCGCATTGGACGCGGGATTGAAGGTTATTCTCTGCGTTGGTGAGCTGTTAGAGCAGCGGGAACAGGGCATCACGGAGGAAGTATGCGGCATGCAGACCAAGGTGGCTTTATGCGGTGTTTCCAAAGAGGAACTGTCCCATATCATCATCGCTTATGAGCCGGTTTGGGCCATCGGTACCGGCAAAACCGCTACGGCGGAGCAGGCAGATGAAGTGAATGGTTTTATCCGCAGCGTAGTAGCAGGACTCTATGGTGAAGATGCGGCTCAAGCGCTGACCATTCAATATGGCGGCTCCATGAACGCCAAAAACGCCGAAGAGTTGCTGAGCAAAGAGCATGTGGATGGCGGCCTCATTGGCGGTGCATCCTTAAAGGCGGAGGACTTCTCCATCATCGTGAAAGCTGCCTCCAAATAATAATCCCGCAGCATAGAAAGGGGAAACAATATGAAAAAACCATTGGCTCTCATTATTCTGGACGGTTTTGGCTACAATCCTTCGGACTATGGAAACGCGATTCGCGCCGCCAAAACCCCTAATCTGGATAAACTGTTTGCGACTTGTCCCCATACCCTGATTGGCGCTTCCGGCATGGATGTTGGACTGCCGGACGGCCAGATGGGCAATTCAGAGGTGGGGCATACCAATATCGGTGCTGGCCGGGTAGTGTACCAGGAGCTGACCCGCATTACCAAATCGATTTCGGACGGTGACTTTTTCCAGAACGAGGCGCTGTGCGGCGCCGTTGAAAACTGTAAGAAAAATGGAACTGCCCTGCATTTGATGGGCCTTTTGTCTGACGGCGGCGTCCATTCCCACAACAAGCATCTGTACGGCCTGCTGGAGCTGGCCAAACGAGCTGGCCTGGAGAAGGTGTATGTTCACTGCTTCATGGATGGGCGTGACGTGCCTCCCACTTCTGGAAAGGAGTATATAGAGGAGCTGCTGGCCAAAACAAAGGAGATTGGCGTTGGTAAAATTGCCTCGATTATGGGCCGCTATTACGCCATGGATCGCGACAACCGCTGGGAGAGGGTGGAGAAGGCCTACGCCGCCATGGTCTATGGCGAGGGGGAAACCGCCGAATGCCCGGTCTGCGCCATGGAAAAATCTTATGCGGCGGATGTCACGGACGAATTTGTAGTGCCGGTAGTCTGTGATAAAGAAGGCCAGATTCACGCTAACGATTCGGTGATTTTCTTTAACTTTCGTCCTGACCGCGCCCGGGAAATTACCCGCACGCTAGTGGATCCGGACTTTAATGGGTTTGTCCGTAAAAACGGATTTTTCCCGCTGTATTTTGTCTGCATGACTCAGTACGATGCCAAAATGCCCAATGTCCAGGTGGCGTTCAAACCCCAGTCCCTGGCAAATACCTTTGGCCAGTATATTTCGGACAAGGGGCTGACCCAACTGCGGATCGCTGAAACGGAAAAGTATGCTCATGTAACCTTTTTCTTCAACGGCGGCGTAGAGGCTCCCTGTCAAAATGAGGATCGGGCGTTAATTGCTTCTCCCAAGGTAGCTACTTATGATTTGAAGCCGGAAATGAGCGCCTATGAGGTCACCGACGAGTTGCTGGCCCGTCTGGACAGTGGTAAATATGACGTCATTATTTTAAATTTTGCCAACTGCGATATGGTCGGCCATACCGGCGTGTTTGAAGCCGCTGTAGCAGCGGTGGAAGCGGTGGATACCTGCCTGGGTAAGGTGGTCGATAAGATTTTATCCATGGGTGGCCGGGCGCTGATCACGGCCGACCATGGCAATGCAGATCAAATGTATGAGCCGGATGGTTCTCCTTTCACCGCCCATACTACTAATCCTGTTCCGTTGCTTCTGGTAGGGGACAAAGATCACACCCTCAAAGAGGGCGGCCGTTTAGCAGATTTGGCGCCGACCATGCTGGAAATGCTGGGCTTACCCAAACCAGTGGAAATGGATGGAAAATCCCTTTTGGCGAAATAGATTGTTATTTTGGAGAAAATGGTATATACTAAAAAAAAGCCGGATATCTGATCCGGTATCAATCACGACTGACCGGAAGGAGGAAACGATTCGTGAAAAAAGGCAATAACTTCTTATCGTTCCTGTTTGCGCTGGTGGCGATCGGCGGTGCTGTCGTGGCCGTTTGCGCATATCTGAAGAGCAAAAGAGCCGCAAAAGAAATCCGGGAAGATTTTCTTGCGGATTTGGGTTATGAGTTCGACGATAGCGGGTGCTATTGCGGTGAAGAGAATCATTGCTGTGATGAGGCCCATGCTGAGAAGGATTCTGAAGAAAAACCCATGGAAGAATAGTTTTTGGGTAAAAAACAGGGGGGAATTTCCCTCCTGTTTTTTTGTTGCGGAAAATAGGTGTATGAGGGACGTTTAAAGGAAAACCGCAAAAAATTTGTGACAGCTTTTTATAAAATAGGCATATTTAACAAAGAGTGAAAATAAAATTTACCATAAAAATCAATTTACTTGTCGATATATTTTATATTCAATGACAATTGAAGCGAAGCTTCTATTGTTTTGCTATAAGTTAGTTTATGTTTTAAAACAACTAACCTTTAATTTTTAAACGGGAAAGGGGATTTGTTATGGCGCAGGCAAATGTAGCGCTGGCGAGAGGTGCCAAAGTGCAAAAAAAGAAGAATCGAAACTCCATCGAACGGAAAAAAGAACGCACGGCCTATCTTTTTATCGCCCTGCCGGTGCTGTACTTTGTGGCTTTCCGGATCCTGCCGACCTTTTTCTCTTTCTTTTTGAGTTTCATGGAGTGGGATCTGCTTTCGCCTCAAAGGGAATTTATCGGCTTTGAAAACTATGTGACGGCGGTTTCTGACCCAACGTTGCAAAAAGTGTTTGGCAATACTTTTGCATATGTGTTTGTTTGCGTTCCTCTGATGGTGGTGATCAGCCTTATTCTGGCGTTGATGCTCAACCAGATTGTAAAAGGGCGCTCGTTCTTCCGGCTGATTGTCTTTATTCCATACGTAACCAGCGCAGTAGCGATTTCTTATGTCTGGAAATGGATGTTCATGAAAAATGGCGGCGTGATCAACGGCATTTTAAAATTTTTTGGCATTGCGCCGCAGCCGTTTTTAAATAGTGCGGATCAATCTATTTATGTGGTCATGTCCAATATCATCTGGTCCAGCATCGGTTTTAATACCATTATCCTTCTGGCAGGCCTGATGCAAATTCCCCGCACCTATTATGAAGCGGCAGAGATAGACGGCGCTTCCGCATGGGAAAAATTCCGCTATATCACCATTCGCCAGCTGAACCCGACCCTGGTCTATGTTACTGTCATGGGAACGATCCGCACACTTCAAGTATTTACACAGGTTTATAACATCGCCGGCGCGGAGGGCGGCCCTCTGAAATCCACGGCCAGCATTGTAACAGAGATCTACCATACGGCGTTCCGCCAGTACAAAATGGGGTTGGCCAGCGCGATCACTGTCATTTTATTCATTGTCATCATGATTATTACCTTAATCCAAATGAAAGTTTTGAACAAGGAAACAGATTAAAGAGAGGAGGATTTTCCATGCGTTTCAAGAAAAATGTGAGAATGACGCTTTTATACCTGGCATTTATCGTCATTGGCGTAGCGATGGTGTTTCCTTTTATCTGGATGATTGCCACCTCCTTTAAAACCGGGACGGATATCTATTCGCTCAGCCTGCTTCCGAAAAAGTTCACACTGGAAAATTATCGTGAAGTTCTTTCCGGGTCAGATTTTCCCAGATGGTTTTTAAACAGCTTTTTGGTGGCGGGGATTACGACCCTTTCGGTTCTGGTTTTCGACCCTCTTTTGGGATACGCTTTTTGCAAATATCGTTTCCGCGGGAAAGAGGCGATTTTCACCATGCTCCTTTCCACCATGATGATTCCGACGGAAATGATGATTATTCCCTGGTATATGATGGTCAATCAGCTGGGTTGGAACAATACATATTGGTCGATGCTCTTTCCCGGCCTGAGCTCGGCTTTTGGCATTTTCCTGATGCGGCAGTTTTTTACCGGCGTTCCCAACGAGCTTTTGGATGCGGGCCGGATTGACGGATTGAGCGAATTTGGAGTGTATACCCGAATTGCCCTGCCGCTGGTCACCCCAGCGCTCAGCGCCTTGGGCATCTTCACCTTTTTGGGGAACTGGAACTCCTTTTTGTGGCCGGTTATCGCATTGGACAGTAAAGAAAAATACACCATTACGCTGGGCCTGGCACAGTTCTCTGCGGAAAATGCCAGCCAGTGGGAACTGATCATGACCGGTGCCTCGGTGGCAACCATTCCCATTATCATCATTTTCCTGATTTTCCAGAAAAAAATCATCGAGGGCGTGCAACTGACCGGCGTAAAAGGCTGATGTTTTTGAAATCAATTTGAAAGGAAGGATTGTTATGGCCAAAAAATTCCGCATTATTGACTCTCATCTGCATTTTGCGGTGAAAAATGAAAACCTGGGTAAGAACCACCAGGAATATATGAATGAGTTTGGAGAAGAAAAGTGGAAAAAGCTCCAGCAAATGAATAAATTCCAGCAGGATCAATGGAAAAAGGCCTGGGGGTTTCCGGATGCGCTTCCCGAATGCGATACCATCGAGGAAACCTGCCAGCTCTGGCTGGATGACCTAGATGCCAAAGGTGTGGAGAAGGCAGTATTCGTAACTGCCGGAGGGCTGGAGCAGAGCAATGAGAATATGGCGCGCATCATCCAGTTTGCACCGGATCGCTTTATTGGGTACGCGCACCACGATCCCTTTGCGCCGGACGCAGCGCAAAAGTTGGAATATGCCATCTCCCAGCAGGGGTTGCGCGGCATTAAGATCCTGGGGCCGGCCCTGGATCGGCCGCTGGATGACAAATCCCTTTATCCGCTGTGGCAGGTTGCGGAAAAACATCAAGTTCCGGTTTTGTTCCATTTCGGCATTATGGGAGCGGCAGGCGGCATCATGGATCATATCAATATTTCGCCTAAAATCATTCAAAATGTGGCCAAAGCGTTCCCAGATGTCATTTTTATCGTTCCTCACTACGGATGCAGCAAAGTGGAAGACGCCTTGTTCCTGTGCTGGGTGTGTCCCAACGTATACATCGACACCTCCGGCAGCAACCAGTGGACCCGGTGGATGCCCTATCCGCTGACGACAAAGGATCTGTTTAAAAAGTATTATGAGACCATCGGCCCGGACCGTATTTTGTTTGGCACAGATGGATCCTGGTTCCCGCGGGGCTTCGTCAGTGAATACCTGGATGTACAAATGCGTGATTGCGTAGAGCTTGGTTTCAGCGATGAGGATATCCAGAAAATCTTTGCCGGAAACATTGAAAGAGTATTAGGGCGCTACATTAAGTAGCGTCAAAGAAAAGGATGGACAATTTTGAAAAACAGTTCTGTAAAACTAAATAACCGCAGCGACATTCTGTCAGTCATTATGGCCAGACAACCGGTTTCCCGAAAACAGGTATCGGAGATTTTGGGAATTTCGCCTGCTGCCGTGACCAATATTGTTGATGAACTCATCAGCTGCGGCCTGGTGGTGGAAGGCGCCTTTGGAGAGGCATCCGCCCGCGGCGGCAGGCGGCCTATTTTCCTTCGGATCCGGGGGGATGCGGGACTCGTGCTTACCGCTGCCTTTCGGCTGCAAAACGCATGGATATCAGTCTGTGACCTTATGGGAAATGAACTGTTTTCCCGTTCTTATGCGGATTTTGCCTTTGACGAAATGTCGCAGCTTTTGCAGGTTCTGTCTTCCGATACGGTGCAGCTGATCGATCGGGCCGGAGGCCGGGAGCGGTTTATTGGAGCCAGCCTCTCCGTGCCGGGAACGGTGGAAGAAAACCGGATACTCTATTCTCCTGAGCTGGGACTGGTGGACCGCGATTTGGCGGCGGTTTTGCAAAGGGAGCTGCAAATGCCGGTTTATATCGATAAGGATGTGTATCTCAATGCTTTGGGCGAAAACTGGATGGGCGCCGGCTGGGATTACTCTGATTTTGTCGTTGTTACCATTGGTACCGGCATCGGCTCCGCCATTATCATCAATAACCGGATTTATCGAGGCCATTGTAGCATGGCAGGGGAAATCGGCTATATGATTACTGGTCGTGATGCGCTGGAAAGCGGTCCCTATACGCTCACTGATTTTGGCTATTTTGAAAAAAATGCCTCCTTACAGACGTTAAAAAGCCGAACTGGGATGTCCTTTCAACATATCGTGTCAGAAGCACAAAATGGCAATACAGAACTAAAAAACAGGATTTTGCAAAACGCGGATGAGATTTGCCTTGGCTTAGGCAGCGTAATCAGCCTTTTGAACCCACAGGCGATTATTCTGCATGGCAGCTATGCCGCAGCGGAACCGTTGCTGGCAGACTATATGGGTGAGCGCTTGCGGTATTTGACCCCTGTGCCCTGCGACGTCAAGTTTTCCAAGCTGGGAGACAGAGCTTTGAGCTGTGGGTGTGTGGGAAATATCTGGCAGAAAAAACATCAGATGCAGTTTTTGCCGCGGCATTGACCAAGAGGAAGAGGTGTGTTCCATATGATTACCCGTGAAAGCGTGCAGGCAGCGGACGGAGCGTCATTCCCCGGAATCAGCTTTCAGAAAAATGCGCTGAAGCCGATTTTTGACCTGCAAAAAGTTTATTATTACCGCGTGTTTATTGAAGTCACGAAAGCGCATGTTGTCATGCTCCGGGAGCAGGATCTGATGACAGAGGATGAATGTGCGCTGATTTTATCAACCATGCTTGATCTGGAGAAGCTGCCGATTGAAGAATCGGAGTACAATCCGGCATATGAGGATTTATTTTTCCTTTTTGAAAAGGAACTGGAAAATCGGGTCGGTTCCGACCTGGCCGGGAAAGTTCACACAGCCCGTAGCCGCAACGACATCTGCGTGGGCGAGTTTCGAATGGTGCTGCGTGAACAGCTGGCGGGCTTGGCGGAAAAGCTCAATCTTTTCCGGGAATCGCTGTTGTATGTAGCCGGTGAAAATCTGGAGACCATCATGCCGATGTATACTCATACCCAGCCGGCACAGCCTTCTACCCTGGGGCATTATCTGCTGTCCATGGCGGACGTAATGCAGCGGGATTTTCAAAGGCTGATGGCAGCGGAAAAAACGATAAACATGAGCCCCTTTGGGGCAGCCGCGATTACGACCAGCGGTTTCCCCATCTCCCGCGAGCGAATGTGCGAATTGCTGGGCTTTTCCTCTTTATGTGAAAATTCCTACGATTCCATTGCGGCCAGCGACCATATGACGCAGTTCGCATCGGTGATGATGACCATGGCAGTCAATCTGTCCCGCTTTATGAAGGATATTTTAGATTGGTGCACTATGGAGTTTGCTTTCTTCCGCCTGACGGATCCTTATGTTCAGATCAGCAGTATCATGCCGCAAAAGCGCAATCCCTCCTCCTTGGAACATTGCCGCCCGATTTTAAGCAAAGCCTTGGCGGAGGCACAAGCAGTTTTTACCGTACAGCACAATACGCCATACGGCGATATTGTAGATTCGGAGGAAGATCTGCAGATCCATTTGTATGATGCGGTCAGCTATCTGAACCGTGCGTTGGAAATCATCACCAATGTGTTGGCGACAATGCAGATCAATAAAGAACTCCTACGGAAACGGGCGGGAGAAAATTTTATCACTGCCACTGAATTGGCAGACACTTTTGTGCGCGAGGGAAGCCTCACCTTCCGCAAAGCTCATAAACTGACCAGCGCCATCGTCCGTCGCCTGTATGCCGAAGGCAAGGGCGCGGAGGATATTACAGAGGATTTTTGTGAAACAATTTCCAAAGAGGTGCTTGGCTATCCGGTGGATCTTTCGGATGAGGCAATCCGGACAGCGCTGGATCCTGTTCATTTTGTTGCCATCCGGGAGCGCACGGGAGGTCCGGCTTTGTCTCAAGTGTCGCGGATGCACCGGGAGCGCCTGGCAATGCTGCAGCGGGAGCGCCGGCAGCTGGAAGAAATCCGCAGCGGATACCATCTGGCCCATAAAAAATTGACAGAACAGGTAGAGAAGCATCTAAAAAAGGACTGAGAGCCATGAAATTAGGGATTGATGTAGGGGGGACGAAAACAAAGGTTGCCGTATTGGATGACAAAAATCATCTGATGGAAACGAAGGCCTATTCCACTGTGATAGAAGAACAGCCTTTTTTAAAATTCCTAACAGATCTGATTCGGGAAAAAATCGCGCAGTGGCCGGAAATTTCCCAAATCGGCATTGGAATCCCCGGCACAGTGGATACAGATGCCGGCATGGTGGTTTGGTGCCCGGCGCTGCAGGTGGAAAACTTTGAGCTGTGCCGTGTTCTACAAAAAAGGATACCGCTGCCGGTTTATGCGGACAACGATGTCAACGCCTGGGCCTTGGCGGAAGGGGTTGTTGGAAGCTGCCAGATGGAAACAGACTATGTGCTGGTCACCGTTGGAACCGGTATCGGCGCGGGGATTGTACTCAATGGGTCGCTTTACCGGGGCAGCCATTTCGGCGCTGGAGAAATTGGCTATATGGTCGAAGAAAGAGATCTGGCGTCTCCCTGCCCCAGCCGGCGGGAGTTCGGCGCATTTGAACGACGGGCATCTGCCATTGCTGTGAGCAACCGGTACCGGGAAAAAACGGGTCGGTCGATGGATACCCGGGAGATTTTCCGTTTAGCACAGCAAAGAGAGGATCCGATTGCCGCAGAAATCGTCGGCGGGCAGATCGACGCGCTGGCCGTTGGCCTTTCGAATATCATCTGTTTGCTGCAACCATCCAAAATTGTCATTGGCGGAGGTTTGGCAAATGAGGGAGAATACCTTCTCGATCAGCTACAAAAACGGATCCGGCGACTAATTCCGGGAGAGACTCCTGTCGTGCTGTCCGACGGAGGAAAATGGGGCGGCGCCATTGGGGCGGCTCTGTTGGCTTCTGCCCATACAGGTTCAGTTACTGCGGCATACGCAGAGGAACATATTCATTATTTTTGAACAGAAAAGAGGTAGTATCATGAAAAGAATCATTGCATTGTTGCTGGCGGCAATTCTTAGCACAGCGCTGTTCGGTGGCTGTGGACAAACGCCGTCGATTTCTACGCCAACGGAGAATTCTGCCGGCGGCGGGGGCGACGGGGAAGAGGTCGTAATTGAGTACTGGCAGTACTATTATGAATCGAAGGTCAATCTGATTGATGAACTGATCAAGGAATTTGAGGCGGCCAACCCTGGCTTTAAAGTTGTCCATCAGAACTTCCCCTATGATAATTATGAGCAGAAGCTGGCGGCTTCGATCGCTACCGGCAACGGCGGTCCCAATATCGTCAACATTTTCTACGGATGGGTTCCCAAGTATGTCAAATCCGGTGTGTTGCAGGAGCTGCCCACCGATGTGTTTGATCCTGCCGAGATAGAAGCGGAATTTTCTCCCATGATCCAAACGAACAAGATAGAGGGTAAATATTATACGATCCCCACAGCGGTCCGCACTTCTGCCCTGTTTTATAACAAAGATCTGTTAGAAGAGGCAGGTATGACAGAAGCGGATATCCCTACTGAGCTGGATCAGTTTGCAGAAGTAGCAGGAAGCCTGGCTCAATGGGATGGCGATGAAATTCTGGTAGAGGGATGTACCTGGCAACCGAATGGACAGTATCACTCTTGGCTTCGTCCGGTTTTGATGAATCAGTTTGGCGGCAAACCTTTGAGCGGCGACTATAAAACCGCTATGTGGGATACTCCCGAATGTCAAGCAGCGTTTGACTATTTTATCGACCTGAATCAGAAATATAAGGTCGGCGAGCCCAACTTCATGAACTCCGACGCGGATGCGTTTGCAGCGGGCAAAGCTTATTTCCATATCGACGGTTCTTACCGTGTCGGCACCTACAAAAACCAGATCGACAGCTTTGAATGGGGCGTTACCGATCTGCCGATGAAAGACGGCGTAAAAGGCTCCTGCGGTACTTTCTGGACCAACGGCATTACCGCCAATACCACCGGTGCACAACTGGATGCCAGCGTAAAATTCCTGCAGTTTTTGACTAGTGAAGAGGTTATGAAACGCTGGACCGAAGAGGTTGGAGAGGTTGGCGCCCGCGTTTCGATTACCGAAGATGAGGAACTGGCAAAAGACCCGATCATGAAGCCGTTTATCGAGGCCCTGCCTTATGCGACTTCCTACTTTTACGTCAGTGAGAGTGACGACCGCCAGATTATGCTTGACGCAATCGACAGCGTTATCCTCCAGGGAGTGGATAGCAAAACGGCGCTGGCAGAAGCGAATCAGAAAGTGCAGGCCCTGCTGGACGATTATTGGAACAACTAATTGCACGAAATGCCAGTTGATGTGTGTCCGAAAGGGTTCCTTCCAAATAGAAGGAACCCTTTTCTTTGGGAAAGGAGGGAAAATGTTATGAAAATCATCCATGTGCCGGATTATGAAACGCTGAGCCGCAAAACGGCACAGTTGATCGCCGCACAGGTTTTATGTAAGCCGGACAGCCTTTTGGGGCTGGCCACCGGATCATCTCCGGTCGGCGCTTACCGGTATTTGGCTCAATGGCATATTTCTGGTGATCTGGATTTTTCCCGGGCATGCTCCGTTAATCTGGACGAGTATTGCGGGTTGGGAGCCGACCATGTACAAAGCTACCATTTTTTTATGCGGCAAAATCTGTTTGACGCTGTGAACTTCCGTGCTTCCTGGCTTCCAGACGGCTGCGCCGAAAGCCTGCCGGACGAATGCCGGCGATATGAAGCCATTATCGCCGAACGGGGCCCGATTGACCTGCAATTGCTGGGGATTGGGCATAACGGGCACATCGGCTTTAATGAGCCGGCAGAACAGTTTGTCCCGCAGACCCACTTGGCGCAGCTTTCACAGGGGACCATTCAGGCAAACGCCCGCTTTTTTGACAGTGTGGATCAGGTGCCTAAGCAGGCGATCACCATGGGCATCGCCTCGATTTTACAGGCAAAAAAAATTCTCTTGCTGGCCGGGGTGGGAAAAGGGGAAATTCTCCGGCAAGCGTTGACTGGACCGGTCACGCCATGGATTCCGGCGTCGGTGCTGCAACTGCACCCGGACGTGACGGTCATTACCACTTCTTCTGTATGCTAAAAAAGGCTCCCGCTTTTATGGGAGCCTTTTTCGCCGCGTATCGCAATTGGAAAAACGGGCTTATGCTTCTTTTTTTGTCAAAACCGCCTGGATTTCCTCCAATACGGGCAAAGCAGGAATCGATCCGCGGCGGGAGACGGTAATCGACGCGGCGGCAGTGGCAAATTGAGCGGCTTCGACGATCTGTCCGGGAGAAAGCTCGTCCAGAGAGGTAAACGAATGCTGCAATAACCGGTGCAGGAATGCGCCGAAGAAGGAGTCTCCTGCGGCAGTGGTGTCCACCGACTGGGTTGGTATTGCATCGAGGTGGCAGCAGTCGCCGCGCAGCAAAACAGAACATCCTTTGGAACCCATGCTCATTAAAACCAGCGGAATCCGGAATTCCTCCTGCAGCGCCCGGGCACCGTCCAGCGGGTTTTGACGACCGGAGAAAAAGACCGCTTCCTCGCTTGACAGTTTGAGAATATCACAAAGCCCCATGGCCTTTCTGCCAAGCGCTTTCGCCTCGTCCAGATCTTCCCATAAAACGGGGCGGAGATTGGGGTCAAAAGCCCGGAGCACCGAGGTGCCCGACAGTTTAAACAGGGAATAAAAAACTGCGGCGCGAGTTGGATCTTGGGAGAGGGAAACGCCGCCGAACAGGTAGACGCGGCTTTGGGCAATCCGGCCAAAGGGGATGTTTTTTACAGTAAGCAGCGTATCCGCCCCCGGCCGGCGGTAAAAGGTAAAATCCCGGTCGCCGTTTTTGTCCAGCGTCACAAAGGCCAGCGTGGTATCTGCCTGTTGGGTAACGGCCAGATAGGTGCGGTCAATTTTCAGTTCGTCCAGCTGATGGGCGCAGGCACGGCCGAACGCGTCATCTCCGACCATGCCGATGAAAGCGGTCCGGCTCCCGAGCTTGGCGGCCTGCGCCAGAGCGTTGCAGGGCGCTCCACCCACGGTCCCGGAAAACTGCAGGTCCCCGGTACCGACTAGATCAATCAAAATTTCGCCGACAGCAATTATATCAAACATATGAAAACTCCTTTGCCTGTTTTTTCGGGATATAGGTGCTGTGTAAAACTGTGGTGCGGGCGCAGGTCTTTGGCTGCTGAATCTGTTCCAGCAGTTGCTGGCCGGCCATCCGTGCCATTTCCTCGGTGGGCTGGGATACCTGCGCGATTTTTTCCGTGCGGTATCCATACCAATCGCTGCCGGAAAAGCCCAACAGCTCCACATCGGTTCCCACCTGCAGATGATGGATATTCAAATATTTTAAGGTTTCCAGCGCAATGCCATTGTTGGAGACCACAATTGCTGTGCATTTCTTCTCGATTAAGCCCTGGGCACAGAAATAAGCGGTTTTGGTTTGAGGGTGCGCATAAGCGATCAGCGAATCCCCGATGGGCAGATCGTAATCCCGCACGGCGGCGCGGTAGGCATCCAGCCGTTCAATGGAGTAAGCGATGTGGGCCTGATCTGCAATGTATCCGATTTGGGAGTGCCCTTGCCGGATCAGATCCTCTACGCCCTGATACAGCGCTGTATAGCTGGAAACCACCAGCGTAGGATATGGGCAGTTTTTTAGCGGGTGGTCGATGAAAACCATGGGAAAATCCCGGGGAATGCAAGGAGCGATCTGCTGGTAGTCGGCACAGGAGGATTGAATGATCAGCCCGTCTACCAGACCGGAAGTCAAAAGCTTCAGCTGTTCGGCCTCCTGTTGGGGAGAGGCTTTGGTGTTAGATACAATCAGGTGCATTTTGGCAGGGGCCATCACCTCCTCCAGCTGCTTTAAAATCAGCGAGGAACGGCCGTAGGACAGATCCGGTACCAACATGCCGACAAGGCCCTTGCGCCCTTTTTTAAAATTGCGGGCGGTGATGTCCGGAGAATAGCCCAGGGCTTGAATAGCTTTCTCCACCTTGCGGGTGGTTTCGGGAGATACATAGCGAGTATGGTTGATGACATGGGAAACAGTAGCGATGGAAACGCCGCTGGCTTTTGCCACGTCGGTAATTTTGACTTTCATAATTTGCTCCTTTTACGTAAAAAACATTTTTTTGCGTAAATTCATTATAAAACATTCGCATATAAAAAGTCAAAAACAGGACTGACCGGCGTAAACCCAGAGGAAGTCTTGGCTTTTGCCCGGGAAATTTATTTGGACTGCATTAAAACCCGAAGCGTTTGCACAAGGCTTTCGTAGTCCCCGTTGCGTAAGGGCATCTCTCCGTAATAAACCATGTTGTAACTTTCCGTTACCTGGATGAAAGGACTTTCGGGCATACGAGTGAGCGACTTATTGAGAATTTCCAGCGTCGTGTCTGCTGGTGAGAGAGGTGCGCCACGGAGGCGAAGCCAAGAAAGGATTAGCAGGTATCCCTCCTGCAGGGACCCTGCTTCCTGGGGCTTTTCTAAAAAATCCCGGCATTGCCGCCGCCAGGCGCGGAAAGAGGAAAGGGCTTCCTGCGCCGTCAGATTTTCTTCTGTCCCGCGCTCCAGATCTTCAATCGTATCAACGTAATATTGAGAAGAAGTGGACATGGGCTTCTTTTTGCCAGGCCGGGAGAACAGGGATTTCAGCAGCCTCCAGACGGCTGAAGCTGTTTTTTGAACGGCTGCCCAAATCTGCCGCCGCATACAGAATAAAAGCAAAAGAATGAGCAATAATGCCAACCATTGGAAAAGCACATTGATAAAAGGAGTGGCGGCCGCCTCCTGTGCCTGGCCGAAAACAGGCAGATCGGACACCTGAGGCAGCGGTTTATCCGGCTGTGCAGGACGGGCCAAAAGCCAGATGATAAAACGAAAGAAAAGCACGAAAATATACAAAAAGGAGGCCAGTACCTGAAAGCCGAATTTCACAATGTGCCAGATTGGCTTTTGAAACAAAAGGCCCAGCACGACCAGCACAAATCCGGCACAGATCAAAAGCAGATTATAGCGGCGCATGCCGACAGGGAGCATGGCGAGGCTGTAATGGCGCCGGCCCATTAACCGTTCGATATTGGCCTGGTTGTTGATAATCGCATATAACAGGGTAAAAGTCAAAAAACAGATAATCAGCAAAACCAGATCGCATGCCATACCAAAGTAGGAGCCGCAAAACCATACGATGATTGCTGCCAGAGAGTAAGCAATCATTGTAAAGGACAAAAAACTGGTTCCGATCAGTTCATCAAAAGGATGGGTGGCAAAAAACATGCCGACGGCGTAAAATACCAGACAGAGAACGATCAATGCGCCGTTGAAAATGGTTTTTTCCAGCAAGAACCAACAGGCGCCGGAAAACACAACGGCGGGCAGGGCGGCCAGCAAAAATGTGACGGCCCGTATCGGCGGATGCTTTATCCGATCCAGGAGCCAGCCGGCGAAAGCACCCAGTGCACCAGCCAACAGGAGGATCCCCAGGCGAGCCAGAGAGGATGCCGTGACCAGCTGCCCAGTAAGGGATACCTCCAGAATAGCAAGGATCGGATAGGACAAAAGCAGGCTGTCCAGCAATGCGGAGAGACGTAAAAAGAAGAGAAAAGGCTTCACAGCAGCGTCGCCTCCTTATTTTCACGGCCCTGCAAAAGAAAAAGGGAATAGGTGCCATCCTCAAAATCACTGGGAAGAATCCGTCCGCGGACAAAAACAGCGACAGGTATGCCGCGCCGTGCCTTTTCCCGTACGAAGGCTTTGAGATTTTCATCCAGATAGGTGCTGACCAGAATCAGCTGGGAAGAGGAGAGAGAAGCGGCGTCCTCCTGCAGGAACCGATCTATTTTTTTGGGATTATCCACCAACAGCCGGGCCAGCGTCCGGGATTGTTCCAGCGCAAAAGCCGCTCCCAAAGATTCGGCAGTACAGACCGGTTTGTCGGTGCTGGAATCAAGCCCGTTGCACAGAAAACGAAAGGGAGTATCCTCCGTTACGGCTGCGCTGAATAAATAGGCGCAGAAACGGATACAGTCTTCCAGATCGTCGTTTGCGGCTATTGACCCGGCTTTTCCGGGATGCTGCTGTACATTGAGCAGGATGGACAGATTTTTACGGGATGTATACTGATTTTCAAAAACCATCAGCTTTCCTTCCCGGGCAGTGGCGTTCCAGTGAATGCGGTTCATCGGCTCCAAGCCGGTATATTCCCGCACGCCTGCGATAAAAAAAGGGTCGCTCAGAAGCTGACGGCGTACCAATGCGTCACCGTTCAGATACTGGGGCGGGCAGGCCAGTTCATTGTTTTCCAACGGGCGGGGAAGAACGGTTAACCGGGTGTGAACCTTGGCAGAATAGGAAAAGCTGGAAAAACCCAGCAAATCGGAACCGACCAGATCTACCCGGCGGATTTCGAAAACGCCACGCTTGAGGCACTTGACTTTCCAAGTGCGGGAAACCTTCTGGTAGCTTTTCAGTGCGAAAAAGCTGGGGACGTACCGGCGGTCCCCCACCACTTCCGATTGGGAACCGGCGTATTCCAGCCAGCGAGAGGTGGAAAGCTCTGACTTCAGCCAGGGAAGGGGAAGCCATTTGCGATTGGAAACGATTTCTACCAGGCCAACCTCATCCCCTTCCATCACCTCATCTTTGGTGAAAAAGCAGGTATATTCAAAATGACGGAAGCTGTTTCTGGCAAACAAAGCCAGCTGGGCCGCCGAAAGGACAACCACCATAAAAATAATTGCGACAAATTCCATAAGTCCTCCTTACCAAGAGGGATCAGCCTCATTATTGCTGCTCTACCGGCGAGGGGGTTCGGGCGAGGATTCCGCCAAGGCTTTCCTTTGCGGCAGCATCGGCCTGGCCCATTTGGTATCCGCGGCAAATAACCCGGTGAGCAGAGACATCCACAAAGACCGCTTTTACATCGTCCGGCAGGACGTATTCCCGGCCCTGGACAGCGGCTTTTGCCTGGGAAGCGCGCATCAACGCGATGACACCCCGGGGGCTTAGCCCCAGACGGATTTCGTCCTGCTGGCGGGTAGCGTTTGCCAAAGATACAATGTAAGCTGCCACCGGCTGGCTCACTCGAATCTTTGCCACTTGGGCTTGGGCTTTAAGGATATCCCGGCCGGAGCAGACGGGAGAAAGGTCGTCCAGCGGAGATTTTTCACGGTAGGCGGTGAGCATGGCCCGCTCCTGCTCCGCATTCGGATACCCCAGGGAAAGCTTCATGAAAAAACGGTCCAGCTGTGCCTCCGGTAAAGGGAAGGTGCCCTGGATTTCCACCGGGTTCTGAGTGGCAATGACCAAAAACGGCTGCGCCATGGGATAGGTTACGCCGTCTACCGAGCATTGGCGCTCCTCCATACATTCCAGCAGGCTGGACTGAGTACGAGGTGTGGCGCGGTTAATCTCATCCGCCAGCAGGATATTGGTAAAAATCGCACCGGGGCGGAACTGGAAGGCCTGCTCCTTCTGATTGTAGTAGTTGATACCGCTGAGCTCCGACGGCAATAAATCCGGGGTAAACTGGATCCGCTTAAATCCGCAATCCAGCGAGCGGGCAAGCGCTTTGGCCAACGTGGTCTTTCCAGTGCCGGGGATATCCTCCAACAGGATATGGCCGCCGCTATATAAGCACAGAAGGATTTTTTCGATCTGCTCTTCTTTGCCCATGATAACTTTGCTGATATTTTCCTTTAAAGCAGCGGTAAGGCTGCACAGAGCCGAAATGTCCATAAAAACCTCCTTCATCGTGTCAAACAGGAAAAGTACGATAAAAAAAGGATAGCACATAATAGAAGAAAATGCCAGTTTTTCAATACAGCAGAGGGGATTTTTGTGACTTTTTACAAATCCCTCTGATAGATGTCAGCAGGTTTTACAATCCAAATGCAATGAAAAAGCCCTGGCTTTGCCAGGGCAAAAAAGGAAGGACTACTTTTGTCTGCTTGCCGCTGCCTTAATAAATTCCCGGAACAGCGGGTGAGCGCGGTTGGGCCGGGATTTGAATTCCGGATGAAACTGGACGCCCACATAGAAGGTGCCGCGGGCGAGCTCCACCGCTTCCACCAGGCGGTCATCCGGCGAGGTGCCGGAAAAGATCATGCCATGCTGGCTGAAAATATCGCGGTAGCGGTTGTTGAATTCATAGCGATGGCGGTGGCGCTCCTGCACCTCGGCGCAGCCATAAGCCTGTTCCAAGAAAGTGCCCGGCTGCACTTTGCAGGGATAGGCGCCCAACCGCATGGTGCCGCCTTTGGGCAGGTTTCCCTGTTGGTCGGGCATCAGGTCGATGACTGGATCTGGCCCATTAGGCTTGAATTCGCTGGAATCCGCTTCAGAAAGACCCAGCACATTGCGTGCAAATTCAATTACCGCGATCTGCATACCAAGACAGATTCCCAAGTAGGGAACGTCATGCTCCCGGGCGTATTGAGCAGCTACAATTTTTCCTTCAATGCCCCGCTGGCCAAAACCGCCGGGGACCAGAATGCCATCACAGTCGGACAGGTACTCGTCGGCGGTTTCATTAGTAAGCTGTTCAGAGAGCACCCATTTGATCTGAATTTCCGCTTTGTTTTCATAGCCTGCATGCCGCAGGGATTCAGCTACTGACAAATAGGCGTCGTGCAGCTGGACGTATTTTCCGACCAGTGCGATTTTAACCTTTTTGTCACAGGCGCGCACCCGGGAGAGCATCTGCATCCATTCGGTCATGTCGGGTGCGGGACAATCCAGGCTCAGCTCCCGGCAGACGATATCCGAAAGGCCGCTTTGTTCCAGCATCAGCGGCGCTTCATACAGTACCGGGATCGTCCGGTTTTCGATGACGCAGTCAATGGGTACGTTGCAGAACAGGGAAATTTTGCGCTTGATTTCATTTTCCAGCGGTTCATTGCAGCGGGCGATGATGATGTTGGGCATAATGCCCAGGCCCTGTAATTCCCGCACCGAATGCTGGGTGGGCTTGGATTTGTGCTCGCCGGAGCTTTGAATATAGGGCACCAGCGTGACATGCATGAACAGGCAGTTATGGCGGCCAACCTCCAGGGAAACCTGGCGGATTGCCTCCAGAAAGGGCTGGCTTTCAATATCGCCGGTAGTGCCGCCGATTTCGGTGATGACCACGTCCGCATCGGTTTTTTTGCCTACGGCGTAGATGAAGTTTTTGATTTCATTGGTAATATGCGGGATCACCTGGACGGTTTCGCCCAGATAGTCGCCGTTTCGCTCTTTGGTCAGCACGTTCCAGTACACTTTTCCGGTGGTCAGATTGGAAAATTTGTTGAGGTTTTCGTCAATAAACCGTTCATAATGGCCCAGATCCAGATCTGTTTCGGCGCCATCCTCGGTAACGAACACCTCCCCGTGCTGATAGGGGCTCATAGTGCCGGGATCCACGTTAATATAAGGATCCAGCTTTTGAGCGGCGACCTTCAGGCCTCTGGATTTGAGCAGACGGCCAAGAGAAGCCGCGGTAATGCCCTTACCCAAACCGGACACAACGCCGCCGGTTACAAAGATGTATTTGGTCATCGTTTTCATTCCTTCCCATTGGATTTTAAAGCCTTCTTTTTATGGCAAACACAAGCATTACGATTCATAGGTTTTCAGGATGTTTAAAGCCACTTGCCGGCGGGTCAGCCCCAGATCCATCGCTTGTTTTTCGATATAGCGGTGAGCTTGCGGCTCGGTAAGCTTCAGATATTCAATCAGCACCGCTTTGGCGCGGCTGACCAGTTTGAGCTCTTCCAGCTTGGAGTGCAGTTTCCGATTTTCCTGCAGGAGTTCTGAAAGCCGTGCGCTGGTAGATAACCCCAAATAGACAGATTGGACAAACATGGGTTGGGAAAAAGGCTTGGGCAACACCAGAATGCCCTGGGGCAGACAGCGTTCCAGCAGGTGCTGAGCCGAATCCTGCGGGCATAAAAGCAGAATGCCGCTGGCGGTGGATTCGGCGGCGCCCAACGCAAAAGCCTCTATATTTTCGCTGTGGAAAGGCAGATTGACAATGACCAGACGGAAAATATGCTGAGATAGAAGCTCCTGTGCCTGCTGCAGTTGAGTGGCCCGGACAATTTCGGCCTGCAGAAAGTCGTTCAGAAGCGCTTCCAGCGTCTGGGCGCTGTTTTCCTTTGCGCAGACCAACAGGATGCGGTTCATACCGGCTCTCCCTCCCAAACAGATTTCGCCGGCGATTTTATGAAAAAGCGCCGGCGAAAGGAATCTTTCGTGTTGAATCAATTCATGTCGATATAAGCGTCGCGGTCAGGACCAACAGAGACATAGCGGATTTTGCAGCCCACAGCCTTTTCCAGATAAGCCACGTAGTCCAGGGCTTCTTTGGGCAGATCCTCTTTTTTACGGCAGCCGCTGATATCGCAATGCCAACCGGGTACATACTCGATTACCGGTTTTGCCTCGTTCAGGTGGTCGCCAAAGGGGAATTCGTGGGTGATGGTACCGCCCATGTCGTAGGCGGTGCAGACTGGGATGTTATCGAGATAAGACAGTACGTCCATTTTAGTCAGGGCCAGCTCGTCAGCACCCTGCATGCGGACGCCATAGCGGGAGGCCACCACGTCGAAAGGGCCGACCCGTCTGGGCCGCCCGGTAGCGGCTCCGTATTCGCCGCCCGCTTCCCGCAGGGCATCTGCCTCTTTGCCAAATAGTTCGCAGGTGAAGGGGCCTTCTCCCACGCAGGAGGAGTAAGCCTTCATAATGCCAATGCACAAATCCAGCTTTTTGCCGGGGATGCCGGCGCCGATGGGCGCGTAGGCAGAGATAGTGGAAGAAGAAGAGGTAAAAGGATAAATGCCAAAGTCGATGTCCCGTAGGGCGCCGAGCTGCGCTTCAAACATAACGCTTTTGCCGTTCTGGATCTGCTCAGTCAGATAAACGCCCAGATCGCAGACATACTCTTTCAGGCGGCCGCCATAGGTTTCCAGCCAGCATACAATTTCATCATAGGACAGATGATCTGCTTTGTATCCGTCATGAATAAACAGATCTTTCCATTCCACAATACCGCGCAGCCGTTTTTTCATCGCTTCCGGATAGAGCAGGTCGCCCATGCGGATTCCCTTTTTCAAATATTTATCCCCATAAACCGGAGCGATGCCCCGGCGGGTGGAACCGTACTTGGCGTCGCCCAGGCGGTCTTCCTCCAGCCCGTCCTGCTGCACATGGTAGGGCAGGCAGATGATAGCACGGTCGCTGATTTTCAGGTTATCCGGCGTGATGCGGATGCCCGCCTGGCGCAGCCGGTCGATTTCACCGCACAAATGCTGCAGATCAATAACCATGCCGGGACCCATGACGTTGACGACATCCGGACGGAGGATGCCGGAGGGAAGCAGGTTCAAAATAAACTTGCCCAGATGGTTCTGAACCGTATGGCCGGCGTTATTGCCGCCCTGGTAACGGGCGACGATATCGTAATTTTCCGAGAGGAGATCCACCATACGGCCTTTGCCCTCGTCCCCCCAGTTAATACCAACGATTGCTGTTAACATAAAAGCTTCTCCGTTCTGCCGCAATGCGGCGAAAGATCGCGGTCGGATTGGAAAACCCTCCCGAAAAAGAGTGAAGGTGCCCAAAAAAGCGGCGTCCCAATGCTGCCGTTTTTTTGAACACCGTCATTTAACGCTACTATTATAGAGAATGGTTTTTAGGATGTCAAGAAAAAATCCACAGATTGTATACAAAAATTTCATGGCGCATAAGGGGAATCGAAAATTTTGCCGGCCAGGGGTTGTTTTTTATGAAAAAAAACAAAATTTTGCCGGCAGCTTGACAAGAGCTTCTGTCCGGTATTATAATGCGAACATCGGAAAATGGCAAAGGCGCTGTGGACAAAAGTCCATAGTGCCTCTTTTTTATGGCTTTATGCGATACCGCCGGGGAAGGCCAGAGAGACAAAGGCTTTTGGGCCGTAGTGTTTCGGGCGGGTTTCTCCTGCGGGAAAGATCCGAAAAGCCGTTTTCAGCTATTTTCTTTTCCGCCGTGAAGAAACTGTATGGGTCTGTAATCAGGAGGTAATGATGATGAAAGAGATTCCCGAAATGTTTGGCAGCATGGTGTTTGGCGACGCGGTGATGCGCCAGCGTCTGCCCAAGGAAACCTACAATGCGCTGAACCGCACCATCGCCCAGGGCCGCAGCCTGGATCCGTCGGTGGCCAATGTGGTGGCAAACGCTATGAAAGATTGGGCAATCGAAAAAGGCGCCACCCATTTTACCCATTGGTTTCAGCCCATGACCGGCGTGACGGCGGAAAAACACGACAGCTTTATCTCGCCGACCAGTGACGGCCGGGTTATTATGGAGTTTTCCGGCAAAGAGCTGGTCAAGGGTGAGCCGGATGCTTCCAGCTTTCCCTCCGGGGGTCTGCGCGCTACCTTTGAGGCGCGGGGCTATACCGCATGGGATCCCACTTCCTATGCTTTTATCAAAGACAATACCTTGTGTATTCCGACAGCCTTTTCTTCCTATACCGGCGAGGCGCTGGATCAGAAGACTCCGCTGCTGCGGTCGATGGAAGCAATTAACAAGCAGGCACTGCGAATTTTAAGATTGTTCGGCCATCAGGACGTGACCCGGGTTCTGACCAGCATCGGCTGTGAGCAAGAATATTTTTTGATTGATCAGGCCCTGTACGAAAAAAGGAAGGACCTGCGCTTTACCGGGCGAACCCTTTTCGGCGCAAAACCTCCCAAAGGGCAGGAATTGGACGACCATTACTTTGGCGCTATTAAAACCCGGGTAAAGGCCTTTATGGAGGATTTGGACAATGAGCTGTGGCAGCTGGGCATTTCCGCCAAGACCGAGCATAAGGAAGTCGCGCCTGGGCAGCATGAGCTGGCGCCGGTCTACACCACCAGCAATATCGCGGCGGATCAAAACCAGCTGACCATGGAAATGATGAAGAAGGTAGCGGAACGCCACGGGCTGGTCTGCCTGCTGCATGAAAAGCCTTTTGCAGGAATTAACGGCTCTGGCAAGCACAACAACTGGTCCATTACTACCAATACGGGGATCAACCTGCTCGACCCTACCGACGAGCCGAACCGAAACACCATGTTCCTGCTGTTTTTATGCGCGGTCATCAAAGCGGTCGACGAACATCAGGATCTGTTGCGCATTTCAGTGGCCAGTGCCGCCAACGACCATCGGCTGGGTGCCAACGAGGCGCCGCCCGCCATTGTTTCCATGTACCTGGGCGATGAACTGATGGCAGTGCTGGATGCGATAGAAAACAACAAATCCTATGAAAAGACCGATTCTGGCCTGCTGCGGTACGCCCACGTGTTGCCCCGTTTGGCAAAAGACACTACCGACCGCAACCGAACCTCCCCCTTTGCATTTACAGGAAACAAATTCGAGTTCCGAATGCTGGGTTCCGCCCAGTCAGTATCCGGACCCAACACAGTGCTCAATACCATTGTCGCCGAGGCGCTGGATGCGTTTGCCGACGAACTGGAGGGAGCGGAAGATCTGGATGGGGCCGTTCACGGCCTGCTGCAAAAAACGTTAAAGGAACATAAGCGGATCATTTTTAACGGAGACGGGTACGCCGCCGCCTGGCAGGAGGAGGCCGCGAATAGAGGACTGCTCAACCTGAAATCCACCCCCGATGCGCTGGCCTACCTGACAGACGAAAAAAATGTAAAATTATTCCAAAAGCATCGTATTTTTACCGAAACAGAGGTCCGTTCCCGCTATGAAATGAAGATGGAGGGATACTGTAAGGTGATTAGCATTGAAGCGTTGACCATGCTGGAACTGACACGCAAACAGATTTTGCCGGCGGTAAGCGCTTATGCCAAGGAACTCAGTGAAGCGGTTATTGCCAAAAAAGCAGCCTGCCCTGCCGCCTCCTGTGAGGTAGAGGAGGCGCTGATCGAAAAGCTGTCTTCGCTTAACGCATCCCTATTCGGCAAGGCCAACACACTGGATGAAGCGCTGTTGGGGGCAAAAAGCTTTGAAGAGATCGGCAGTTGCGCCAGTTATTATCATGATACGGTCTTTGCGGCTATGCAGGAGCTGCGGGCAGTGGCGGATGAGCTGGAACTTAATACAGCCGAAGCCTACTGGCCATTCCCGACCTACGGAGATCTGCTGTTCAGCATTTAGTTTGTTTTCAGGCGGGGATATGGGAACAACGGAAAGGGCAGAGGAAGAAATTCCTCTGCCCTTTTACGGCAAGAGATGACCGGGAAAAAGGGAGCGGAGGCTCAAAAAAGCTCCGCTGCTTTCCTGGCCTTTTGATTTGCTCTTGACCGGTTACATGGGAGGCAAGATGATGGTTACGGTGGTTCCTTGCCCCTGAATACTCTCAAAGTGCAGATGATAGTCGCACCCGTAATAATTCTGGATCCGCTCATTGATATTGTAAATACCATAGCGGCTGCCGGAACTTTCCACATCCTCCGGCGGTTTGCCCGCGTTGAGCTGGTCTACAATCTGCGGGGGCATTCCCACGCCGTCATCAATGACCTGCAGCTGAATGGTACTTTCCAACACGCGGCCGACAATGGTGATAGTACCGCGCTTATCCTCCTGGCTCATGATGCCGTGGGAAATGCTGTTTTCAATTAAAGGCTGCAAAGTGATGTTGGGAATCGTATACTGCATCATGGAGGAAGGCACATCGATTGTCAAAGCCAGGCTGTCGGGATACCGGATTTTTTGAATCTCAAAATAAGCCTCCACCAGCTTCAGTTCCTGCCAAAGCTGATAGACGTCCCTGCCGTGGTTTAAGCTCAGCTTATAAAAACGGGAAAGGGCGCTGACCAGCTGTTCTACCTTTTGTGGATCCTCCAGAAAAGCATAGCTGTTAATCATCTCCAGCGTATTATAAAGAAAATGGGGGTTAATCTGCGCCTGCAGCGCCCGAAGCTGCGCTGCTTTCAGCTCCACACCGGAAAGATACTTTGCTTCAACCAGCAGTTCCAGTTCGTCCACCATATAATTGTAATGATCGATCAGATTGTCGATTTCATCGTGGGTTCCAGTGACAGGCAGATTCACAAATTCGCCGTTGCGTACTGCCTCCATCCCGTCAACAACGGAGCGGATTTTTTGGGTGACCCCTCTGGAAAAACGCAGTGTAGAAGTAAAAATCACCGATCCGGAGATAAAGGCCAGCAGAATAAACAGCAGGATCTGGTCCAAGTCAGAATAGGAGAAAAGGCTTTCATCCGGCACCAGGGTGACCATGCTCCAGGGGGCCGCTTCGAAATCAGCACAGCTGATCCGGTATCGGACGCCGTCAATGGAGACGGTATCCCGGTCAATGCAGTCCGGCAGTGAGTCCAGTTTGGCGCCGCCGCCAAGAGATGCTCTGGCAATGACCCGATTGGATTCGTCCACGACAAAGGAACAGCTTCCGTCCAGTACCAGCGAACTGTACAGCTGCTCCTCCACTTCTGCTTTGGAGAAATCAAGCTGATAGATTACGGCAGTTCGTTGCATATTGGTCAAATCCACGCCTTTTACCATGTAAGACAAGGTATCATGGCTGGACAGGATGTTTTGAGCCTGATCCAAAAGATCATTTTCCCGGGAGGAAAGCCAGATGGACCGGCCTTTTGCCAAGCGCATGGGGGTAAACCATATCTGGCCGTTTAACAGGCCGATATCGCAGTAATGATAGAAGTCCAGAATGTAAAAGTAAGCGGGATCCACATACACCCGCAACCGCTTGATATTCTGGGCGTTTTCAATAAAGGAAATGGTGTTGTCCATGTCGGTTTTGAAGGTTCGCTGCTCCCAGAAGGTCGATTCGTTTTTGCCATTGCGCAAAAAGTCATTGATGCCGGCGTCATTCAAAAGTAGATCCGCGCATTTTTTT
The DNA here is from genome assembly GCA_904397845.1 of uncultured Oscillospiraceae bacterium. GTDB lineage: Bacteria > Bacillota > Clostridia > Oscillospirales > Ruminococcaceae > UBA3818. Next base: position 34,924 of record CAJFOX010000022.1, read on the forward strand.
ACCTGCGTCAGGCGGTTATCCAAAGAGGTATAAGTTTGCTGGAAGTTATTGCGAATGGAAGCGGCAATATTTTCACCGGAGGCATGAATGGTATCGGTCACCAGGAAAGCAGAACAAATAAACAGCGGCAGGAAAACTGCTACGAGGAACAGCGCCACCATCTTTGTAAAAAAGTTGGAATAACGAAAACGGTTCCGGCAATAGTGAAACAGGCGCTTGATCCACCTCATAGCGTTTTCTCCCGGAACTGGGACGGAGAGAGACCCGTGAATTTTTTAAATTGATAGGAAAAATAATTCCCGTTGCGGTACCCTACCAGAAACCCCACATCCTTGACCTTGCAGGCGGGATCCTTTAGCAGCTGTTGAGCTTTTTGCATTCGATAGTTGAGGATAAAATTATTGATGGTGATTTCGGTAGTATCTTTAAATAAATGGCAGATATAGGTGGGGGACAGGTTAATGTATTCGCTGATGGCGGTGATGGACAGGTCCGGATTGGAATAGTTGTTCTTGATGAATTTGACAATTCGGTCTACGGTCGCATTGCCGTATTTTCCTTCGTTGAGCGAATCATAATACTGGTTGACGCCCTGAACCAGAAAATCTTCGAGCTGTGTGATGAAAGAAAAGTTCTGGATATGGACCCAAACATCCTGCTCCTTGCCGATTTTTTCGTACAGGGCAATCTGTTCATCCTGCGCCAGACGCATCAGCTCGCAGATTAAAGCATAATAATGACGCAGTACGTTGATAACCAGGGTATTTTGATACTGCTTGATTTCACCAGTGAGGTTATGGATATACAAAAGCGCGTGGTTCCGGTTCTGCTTTTTGAGTGTTTGCGAGAAAATTTCCACCTGCTCCGGTGTAAATTGGTAGGTGCTGGCCCCCGTTTTCTTGTAATAGCAGACACTGTCACTTTCCTGATAAAAGGACTGCTGGACCGCAATAACCGCTGTTTCATAGGAGCGAGCCAGCTCTTTCCAGCTGCTAACGACCGCTCCGACGGCGACTACGGAATTGATACCGGAGCCGGACAGCTTGTCAACCAGAAAATTACAATATTGATCAATCATCTTATAATCGGTAAAATTAGAACCGGTAGATTGGCCGGCCAGATGAATAATAATATGGTTCCCCTTGCAGGTGCACAACGGAGAAAGACTGGGCGCGTCGTACATATTGCTGATCTCATAGATGCTTTGGAACATAAAGGGAATAAAAGAACTCAAATCGGAATTGCCGGAGGAAAAGACGATTTTAGCTACGACAGTGACGAACAAAGAGGCGTTGCGGATTTCCGGCACCAGTTCCTCCAGCAGCCGTTCATTGTAAAAACTGGGCTGGCACAGCTCGCCCGCAATTTCCATCAATTTTTGCAGATTGCGGCTTTGCTCAAATGCTTTGATCTTATGCGCGGTGGAACGGTCGTTATTTAAAGCGCTGACCGTTTCGGCCAGTACATCTTTGAGCTCCCCTAAATCCACCGGCTTTTCGATGTAGCTCACTGCTCCCAGGCGGATCGCGCTTTTGAAATATTCCTTGTCCGTATACCCGCTGACGAAAATGGTCTTAATCCCTGGGAAACGCTGCGTTAAGCGGGTTGCCAGCTCAATCCCGTCGGTTTTGGGCATGCGCACGTCGGTCAGGAGGATGTCAGGGATGAAGGTATCGCACAAATGCAGTGCTTCTTCCCCGTCTTCCGCCTGGATGATTTGGGAAATATTAAATTCTTCCCAGTCAATTCCCTTAATGATCCGCATTCTTGTGGGTGCTTCATCATCCACAATTAAAATTTTTAACATATTTTTCTCCCTTTTTACTGGAAACGATAATTTTAACAACCTTATTTTGTATATTTTGTCATAGATAAATGACAAAATCTTTAATGAAATCACAACTATTTTAAGATTTTTGATACAAAAAAGCAAGTATAATTTACTTATGCAATCGAAATCCCTATATATCACCGCTGTGAAATGGCATCTGCTTGGTTAAAATAGACAAAGCGTGCGCGGATAACAGTTTGGGATTTCCGGTTCATTTCTATTTCGGGGAGGTTACACAATGGCAAACACAGCGCAAACTGTAGAAAGGGAAGCCCCGCAGGCCGCCGAGGTAAAGTGGCAAAAGCCGTCGAAGTTCAAACACTTTCTAAAGACTGCTTGGGATTGCAAAATCCTTTTGGCCATGTTGCTGCCTGCGCTGACCTACGTCGTTATCTTTTCCTACATACCCATGACTGGTATTGTACTGGCATTCAAAAAGTACAACTATGTTGATGGTATTTACGGAAGCCCGTGGGTCGGATTTGACAACTTTAAGTTCCTCATCGTATCTAACAAACTCTGGCCGCTGACCAGAAACACCTTGCTTTACAACATCGTATTTATTTTCTTAGGTATGTTCTTGGCGGTTGCTTTTGCAATCATGATCAACGAACTGACCAACAAGGTGTTTAAAAAGATCTTCCAGTCCTTTATGTTCCTGCCCTACTTTATTTCCTGGGTAGTGGTACAGGCGATTTTCCAGGCGATCTTTGGTTATGAGTATGGTATTTTCAATCATATCATCGAATTCTTTGGCGCGGAAAGGATTAACTTCTACGCCAGCCCGGACGGATGGCCTGTCCTTCTTGTCTTCTTTAAGATGTGGAAGATGGTCGGTTACGACTGTATTGTTTATCTGGCTGCGGTTGCCGGTATTGACCAGGGCATGTACGAAGCTGCTGCCATTGACGGCGCCAATATCTGGCAGAGAATCCGCCACATCACCCTGCCCAGCCTGCTTCCGACCATGATTATCATGGGCCTGCTGGCAGTTGGTCAGATCTTCCGCGGCGACTTCGGTTTGTTCTATCAGCTGGTCGGTAACAACGCAGTTATTTTGAAGGCCGCCGACATCCTGGATACCTTCATCTATCGTTCCTTGATGCAAACAAACGACTACGGTATGTCTTCGGCTGCAGGTTTGTATCAGTCCTGCCTGTGCTTTGTCACAATTTTGGCTGTCAATAAAATTGTGAAGATGATTGAGCCGGATTATACCCTGTTCTAATCGAATTTTGCAGAAAGGAGAGTTAATCGCATGAAAAGAAAGAATAAAATTTTCCAGGCGGACCTGGCTGCTTTTAAACTGATGGGTTACGTACTGGTTTTCATCTGGGGCATGCTCTGCTTCCTTCCGTTTTTGCTGGTTGTCATGAACTCCTTCACTGCGGAAGCGAACATTATGCGCAACGGCTACTCTTTCTGGCCAGGCGAATGGACGCTGGAGGCGTATAACACTTGTCTGGAAAACCCGGAAAGAATCGGCTTTGCTTACCGCAATACGATTATCGCTACCATTGTTGGTACAATTCTTTCCGTGCTGATGTCAACCATGACCGGTTTCGTTCTGCACAGAAAAGATTTCCCGTGGAGAAACGGCTTCTCTTTCTTCTTCTACTTCACGACCCTGTTCAACGGCGGCCTGGTTCCGTGGTACCTGATGTGCACCCGTTATCTGGGCTTTAAGAACAACTATATGGCGCTGGTTGTGCCGATGCTGTTCTCTGTTTGGCAGATGATGTTGGCGAAGAACTTTATGAAGGGCGGCATTCCTTTTGAGATCATTGAATCTGCAAAGGTTGACGGCGCCAACGACTTTACCATTTATTGGAAATTGGTCATTCCGCTGGCCAAACCTTTGATTGCGACTTTGAGCCTGTTCGCAGCCCTGACCTTCTGGAACGACTGGTACAACTGCATGCTGTTCATGAATAAAGACGAGATGAAAAACCTGCAGTATTTCCTGCATGAGATGCTGTCCAGCATCCAGGCTTTGCAGGAACTGGTAGCCATGGGTAAAGTAAACCTGTTAAACGAGGAATCTACAAACCTGCCGCAGCAGTCCATGAAGATGGCGATGACCTGCATTACGACTGGTCCTATCCTGTTGCTCTATCCGTTTGTTCAGAAGTATTTTGTAAAAGGTTTGACAATCGGTGCTGTAAAAGGTTAATCGATATTTCTACGAATATGTGCTGCAAAAATCTCTGCGGGAAATTTTCTCGCAGAGATTTTTTGCTGTAAAGGCAGGATCAGAGGGTGTCTGGGAAAAAATCATGTGTTCAATTGCAATGGCTCTTAGAAGTGGAACGAAAAGAAACCGATAAAAGGGAAAGCCAAAACATAAAAAAGCAGGAGAAGAGATACGGAACATTTGTATGGAAGGCCATATAATACGGGCGCTGGGTTTTCTTTCCTTAAAGATACAATTCCCCTTCCTTGCGAGCGGAGCAGGCTTTTTTCAGCGCGATACTTGCCGCCTTCAGCATGATGGCGCTTACGTTTCTTGCCGAATGCGGGCAGACAGAGACGCACCTCATACAGGAGATACGCTTTTTTATCGGTATTGCTAGGATCTTTTAGATCGATCGCCTGTACGGGGCATTGCCGGGCGCATACCCCGCATTCTGTACAATCTCTTGAGGTTTTTGGTACGATCCCACCTCCGCTACTCCTTTTGTAAGGGCGGTTTCCGGGAATTTTAGGTTCTGCGAAATTTTCGGAAGACAGTTTTTCTTGAATCCGCCTGGCAAATTCCCGGAGTTGTTTTTGATCCTGCTCATCAGGTCTTCCAGCGGCATATTGGCGGACAATGGAATGCTCTGCAATGGCGGCTACTGCAGCTATGATACGGCAGCCTGCCCGCTCTGTGGCATCCTGAAGTTCGACCAGGGTGTCTTCATATGCACGATTGCCGTATACGCACACCAAGATGGCTTTTGCGCCGTTTCCTTTCATCATGCGCAGGCGCTTCACTACTGTTCCAGGTACCCGGCCTCCATAAGAGGGCACAGCGATCACCACGACATCTTCTGGGGTAAAGGCCAGGCTACCCAAATCCGTCTTGCTGTCTGTCAAATCGACTGGGAAAATTTCGCTGGACCATTCCCTTGTCAGCATATCGGCGATTTTTTTAGTGCCGCCGGTTGGGCTAAACGTAATTTCATAAATTTTCATGACTTGGATCCTCCTTATGAAATTGGATTCGCACTTTATCACTAGTGCCTTTCGTTGCCGGGATCGCCGGTATGTTCTGTTTTGTTTGCATTTGTGCCAAAATAACGGTACAACAAAGTTGTAAAGATTCAAATTACAGGATCGGTTTATCACGGCCTTGATATAAAGCCAAGAATTATATCAAGGCCACATAATTGTGGGAAGGATTCTATCATGCAGCTGAGTATGAAATGCTCTGTCGCGGTTCATTGTTTGATTTTTATACACGAAACGGAAAATTCCGTTAAAGTGACCAGCACGCTGCTTTCTCAAAGTGCGGGAGTCAACCCTGTGGTCATTCGCAACATTCTAAGTGCGTTGAAAAAAGCTGGCATCATTACAGTGGCGCGGGGAACTGGCGGGGCCCAGCTATGCAGAGAGCCTTCTGAAATTACACTGTATCATATTTATAGTGCTTTGGAACCGGACGGGCTGTCGTCCATTATCGGAGTCCACCAATGTGCCGAACGGGCATGTCCTGTGGCCCAGAATATTCAGAAAGTGCTGCAACTCCCTTATCATAAGATAGAGAATTCTATCCGGGCGGCCATGGAAAGTATCACGCTGGAGTCCATGCTGGGAGACCGCCGCCGTCAGATAGCCAAATCAGAATAAATCGTTAAAAGTTGGAACCGTATATTGTTATCGCAGAAAATCGTGTGAAAATGATATGGACCCAGGATTGGAATTTTTCGTTCAGATCAGAATAGATACCGGCGAAACATGAGAATAAAATGACAGAAAATAGGAAAAGCCCCGAACGCACTTTGCGTATCGGGGCTCTCTATTGGCTTGGGAGAACGGTTTAGAACTGTTTTGGACGCGGGTGCAAATCCAGGGGCAAAACAAAAGGCCGGAGCGCAAATTGGCTCCAGGCCCTAGTTTAATGGTGCCGGTAGTCGGGGTCGAACCGACACGGTATCGCTACCACTGGATTTTGAGTCCAGCACGTCTGCCAATTCCATCATACCGGC
>CAJFOX010000023.1 GCA_904397845.1 uncultured Oscillospiraceae bacterium
ATCCAGACGGTATTCAATTTTACCGGCTTTTGCCTCGGTCACTGCTTTGGCAACGTCAGGAGTGACAGTACCGGCCTTGGGGTTCGGCATCAAGCCTCTTGGTCCCAGGATTTTACCCAGACGGCCTACAACGCCCATCATATCCGGGGTTGCAATGACAACGTCAAAATCCATCCAGCCTTCGCCCTGGATCTTCTGCATCATGTCCTCCGCGCCGACATACTCGGCGCCAGCGTCTTTTGCCAGCTGCACGTTATCTCCCTTGCAGAATACCAAAACGCGAACCGATTTACCTGTTCCGTTGGGCAGTACCACCGCGCCGCGAACCTGCTGGTCAGCATGGCGGGAATCTACGCCCAGTCTTACATGTACTTCGACAGTCTCGTCAAATTTGGCGGTAGCGGTCTTGACACACAGATCCATCGCTTCTTCCACGTCGTACAGTTTGGTTCTGTCAACAAGTTTGGAGCTGTCGTTATATTTTTTACCGTGTTTCATACTCGTTCTCCTCCCTTATGAGTGGTAATAAACGGAATTTTCCTCCCACCCGGGAGCTTAATCTACAACCTCGACACCCATGCTGCGCGCAGTACCGGCAATCATGCTCATAGCTGATTCCACGTTAGCGGCGTTCAGGTCGGGCATTTTCTGTTCCGCGATTTTTCTTACCTGCTCTTTGGTAATTTTGGCCACCTTTGTCTTGTTCGGCACACCAGAGCCGCTTTCGATACCACAAGCCTTTTTGATCAGGATTGCAGCGGGCGGAGTCTTGGTTACGAACGAGAAAGAGCGGTCCGCATAAACGGTGATAACCACAGGGATTACCATGCCAATATCGTTTTTGGTACGCTCGTTGAATTCCTTCGTAAAGGACATAATGTTGACGCCATGCTGACCAAGAGCCGGACCAACAGGCGGCGCCGGCGTTGCTTTTCCGGCAGGTATCTGCAGCTTAATAAAGCCGACAACCTTTTGAGCCATAATTTGCACCTCCATAGTTTCTGTGGTTCATGGCGGAACGGTCAAATTCCCGTTCCTCCCACAGGCATGCGCCGGGCAAACACCCGAAACACGCCCAAGCGCAGCGGAACCCCGCCGCAAAACCGGCATTGCTGCCGATTCCCTCAAAAAGATTAATCATCCAGCTGGACCTGATCCAGCTCCAGCTCCACCGGGGTTTCGCGCCCAAACATGGAAACGACAACTTTGACCTTGTCATTTTCCACATCCAGTTCTTTCACAATGCCGGCAAAGCCTTCCATCGGCCCGTCGGTGATCCGGATGGTATCGCCGACGCCATAGTTGATCTCGATCTGACGCTTTTCCACGCCCAACGCCGCCACTTCCTTTTCGGTCAGTGGAATCGGTTTGGACGAAGGGCCGACAAAGCCGGTACAGCCACGGGTATTACGGACAATGTACCACGATTCGTCGGTCATGATCATTTTGATCAATACATAGCCGGGGAATATTTTGCGTTCTACTTCGCGCTTTTTATTGTCTTTGATCTCGGTAACTGTCTCGGTGGGGACCTTCACTTCCTGAATCAGTTCATGCATCCCACGATTTTCAACAGCCTTTTCAATGTTGGTTGCCACTTTATTCTCATAACCGGAATAGGTGTGAACCACATACCATTTTGCCTCTTCAGACATTCTTCATCCCTCCACGCAAGGTTACGCGCCGGTTCTAAGCGGCTGGCGCTGTTAACCTGCGCTGCTGAGAAGCAGATTTACCAAGCCGGACAAAGCTCCATCCAGGATCCAGATAAACACACCGACGATGACGCAGCAGGCCAATACCACAGCCGTATTATTGATGACCTGCTTTTTGGAAGGCCACACGACCTTCTTCATTTCGCCTCTCATATCCTTGCAGCCTTTGACGAAGCGGTGGGCGACACGTTTCAGAAAGCCTTCTTTTTTCTCGTTTTTCGCTTTTTCAGCCATTACAGAAAACCCCTGCCTTTCTCGTCCTTACTTCGCCTCTCTGTGAAGCGTGTGTTTCCGGCAGAATCTGCAGTACTTGTTCATCTCAAGTCTGTCCGGATCGTTTTTCTTGTTTTTCATCGTGTTGTAGTTGCGCTGTTTGCACTCCGTGCAAGCCAAGGTGATTTTCACTCTCATTTTTCGGCACCTCCTGATTAACGGAATTGTTTGCCTCCCTCTTGGGCAAGGAAACACTTTTAAAAATGAACACAAAAAAATAAACCCTTTTAGAGGTAGTACAAGTTTATCACGGAATCTCGCCGCCGTCAACTGTTTTTTGGCGGAAAATGCAAAAAAGCAAAAAAGTTTTGGCGGACTACCCGAAAAGCGCATAAAAGACCCTCGCATGCGATAGGCTTATTACGGATTCTTTTCCATTCCGGGACGAAACCCGGCCAACAGTTGATTTTGCTACATATGCTGTGGTAAAATACTCCTTGTATGCTGCGTGCATGCGGGCATTGTAAGCCTGTTTGCCCGGCGCGGTTCTTTCAGCTGCCGCCTATTTATTATATAGGAGTGATCCGATTATGTCAAAGCGCTCTGTTGCAGTTATTTTCGGCGGCGCTTCCAGCGAGTATGAAGTATCGCTGCGATCCGCCTCTTTTGTCATTTCCGGCGTGGATCGGGAAAAATATGACCTGACCATGGTAGGCATCACGAAGAAAGGTCAGTGGCTTCTTTATTCCGGCCCTGAGGACGCCATTGCGGACGACGGCTGGAACCGCCCGGAATATGTAACGCCGGCCATCCTTCCTCCCGACCCTTCCTACCACGGGCTGCTGATCCTTTCACAGGACGGCGTTCGCACCATCCCGCTGGATGTTATTTTCCCAGTGCTCCACGGTAAAAATGGAGAGGACGGCACGATTCAAGGAGTATTCCAAATGGCGCAGATTCCTTTTGTGGGATGCGGGGTGCGTTCCAGCGCTGTCTGTATGGATAAAGCCATTACCCATACGATTTTGGACCAGGCCGGCATTCCTAATGCCATGTGGGCAGACGTCTACCCCTCGGACCTGGACAATTTTGATGAATTGGAAGCAGAATTGGCAGATACGCTGGGCTATCCGATGTTTGTAAAGCCTGCCAACGCCGGTTCTTCTGTCGGCGTGAGCAAGGCTGCAGATAAAACCTCTCTGCTGGAGGGTCTCAGGCTGGCCTTTCAGCACGATGGGAAAGCCATTGTCGAAGAATTCATCAAAGGCCGCGAGGTAGAGTGCGCCGTTTTTGGGAACCACGGGGCCAAAGCTTCTATTTTGGGCGAGATTGTGCCGAAAAAAGCATTTTACGATTACGAGGCCAAATACGAGGACGACAGTACAGATTTGTATATTCCTGCTCGGATTCCGGCAGAAACTGCTGATCTTGTGCGGGAGCTGGCGCTGGCCGCTTTCGAATCCCTCGACTGCGAAGGCCTCGCCCGGGTAGATTTTTTTGTGCAGGATGAAGGGATCATCCTGAATGAGGTTAATACCCTGCCCGGCTTTACCGGTATCAGCATGTACCCAAAACTGATGATGGCGGGCGGTATGAGCCCGTATGACTTAGTCGGCGGCCTGATTGAGCTGGCATTCCAAAAATAGAGGGGGAACGCATGATGGACAGCCGTCCCATCGGTATTTTCGATTCGGGCCTGGGAGGGTTGACGGCTCTGAAGGAACTGCGCCGGCTGCTTCCACAGGAAAACCTGATCTATTTCGGCGACACCGGACGCGTTCCATATGGTGCGCGCAGCCCCCAAACCCTGCGCCGGTTTGCCATGGAAAACATCCGCTTTCTGCAAAATTACGATGTAAAAATGATCATTGCCGCCTGCGGTACCATCTCTTCCATTATGACCGATGAAATGGCAGGCGGGATGGGAATCCCCTTTACCGGCGTAGTCAAAGCTGCGGCGCTGGCTGCCTGCCGTGTCACCCGCTCGGGGTGCATTGGCGTCATCGGCACTTCCGCTACCATCCGCAGCGGTGCTTATTTGCGCATCATTCACGAAACGCTGCCTCATGCGAAGGTGACCGCCTGCGCCTGCCCCTTGTTTGTCCCACTGGTGGAGAACGGCTATATCGAGGAAAACAACCCTGTCACCGAGCTGGTGGCGAGAGATTATTTGTCCGTTTTTTCGCATCAAAAGCCGGACACCCTGATTTTGGGCTGCACCCATTATCCGCTGATTGCGCCGCTGATCGGCCGGATCATGGGCGATGGCACCACTTTGATCGACCCCGGGAGGGAAACCGCCCGGCTGGTAAAAAAATATCTTTCCTCCCATGGCCTGGAAGCTGACGGGAAGGAAGGTCAAACCCGCTATTTCGTCTCCGCTGATACCGAGGATTTTGACGTTATCGCCGCTCGTTTTCTCGGCCATCCACTGGAGCGCCCAGTGGAGCATGTGGATGTAGACGACTTATGCCGGTAGAAAGGATTTTTCATTGAAAAAGGACGTTATGATTACGATAAAGGGCACTCAGTTTGCCGATAATGAGCAGGACTCGGTGGAACTTACCACTGTGGGGCGGCTGTACCGGCGGGGCGAGGCCTACTATATTTGCTACAATGAATCGGAAGCCACCGGTTTTGACGGTGCAAAAACCACCTTGAAGGTGGAAGGGGACCGTCGGGTTACCATGCGGCGCACCGGGGAAAACATGCGCTCTCAGCTGATCATCGAAAAGGGGGAGCGCCACCAGTGTTTCTACGATACGGGCTATGGCGCCATGATGCTTGGGATTTCCGGCGATGATATCATCTCCTGCCTGAACGACAGCGGCGGACACCTGCGGGTGCGTTACACGCTGGACGTCAACGCCAGCATGGCCAGCGAAAACGAACTACAGGTGGATGTGGAAGAATACTATCCTTCCTGATAAAGGCGGTTAAGGCATGGAAAGTGGATACGGTAATATCGCACATGGGGCATGGCATCTAAGGCAGCTTTTGCAAAGCGCGCAGGAACAGGCCTTTCCCGGTTGTAAAATTGGGCAGATTCCGGTTTGGACAAGCTGGCCTGGCGGGAGAGGAGCGTTCTCTTCCAGCATTGCCTTTCTTTGCGCCGCATCAAAAAAGATCTCCCCGGCCGAAGCGGCGGACAAGCTGTCCGCCTTTTTGCCGGAGCGGGACGCGCTTTTTTCCTCTTGCAAAAGATGCGCCGGATATCTGAATTTTTACCCGTCGCTCCGATGGTATGCCGCCTGCGCCGCTTCCCTGTTGCAAAGTGCTTCCTTTTCAGCCTGGCGCCTCACCGAGGAGGATTTTGGCTTTTTCGCCTTTTCTTCTCCCTCCGTACAAGAGCTGCAAAGGGCCTTTGTCCGGCTGTGCAGCGTCCTGCGCGGATGCCGTGCCGAAGGAATGCTGGATCTTCCCTGTCCGCCATCTGCGCTGGCTTTATTAAAGAATCCGCAGGAGTTGGCGCTTCTTTTTTCTCTCGCGCGTCTGGCAGACGCCAAAGGGCAAAGCATTCTCCCCGCCCTGTTGGAAACGGCGCGTGCGTTTCACCGGCTTTACGACAGCCGGCGCGTCTGGTCGCCCGACTCCCGTTTGACCACAGCGCGGGCGGCGCTTTATCTGGCCTGTGCCGCGGGGATGCAAAAAGCGCTGCAGCAGACCGATCTGCTGCCGAAAGAGATTTTGAAGATATAGGTTTCCGTTTTAGCACACAGAAAAGATGATTTTTTTGTGAAAAATTCCACTCCATGCAAAAAAACACTGTTTTTCCCGCACTGATATTATGAACCCATAAGGGTGGTGACAACATGAACATCGACGCCCAGTTGGTGGAGGGGGCAAAAAAAGGCGACGGCGAATGCTTTTCTCAGCTGTACGAGTTGGTACAGGACGATCTGTACAAATATGCCCTGTACGCTTTGGGCAATGCCCATGACGCCGAGGACGTAGTGGCCGAGACCTTTTTGGAGGCGTTCCGGGGCATCTCCAAGCTGCGGGAAGCCGACGCTTTCAAAGGCTGGATTTTTAAAATCCTGTCCATCCGCATCAAACGCCGGATTTCCCGCTATGTCAAGGAGAGGAACCAGTTCCAGATCGAAGACTTTACCTCTGATCCCGCTTTGCGCACCGATAGTATGGACGCTGCCGTCATCGCCCGGGCAGACCTTTTGCAGGCTCTGGCGGCTCTTACCCCGCAGGAAAGGATGATCCTTTCTTTATCAATCCTATACGGATATACCACCAAACAGATTTCTCAGATGCTGCGCTGCCCACACGGCACCGTCAGTTCCAAACTGCATCGCAGCCTGCAAAAGCTAAAAAAACAGATGGAAGAGAGGTGATGCAAATGAATCGTTCAAACCCTGCGGAAGATTTTTCCCAAATCAAAAAGCAATTGCGGGAACTGGACCGTCAAATTCCAGTTCCATTCGCTGCTACGGCAAAAGGGATGAAGGATCGTTTGACATCCCCCGCTGCGGCAAAGCCTTTTTTATCCCATAAATTGGCCTGGTCTGCCGCTTCTTTGCTATTGGTGGCTTTCATTGGATACGTCCTGTGGTCTCCGTTGTCTTCCCTTGTGGCCACGAATGACTCCTCTGCCTCAAACGGGGTACAAATAGAGACGGCGCAGGGAACTTTCGACACCAATGGCATTTCACCGTATGCTTTGCCGGAGGACGACAAAGCGGGGGCTCAAAGCACCGCTTCTTCAGCGCTGCGTGGAACATCGGACGGCAATGTCAGCAATTTTTCTGAAAAAAATTCGATTTACTATCCGGCAGAAAACTACGGACAAATTCAGTTGGCGCTCAGCACAATCCCTTCCTCTGACAGCAGTCAGTCTGCCCTTCCTCAAAGCAGCGACTCCAGTTTTCTTCCCGGCGCGGACTATTCCACCTCTATGGCGGATCAAGTTCATCAGTATACCCTGACCTGCACGCCGGAAGGAGCTGCCCGTTTGGAAATTCGCAGAGTGTCGGACGGTACTCTGCTGTCATGCACCGATCTTGACTGTATCCGCGGCACGCTGTTTGTAGAAGATCAAACACTGCTGCTGGCAGGAGAATGTCCGGAGGGGACACAGTTGCAGCTTTTCGATATTTCCGATCCATCCAGCCCCGTTTTACAGCGCACGCTGATCCAGAAAGGAGATTATCTGGGCGCTTGGAAAGCCGGGGAAGCCCTGCTGGTCGGCTCCCTATATCATGTAGAAGACACCGTGGATTTCATTCCCGCCGTTTATGACAGCAGTAACGAGCAGACAAAGCTGTTGGAGGCGGAACAGATCCTTTTGTCGGATAACTGTTCCTCTGCTTCTTTTGCGGTTGTTACTTCTGTTCCTATTTCGGAGGACACGGAATACGCTTCTTTCGCTGTTCTCGGCGGTAACAGCGTAACCTTTTCTTCCGGGGAACTGACCGTATTCACTGCCGGGAATGAATCCGGTTTTTCCATCCAGCAGGAGCAGCTGCCACAAAACGAAGAAAGGGCGGATTGACCCTATATGGTTTTCCTGATTGCGGGCGCTTCTCATACAGGAAAAACCGCACTGGCACAAAAGATCCTGGAGCGGTACGGATATCCTTACCTTTCCATCGATCATCTGAAGATGGGGCTGATCCGAAGCGGATATACGGATCTAACCCCGGAAGACGACGATAAGCTGGTAGGTTACCTGTGGCCCATCATCCGGGAGATTGTCAAAACGGCGATTGAAAACCGGCAGAACCTCGTAATAGAAGGCTGTTATATCCCTTTTGACTGGGCGGCGGATTTTGATCCTTTTTACAGAAAGGACATTCGTTATCTTTGCCTGGTTATGTCGGAAAAATATGTTGCCAACCATTTTGACGATATTCGAGAATATGCCAACATCATCGAAAAAAGGATGGATGATTCCTGTTATACATTGGAATCGGCATTGGCACAAAACCGGGAAAATCTGAAAATGTGCCAAGAATACGGCTGTGACTATATTTTGATCGATGATATCTATAAAGTGGAACCCCCGTCTTCTCTCTAACGGCCCACGATAAAACCCTATGGATCGGCTCATCCAGAAAATTTTCACAAAAAGGAAACAGGTTAAATTTTCCTGCTTCCTTTTTTATATGCAATCATGTATAATGAGGATAGTTTTGTGCGGAAGGAAGTGCCGGTTTTGGATTTGAATGCTTTTACAGCCGGTGTGGAGCCTGGCGGCCTCACCCATGGCTATGAAATCAAGATTTTGGTCTGCTATCTTTTAGAGCAGATTGGAACCGGTATGACTTTTACCCAAATCAGCGACGCACTGCTGCATCGCAGCTTGGTGAATTATTTCGAATTGGCTAATGCGTTGAGCGACCTGGCTGAATCGGGCCATCTCACCTGTGAGGACTGTGCGGGACGCCAGGAAGACACCATCTATCGTCTGACCGATCTTGGCCGGCAAACCGCCATCACCTTTTCCGGCACGCTGCCGGCTTCTGTCCGCGAGAAAGCGGTCAAATCCGCCAAGCATCAGCTGTTGCGCAGGAAAATTGAATCGTCGAACCATGCTTCCATCCGCAAAACGGAGGATGGCTATATTGTGGATATGACCATCTGCGATATCGGCTCTGATCTTCTCTCCCTTTCGCTGTTTATGCCTACCGAGCAGGAAGCGGATCAAGTCCGCCAGCATTTTTTGTCCGATCCCCTTTTGACTTATAAAGGGGTACTCGCCCTTTTGACCGGCGATCTGCAGACGGTCGGCCAGCTGATTCCCACGAAGGATGAAGATTACCAATAGGAACCGGACATATCCATAACTATGCGGATAAGCGGTTCGTCCGCTTATTTCTTTGCTTTAAAAAATAAAAAGAAAATGGAGGAGACTATGGCAAAACAATCCGTCAACGTTTTAACACTGGGCAAAACGCCCCTTACTACCATCCTGAAACTTGCTTGGCCCACCATTATCGAGCAGATGATGTTCACCGTTTTGAATTTCAGCGATACGGCAATGGTCGGCGTACTGGGTGCGGTGGCCACCGCCGCGGTGGGAATTACCTCTACTACAATCTGGCTCAGCGGCAGCGTGATCTCCGCCGTCAGCGTCGGTCTTTCCATCCAGCTGGCTCAATCAATAGGCGCCGGAAATTATAAGCGCGCCCGGGAGGTTGTGGGCCAGTCCCTGCTGACCAGCCTGGCAGTAGGCGCCGGATTGGTCCTTGTGTTTTTCTCTCTGCACTGGAACCTCCCCGCCTGGCTTGGGGCGGAAGAGGCGGTCGTGCCCCATGCGCAGGCTTATCTGCGGGTGATTGCTCTTTCCCTTCTATTCAATATGCTTTCGTCTGTTTTTTCTTCTCTGCTGCGCTGCATGGGAGATACGCACACACCGCTGAAGTATAATTTTACAGCGATTATCCTGAATATCATTTTTAATTTCCTGCTGATCTACCCATCGCGGGATATGACCGTGTTGGGCATCACCTTCCCAATGTTTGGCGCCGGGCTGGGCGTTGCGGGCGCTGCCTGGGGGACTGCATTGTCTTTGGCTGTCTCCGCCCTGCTTCTGTTTCTTTCTTTATGCGACAAGCGACGGGAAATCCATCTTCTGCTGAATAAGGAGTATATCAGGCCGGATAAAGATATCCTGAAAAAGATGGTGTTTTTGGGTGTTCCCACCGCTATGGAACAATTTATCACCACTTCCGGCCAGGTAATCTCTACCCGCATTGTTTCTACCCTGGGTACTGTCGCGGTGGCCGCCAATACGCTGGCTGTTTCAGCGGAGTCTTTATCTTACATGCCAGCCTATGGAGTCAGCGTAGCCACCACAACGCTGGTCAGCCAGTCCATCGGTGCAGAGAAAAAAGATGACGCCATGAAATTTGGAAAAATCGCTAACCGGCTGGGATTTTGCGCCATGATCTTTGTGGGGATCCTGCTGTTCGTGTTTGCCGAACCGCTGATCCGGCTTTTTACCCACGATGAATCGGTGATTCCACTGGCAGCAGCTATGCTGCGGATTGTTGCCATCGCGCAGCCGCTCAACGCCTCCTGTAGCATTCTTTCCGGTGCGCTGCGTGGTGCCGCAGACGTCAAAAGCCCATTTTTTATCGGCATTTTCGGCATGTGGGGGCTTCGCGTCCCGCTGGCACTGTTGTTCGTTTTCGTATTTCATTGGGGTCTGCACGGTTATTGGATCGCCATGGTCATTGACAATATGACCAAAGGCCTCTTAAGCATCCTTCGCTTTCGGCAAGGTAAATGGATGAAAAATGCAAGCTTGGGGAGGGCGGAAGAAGCGTAGCCTTTTCCAAAATTCAAAAGCGATTCGGCTTAAAATCCGGATCGCTTTTTTCATTGCAGCAAAACGCAGTTCTTTGTAAAAGCTGACTGCCTACCAAAACAGTCTGGCAAAGCCTTGCAGCACCGCTGCTCCCATATTCTCCCTGCGTCTGGAAATTTCCGTTTACGGCATTGCGTGAGGTCATTATTGCACAAAAAAACAGCATGGTTTCGCGTTTTTCTTTTGCGCTGCTCTAAATCCGTTTTGTCTGTCTTGTAATTAATAGAAAAAAAAACTATAATAAAAAGAACTTTTAATAATAAAAAACAGGAAAGGATGTACGCAATGGAACAAATCGCAGAAATCGCCGCCCGTATCCAGGAACTGCGCGAAGCCTGCGGCTACACGCAGGAAGAACTGGCAAAGAAGCTGGGGATTGACGTAGCCGTACTGCGCGCGTATGAGGAAAATGGATACAATATCCCTATCAGCGTGATCTATCAGATCGCCAACCTGTGCGGCGTGGATTTCACCGAGATCCTCACCGGAAACGATCCCCGTCTGGATACCTACCAGATTGTGAAAAAGGGCAAAGGCCTTTCGGTTGAGCGAGTCCCGGGCTACGATTTCGAGGATTTGGCTTTCCGCTTTACCCATAAAATTATGCAGCCGCTGCGGGTCCATCTGTTGCCTGACGATGAAAAACCCGCTTTGATTACCCATAGTGGCCAGGAATTCAACCTGGTGCTGGAAGGGAAAGTAAAGGTGCTGTTTGAGGATAAGGAGCTGATTTTGGAGGAGGGTGATTCCATCTACTTTAATCCTCTGCATCCCCACGGACAGGTATGTGCCGACGACAAACCTGCCGTATTTTTAACAGTTATCGCGGAATAGCTGTTAATGTGCATAAAAAGGAGGATGCAATCCATGCTTTTGGATCGATATCTACCCCGGACGGAGTTTGATTCCTACGAGGATTTTAAGGAAAATTACCGATGCAACGTACCTGCCGATTTTAACTTCGGTTTTGATATCGTAGATGAATGGGCCCGCCAGGAGCCGGAAAAAATGGCGTTGGTCTGGTGCAATGATCACGGAGAGGAAAAACGCTTTACATTTACCGACATCAGCCGCATGTCCAACCAAGCGGCTCATTTCTTTCAGGCACACGGCGTTCAAAAAGGAACTGTCGTCATGCTGATCCTTCGCCGTCGGTGGGAATACTGGGTCTGTGCCACTGCGCTGCATAAAATCGGCGCCACTCTCATCCCCGGTTCCCTTCAACTGACCAAAAAGGATCTGATCTACCGGGCAAATGCCGCTAAGATCCACATGATCGTCTGCATCAACGACGATTTCGTGATCCGCCAAGTGGAGGAAGCCATGCCGGAAACGCCGAGCCTTGTTGTCCGTGCCCTGGTTGCCGGAACGAAGGAGGGCTGGCTGGACTTTTCCGATGAGCTGACCAAATATCCGCCGGTTTTTGAACGTCCCGCCGGGGAGAAGGCTCATACCATCGATGATATTATGCTGGTCTATTTCACTTCCGGCACCACTGGCATGCCCAAAATGGTAAGGCATAATTTTGCCCATCCACTGGGCCATATCGTCACTGCCAAATACTGGCAGCAAGTGCAGGAAAACAAACTGCACATGAGCGTATCCGATTCTGGCTGGGCAAAATTCGGCTGGGGCAAAATTTATGGACAATGGATCTGCGGTGCAACGGTTTTCTGCTACGACATGGACAAATTCATCCCGCTCAAGCTGCTGGAAAAGCTGGAGCATTATAAAGTGACAACCTTCTGTGCACCGCCGACCATGTTCCGTTTTATGCTACAGGAAGATGTCTCTCAATTTGATCTATCCTCTATCCAGCACTGCTGCATTGCCGGGGAGCCTTTAAACCCGGAAGTATTCAAGCAATGGGAACAGTTGACTGGTTTAAAGCTGTACGAGGGCTTTGGACAGAGCGAATCGTCGGTTTTGATTGCCAATTTTTCTCCCTGGATCACTCCCAAACCCGG
Source organism: uncultured Oscillospiraceae bacterium (assembly GCA_904397845.1). Taxonomy (GTDB): domain Bacteria; phylum Bacillota; class Clostridia; order Oscillospirales; family Ruminococcaceae; genus UBA3818. The sequence goes on from CAJFOX010000023.1 coordinate 12,219, forward strand.
TTCTACAGGTAAACCCTCTCCACTGTATGATATCGACCTGATTAACAGTGAAGGCAAGCCCTGTGAAGATGGCGAAGAAGGAGAGATTGTCGTCCGGCTCAAAGGGCACGACTGGCCTACGGGGCTTTTCACCGGGTATTATCTGGACGATGAGATGACCAAAGCTAATCTGGGCGGCGAATGGTACAACACCAAAGATGTGGCCTGGCGGGATAGCAATGGCTATTTCTGGTTTGTGGGCCGCAATGACGACGTCATCAAGTGCTCTGGTTACCGTATCGGTCCATTCGAGGTGGAAAGCGCCCTCACCGAGCATCCGTCGGTAGTGGAGTGCGCCGTTACTGCCGCGCCGGATCCTATCCGCGGGCAGGTTGTTAAGGCAACTGTGGTATTGGCGAAAGGCTATGCCTCCTCTCCTGAGCTGACCAAGGAGCTGCAAAACTACGTAAAAAAAGTTACTGCACCGTATAAATATCCCAGGATCATTGAATATGTGGACGAACTGCCCAAGACGTTGGGCGGCAAGATTAAGCGGGCGGAAATCCGTCACCGCGACCATCAGTAAAGACTTTTCCCGCGCCGGATCGGCGCGGGATTTTTTCTACGAAACGCGACTTGCCATAGCACCTTCACGCTGTTGTAAGAGGGAAGATTCCTTTGGCGGCGAAAGCATTGAAAGAGATCTATCCGCTCAATCCTGTGCTTTTTCACAAAATGGCATTTTCAGCAAGCGGCAATTCTTACCTGGTTTTGACTGGCGCTTTGCGCCATAATTGTCTATAATAAAAAAATAAAGCAGGATGACGCTGGGCCAGGGCAGAAAAACGAAAGTTGCCAAAAGTCCACGATATCCCGCAAAAGGAGGTATTTCATGAACAGTATTTTTACCCGCCGCTCCATTCGGGAATACGATTCCCGCCCGGTAGAGCCGGAAAAATTGGATCGTATCCTGCGCGCCGGAATGCAGGCGCCCTCCGCCATGAACCGACAGCCATGGGAATTTTTGGTGGTTGAAAAGCCGGAAATGATCCAAAAAATTGCCGCGCTGACCCCATACGGAAAACCTGCTGCCCGGGCACCGATGGTACTGGTACCGCTGGTCAATCTCAAAACCGCTGGAGAAAAAAACCGTTTCTGGGTGCAGGACCTGTCGGCCTGCGTGCAAAATATTCTGCTACAGATCGTCGAAGAAGGCCTTGGTGGATGCTGGATGGGCATCTATCCGGATGAGGAGCGCACGCATGCGCTTCATGATGCGCTGGGCCTGCCGGATGGCATTCTTCCTTTTGCTATGATTTCGGTTGGCCATGGTTTGCAGGAAAATTCCTTTGTCGACCGTTTTTCTGCAGAAAAAATTCATCACGAAACCTATTAAGCTTACGTGAAAAAATCCAGCCCGACATAAGGGCTGGATTTTTTACGATCTGTCCAGAGCTTGTTTTCGATCTTCACTCTGCTGGTTTACCGTCGTTTGCAACACAACCCAGTAAGCTGCGGCTTGGTGGGATATCGACGCATTTTGATTTACATAGTCTTTCCCCCGTTTTCCCATGTCCTTCCGCTGCTTCCCATCCATAGACTGCATCTGTTCCAGCGCCTGTATCAATGCCTGTACGTCTTTTGGAGGAGTGACTTTCCCGCACCCGGCTTTTTCCACTGGATTTTCGGGAATATTCGCAGCACACACTACCGGAATACCGCTGGCCATCGCCAGCAGAATCCGAGTTGCATCCGCGCCGTAACAGTGCCATCGGTAGGGGGGCAGCCCGACATAAAGGCAGTCCGCCGCCTGGTACAGGTCAATCAGCTGCTGGGGAGACACTCCATCCAGGAACAGGACATTGGACAAGGCTCTTTTTTTTACTTTCCTTTTTAAATTTGGCTTGTACATGCCGTTTCCTACCAAGATAAACAGTACATCTCGTGGCTCCAATGCTGCCGCTTCTATCAACAAATCCAACTCCTGATCTTTTTCTACTTCTCCGCCAGCCAGGCAGATAAAATTCCCCTTTTCCTGATACCGCCGCACAAAATCAATATGGCGCTGCGGGAATGGATGCTCTTTCCAGAAAGACGGCGCCAGCACCTGTGGAACCGGTACAAATTTTTGCGGATCGGCGCGCAGCACCGCCATATGTTCGCCTAGCTTCGGGTAGATTGACAGCACTTTCCGGCTTTTACGATACATTGCCTTCTGCGTTTGAGAAAACACTTGGACCAAAAAGTGACTGGGCGCATATTCCAGTACCTCCTGTAAATGCTCTGGATAAACCCGCCTGACATCGAAAATCAACGGAATGCGCAGCCTTTTGGCGACCTTTGCCGCCCCATGGCTGCCCAAAAGGTGCCGGGAGGAAAGCAAAACCACATCTGGTTCCCAATCGGCAATCAGCGGAAAACACCGGTGAAGGCCTTTTTCAAAAGGCAGCGCACCGCGCAAAATTTTTTTCTCCCTGTCTGTAGCGACTGGAGATTGGATCCACAGGAACGAAATGCCCTCTTGTTCATCTATCTGACCTATGTGTGGCTTTTCCGGGTTTTTTTGCCGTAAATAAGAATAATCTGCCGTTACAATCAATGTTTTTCCGCCGTTCTTTTTCCACTCTCTGGCCATATCATAGGCATGGGTATCCCCTCCCAAAGACGTCGTCCCCGCATCATAATCGATCAATAGGATTTTCATGGCTTTCCCTCCCGGTGATTTCCAGCAGCACATCTGCTTTTGTCCCAATGCGGATTTCCTCCCCACTCTTTTAGTTTGGCCCTCCGCAATGATCCTATGCAAAATAAAAAACAGCTGAAAATCTTTAAAAAGAAGCGGGAGCCTAAGCTCCCGCTTCTTTTTATTTATTCGTCGTTTGTTTCTACAACCGCCGTTTCCTCCAACCCATATAAAGCATTTTCCAGTGCAGCGGTCACCAGCTTTTTAAATCGGTTGAACGATTGTGTTGCGCCAGCCACTGCATCCATTTCATCCGGCAAATACCTAGCGTCGATAAAAGACTGAATGATCGCTGGATAAAATTGGGCCGGATCGGTGCCTATCCCAGCCTGCGCCATCTGGTCTTGATAATCGGCTTCCTTGGATTTATAAGCGCCGCTCTCATCTACCGCATCAAAACTGATCTGAGAAACCGCATTATTCTGGATCGTTAAAACGACAAACTCCGTCCATCCCTGATCCGCTTCGCTCATCTGCGCGCGATACTCCCCGTCCTCAAAAATAGGGGCGACAGTAACCTCTGTATCCCCTTTCTGGGCATTTTCCAGCGCATGGCCGAGCAGCTTTTTAAAGTTTCGGGAAGAAATCGTCGCACCAGCAACGCCGTCCATTTCCTCGACAGAACCAGCCTGCTCATAATTCTCTATCAGCCTTTGTGCATAATCTGCCGGATAGGTTTCCGGCAGGCCATTGGCTACATTCCCAGCGATCATGCTTTTTTGGTATTCTTCGTCGGCAGATTTCAGATCCCCCTGCTCGTTTCTGGCGTCAAACGCAATCGAATCTACCTTTCCCGCAGCAATGGTGACACGGATAAAATCTTTCCAGCCGTTGTCATACTCCGGCATTTCCACTTCGTAGACGCCATCTTCATAAAGCGGCAGTGTCATCTCACCAGGTTGTCCCTTTTCGACCATTTCCATCAGAGCCGCCATGACCTTTTTGAAATTTCCAGAGGATACGGTTGCACCGGCTACTGCGTCTACCTTCTCCGGATCATATTCTGCCGCGCGAAAAGCAGTTACAAGGTCGCTGTATACCTTTTCCGGATATACAGCAGGCAGGCCGTTTGCCGCATTCCCTGCCGCCATGCTGTCCCGATAAGCGGTATCCTGACTCTTTTTTTCTCCCGCTTCATTGTGGGCATCATACTCGACATCCGTAATATACCCATCCGTTACCGTTATTTTTCCGTATTCCTGCCACCCATTTTCATATTGTGGCATCCGAACCTCGTAGGAACCATCCGTATAAGGCCCCTGCTCCAGATCCGGCACACTGCTGATTCCTTCTTCTGAACAGCCTGCTAAGCTCAAACAGGCTGCAACAGCCAATATGGTTCCAAGCCGTCTTTTTTTCATCTGCGCCCTCCTGTCCCATCCTTTTCCTTTATTGTCTCCTGCAGCAGTTTCGCTATTCCTCCTCGTCAAAAACAAGCCGTACAAAGAAAAACCGCGGAACACGCAACGGTATCCCGCGGAACAAGGCGTTTTTTATCGGTCGAAAATCTTGCGGATTACTTCAAACTCATCGATTTCCTGCTTTTCCTCTTCATCGCTAATCCCCAGGCTCTCTAAAATTGCGGAAGCCGGATCTTTTTCCGCAGGCTTTTCCTCCTGTTTTTTCTCTTCCTGTCCAAAAGTCTCTTCCGACTCAAAATTGGTGGCGATAACCGTAACCTGCATCTCATCGTTAAAGGACGGATCAAGCGCCGCGCCCCAGATAATATTCGCATCTGGATGCGCCACATCCCGCACCATACTGGAAGCCAAATCCACATCTTCCAAGCTGATATCCGGCGATGCAATGATGTTGATAATTACGCCCTTTGCCCCGTTGATAGAGGTTTCCAAAAGCGGGCTGGAAATCGCCGCGGCAGCAGCATCGGCCGCCTTGTCCTTGCCGGAAGCGCGGCCGACACCCATATGGGCTTGTCCCGCATCCTTCATAACAGCCGTTACATCTGCAAAGTCCAGGTTGATCAAGCCGGGAATATTGATTAAATCGGAAATGCTCTGTACACCGTGGCGCAAAACATCGTCTGCCACTTCAAATGCATTAACCAACGTAATTTTTGTATCAGATAAGTATTTGAGCTTTTCATTGGGAACGACCACCAAAGCATCTACATGCTCCCGCAAAGCCAGAATCCCCATTTCGGCCTGCTCCATCCGTTTGCGGCCTTCAAAAGCAAAAGGCTTCGTCACAATGCCGACAGTAAGGATCCCCAACTCCTTGGCGATCTGCGCGACAACCGGTGCTGCACCAGTGCCGGTACCACCGCCCATACCCGCCGCGACAAACAGCATGTCCGTTCCTTTCAAAGCCGAGGCGATCTCCTCCCGGCTTTCCTCAGCTGCCTTCTGACCGATCTCTGGATGGCCACCGGCGCCTTTCCCTCGGGTGGATTTGACACCAATCTGAATCTTCTGCGCCGCATTCGAGGAGGAAAGAACCTGGCTGTCCGTATTCACTGAGATGAACTCTACGCTTTGCATACCGGAAGCAATCATCCGGTTGACCGCGTTGCCGCCGCCGCCGCCGACACCGACTACCTTGATGGCAACGCCTTTATCGACGTAGTTATCAATTTCAAAATTCATGAGCATTTTCGTTTCCTCCTAAATTTTCTTTTTATCCCCAAGCAGGAGCTCACACAACCGGCCAAACCCCGCATCTCGTTGTCTATTCAAAATAATGTCCTGACTTCTCATTTTAATGTACCATTTTTTTGGTTCCAGTTCAATAGCGAATCGCCGGATTCTGTTGATTTTTTCACACTTTTTGCGGGAAAATCCAACAAAACCCTCCCTATTCTTCCGAAAGAGAAAGTCCATTATCTTCAGTCAGGCTGTCGTCGGCACCACTATCGCTGGTGGACTCATCCATGCTGAAAGAAGCATCTGAATCCTGGCCGCCGTAATCCGGCAGGGTCACGCTGCCGGACGGCCGGGTCCATACCTCGCCTTCATAGGAAGCATCGATAATCCCTCGAAAACTGGTGAGCAGATCTTGTGTTTCAATCACCTTTAAAATCAATTCCATTTTGTATTCCAGGTTACTGTCAGTGCCCAAAACAATTTCGAAGATATCCTGATAGTACAGCTTTAAATCGTACGGATCGGAAAGATCAATGATATTAAAATAGGAAAATCCGGTATTTTCTGCCGCCTCCATCACCAGCCGCATCCGCTTTACGTTTTCAGAATCTGTTTCATCCAGATAACTGCCCTGTGCCGGCGTCTCTTCGGAAAAGCCTATGACAATTGGCATTTCTTCCGGCAAAACAGGCGTATTGCATTCCAACACCCGGCCTTCTTCGCTGATTAGCGTATACCCTGCCCCAGCGTCTATGGCGCCGATTGGAGTTGCTTCGGTAATTTCCAAAACAATTGTATCCGGTAGTTTTCTCCGGATCTTCACTTTTGAGATATAGCTGTATTCTTCTACCAGCTTATCCCCAATCTGCTGATCCTTGAGCCGGAACATATTTTCCTCTAACAGGATCCCGGAGGAAAGGATAATGGACCGGTCGTCATAATGCTCATTTCCAGTGACCGTAATATTTTTGATTTTAAAAAAAACGGTAGTGGTCAAAACAATTGTTGTAGTAACCATAAAAACCAAAATCAGCAGATACCAAAGGATGTTGTTGCCTCTGCGGCGGCGACGGTGTTTTCGCTGTGCCGGAGCCGCACCCATACCGCCATGCGGATGAGATCGCATGCCGCTGCGCATTTCTCTCCTTTTCTTTTGTCCTCTGCTCATTTTTGTTTCCCGCCTTTTATTTTTTCCAAATTTCGGCACCCAGTGCCGTCAGGTTTTCGCAAAAATGCTCATATCCCCGCTCGATCCACTCGATCCCCTCAATACGACTGATCCCCTGAGCCGCCAGCGCCGCCAGTACCAGCCCCGCGCCGCCCCGCAAATCCTCAGCGCAAACATCCGCTCCATGCAAAGGGCTGCCGCCTTCCACTACGGCGACCTTCCCTTCCTGTCGGATTGACGCGCCCATCCGCTGCAGGCACGGTACACTGCTATATCGATTTTCAAAAATATTTTCTACAAAAATGCTGGTGCCCTGGGCCGCCGCAGCCAGTGATAAAAATAGCGGTAGGCCGTCGGTCGGGAATCCCGGATACGGCATGGTTCTGACCTGTGGCAGCGCCTGGAGACGGGGCGGTGCTTTTAAACAGCAGCAATTTTTTTCCCAGAAAACCTCATTGCCAGACTTTTGCAGCATCGCCAGCATAGACATTAGGTTTTCTGGTTCTATGCCGGAAACAGCAATTTCGCCTCCGGTTATCGCTGCCGCGGCCAGATAGGTAGCGGCGGCAATCCGATCCCCGATGACGGTATGCTCACACCCATGCAGCGCACGAACCCCCTCGATCTCAATGGTGTTTTCCCCTGCGCCGTATATTTTTGCACCGCACCGGGTCAAAAAATCTGCCAAATCTACAATTTCCGGTTCACAGGCACAGTTCATCAGCGTCGTCTTTCCCTTTGCAAGCACTGCTGCCATCATCAGATTTTCAGTTGCGCCTACGCTGGGAAAGGATAAAACAATCCGGGCCCCTTGCAGGCCCTCTGGCGCATGGCACAGCAAATGCTGTTCCTCCTCTTGCACGACTGCGCCCATCTGCCTTAGGCCATCCAAATGCAGGTCAATTGGGCGCGGACCCAACCGGCAGCCTCCTGGATAAGCAATTTTCGCCCGCCCGCAACGAGCCAGCAACGGGCCTAAAAAGACGATAGAGGATCTCATTTTTCCAGTCAGTACGCTGGAAAGCTCCAGATGGGACAGCACACTGGAATCCACAAAAATACTGCCCTGCCTCCACTCCGCGCTGCAGCCCAGCGTTCGGAGAATCCGGATGGTCAACGCCGTATCGGAAAGAGCCGGGCAATTATGTATTACGCAGCGGCCTGCGGTAAGCACCGTTGCCGCCAGGATTGGCAGCACACTGTTTTTTGCGCCTTGAACGCGAATTTTCCCCTCCAAGCGCCGGCCGCCCACTATCTCATATCTATCCATAAACGCCCTTCCTTTCTGATGAAATATCCGTTGGAACGGTTCATTTCATCATATGCGCCCAGGCATTTTCGGTGAAAGGCGATGGCATATCTTAGTTTTTGGAAAAAAGTTTTTCTATCTGCTGGTAAATCCGTTCATTTGCATCGGTGATGGCAAGGCCCGCCGCATTTTTCCCCAGAAGGCGCAGCCGTTCGGGCTCGGCACAGAGCCGGTCAAATTCGGTGCAGAGCCGCTGTCCCGTAAGATCCTTTTCCTCAATGATTACAGCGGCGTTTTTGCGCACCAGCGTCATGGCGTTGTGATACTGATGGTTTTCCGCCACATTGGGAGAAGGAATCAGGATCGACGCTTTGCCTGACGCCTCCAGCTCGCTGATCGTACTGGCGCCGGATCTCCCGATCACCAGGTCTGCTGCCGCAAAACATTCAGGCATATCGTAAATATATTCCCTGATATCCAAATTTTTATTTGTCTTACTGTTTGAAACTCCTTTTTCCCGCAAAAGTTTTGGAAAAAGTTCCGTACCATATGCGCCTGTGGCATGGATATGAAAAATATCCGGGTTATTTTTGTTGTGGGCAATCAGTTCCGCCATCGCTTCATTGACTCGCCGTGCACCTAAGCTGCCGCCAAAGGACAGTACGCATATTTTCCCATCCAGGCCCATTTTTTTCCGTATCGCCTGCCGGTCGGCGGTAAAAAAGGCTTCCCTCACCGGGTTTCCGGTTACAACGCAGCGGGCGTTTGGGCTCAGATACTTCTTCGCCTCCGGCACAGCCAGCATCACACAGTCCACGTATTTGCTCAACAGCTTGGTTGTCACGCCAGGGAAAGCGTTTTGCTCGTGAGTTAAAGTGGGGATTCCCATCTTGGCCGCCTGACGCACCAAAGGGCCGCTGACATAGCCGCCAGTCCCCATTACTACATCCGGGCGAAACTCCCGCAGAATCTGGCGGGAACGCCGGCCTGATGTGGTGAGATAAACTACCGCCATCACATTATTCTTAATGTTATGCCAGCTAAACTGCCGCTGAAAGCCCTTTACCTTAATAGGGGCGAAATCAAATCCGGCTTTGGGCACCAGTTTGGCCTCCATCCCCAAGGGGCTTCCAGCAAACAGGATTTGTGTGTCTGGTCGCTGCTTTTTCAAATAGCCGGCCACAGCCAGCGCCGGGTTAATATGTCCCCCCGTCCCGCCGCAGACAAACAAAACCCGCATCAAGCTCATCCTCCTTATTGTTTCTCCAGCGCCGCACGCCGGGAAACAGATAAAATGACCCCCATTTGCGCCAACAGCATCATCAAAGCAGTACCGCCGTACGAAAAAAACGGCAAGCTGATTCCGGTATTGGGGATGGTATTGGTGACAACAGCAATATTCAAAAGCGCCTGCAGGCCAACCTGAGTGGTCAGCCCTACCGCCAGCATTGTACCGAATTTGTCCTGCGCCCGGATGGCGATAACGTAGCCGCGCCATACCAAAAGAGCAAACAGAATGACAATAATAGACGCTCCTACCAGTCCCAATTCTTCGCAGACAACGGAGAAAACAAAATCATTCTGCGGTTCAGGAATATAGAGATATTTCTGCCTGGAATTTCCAAGTCCTAATCCCATCACGCCGCCGGAACCGATGGCCAGAAGCGATTGAATCGTCTGAAAGCCCAGGCCCTGCGGGTCGGCAAACGGATCCAGCCAATATTCCAAACGGGCCTGCGCATACTGAATGACGCCAGGGATCATAACCACCACCACGATGCCCGCGGCCAGCACGCCTACGCCCAACACAAACCACTTTAGGTCAACACCGCCTACGAACATCATGACAATGCCAATAGTGGCAATGAGGATTGTGCCGGACAAGTGAGGCTCCAGCATCATCAAGCCGGAAATCACCCCTAATACGATCAGAAACGGCGCAATGCCGTAGCGGAACGTTTTCATCTTTTCCCCATACATGGTGACCATTTTTGCAAACATGACCACAACTGCAAATTTTGCAATTTCAGAAGGTTGGAACGTAGTCAAATTCCCAATGGGGATCCACCGGTTTACGTTTGCGATTTCGGGCATAAACAGCACAACAATCAGCAGCACAACGGCAACACCCATGACCGGAAGGGCCAATTTCTGCCAATACCGGTAGTCAAAATTAGAAGCCACAATCATGGCGACAATTCCCGCCACAGCAAAAATCATCTGCTTTTTGATATAGTAAAAACTGTCATTGTCATGGTAATAAGCGTAAGCATAACTGGCAGAGAAAAGCATGATTAAGCCAAATGTCAGCAGAAGAAGAACCAACACCAAAAAAGTAACGTCTACATTTCCTCTGCCCGACGGACGTGTTTTTTCCCCTTGTGCGTTCTGTTTTTGAGCCATCCAAGCTTCCCTCTTTCCAGATCAAAATTCCCTTATAAAGACGCGACCCACCAAACTGCCAGCGCACAGCCGACAGCTGTTATCAAAGAAAATACGCTTACAATTTTCACTTCGCCCCAGCCGCTCATTTCAAAATGATGGTGAATAGGGCTCATTTTAAATATCCGTTTACCGGTAAGCTTAAAAGAAGCGACCTGCAGCATGACCGAAAGGGTCTCGATCAGGTAAATAATTCCGATCATGGCAATTAAAAAAGGCAGTCCCAGACCAAAACCCATGGCAACCACCAGCCCGCCTAAAAACATAGAGCCGGTATCGCCCATGAACACCTTTGCCGGGTGAAAATTCCAAACCAGAAAGCCCAGCATTGCGCCGGCTACTGCTACCGCAAGAAGCTGCATTTCGTAAATCGATAGCAGCGCTGCGATGATCATAAATCCCAAAGCGGCCACAAAGGTCACCGAACCTGCCAGCCCGTCAATGCCGTCAGTCAGATTCACCGCGTTGACTGTCCCCACAATGAGGATAAACAGCGCAACCGGATAATAAAACAGGCCCAGGTCCAGGCTGCCGATAAATGGAATTCTCAATACAGTGGAAGTATCCCCAGCCAGATAAAGAATAACCAGATAAATAGCGGCAATTAAAATCTGCATCACCATTTTTTGCCCGGCGGTAAGCCCCAAATTCCGCTTTTTCACCACTTTAATGTAGTCGTCTACAAAGCCTAAAAAAGCAAATGCCATTGCCATCACCATCCCGGCAAACAGCCGGGCGCCGAAAATCGGGGAGATCTCGCTTTCACCTCCGCCGACGCTCATATAAACCAGATATCCTATGGTAACCGCCACCAGCACTCCGGCAATAAACAAAAAGCCGCCCATCGTAGGAGTTCCCTGCTTGTTTTTATGCCACACCGGCCCAATATCCAGAATGGTCTGGCCGTATTTGACTTTTCGCAGCAGGGGAATCAGCCAAAACCCCATTAAGGAAGTAATGCCAAACGCCAATAATGCTGTCATCAGAATGATAAACGTCCTCATAATACGCCCCTATCCGCCGCCCCGCCGCAGCATGTTGTCGTTGACTACGGGATTCAGGCTTCTTAAGCCTGCTGATAAATTGCTTCTACCAGAGTTTCCAGCGCCATTCCGTGGCTGCCTTTCACCCAAAGGATATCCCCTTTTTGTATGTTAGAAAGCACATGGCTGGTCAGCCCCTGTTTTTCCGAGAACCAAGCCGTGTCCGGCACACCTGCTTTTTTTGCTTCTTCCACAATCAGCCGTGCCATCTCTCCATAAGCATAAACCGCATCCAGATGTAAGCTCCCCGCCAGTTCTCCGACCATCCGATGCGCCTGCTGTGACAAATAGCCCAATTCCAGCATGTCGGCCAGTACGGCAATCCGTCGGCCAGCGCAAGGCATCCCCGCCAGCGTAACCAGCGCTGCCTTCATCGATTCCGGCCCTGCGTTATAACAATCCTCTACAACGGTAAAACCGTGAAAGGGCGTAATCTTTTGCCGCCAACCGGTCACCTGGTATTTGTCCAGCGCTGCAGCAGCCTCTTTCGGTTCCATCCCAAGACATACACCCACGCCAAATGCCGCCAGCGCGTTGAGCACATTATGTTGTCCCATGCAGGGGATATGCGCCGGATATTTCTCTCCCTGATAGCAGATGGTAAAGGTGGTGCTTCCCATCAGGACAATCAGATCCTTTGCCGTAATCTGGCAATCCTTATTTTCGATGCCATAAAATATCACTTTGAGATCCGGATTTTCGTATCCCCACAACAAAGGATCATCCCCGTTGAGCAACAGGGGCGATCCTTCCCGCAGGCCCTGGACAATTTCCAGCTTGGCGCGGCGGATGTTCTGCTGGCTGCCCAGCTTCTCCATATGGGAAACGCCAATATTGGTGATCACGCCGATCTGCGGCAGCAGCGTGGTAGCCAGTTCCTCAATTTCCCCCAATGCGGTCATGCCCATCTCGATCACCGCCGCCTGATGCGCCGGCGTCAGCTCCAGCAGGGTTTGCGGCATACCGATGTTGTTGTTCAGGTTGTCTTTTGTCGTCAGCGTATGGTATTTCTGCCGTACCACTGCCGCAATCATCTCACGGGTTGTTGTCTTTCCTACGCTGCCGGTAACGCCCACCGCAATCGGGTCGATTTTGATCCGGTGAAGCCGGGCCAATGCGCGAAGGGCTCGCTCGGTATTGCCTACATATAAAGTCTTTTCCGCGGGTTCTGCTCCTTTTTTGTGAGCCACCGCTGCCACCGCGCCTTTTTCCAGCGCTTCTTCGATAAAGCGGTGCCCATCGAAAAACTCCCCCTCCAAAGCAATAAATAAACATCCTGGCACGATCTTTCTGGAGTCGGTTACAATTTCGTTCACCGTGCCAAACAGTTTTTTATCCGCACAGATCCATTCACTGATCTCGCTTAAGGAATAGCCGCTCAAAAAACTCCCTCACTTCCTTTTTTCTCTCTGCTCAGCCAAGAGTCGCGCCACAACTTCCCGCTCATCAAAATGGATGGTGCCGTAATTTAACACCTGGTAGTCCTCATGTCCTTTCCCTGCCAGCACCAGCACGTCGCCAGGCTGGGCGTGGGACAGCCCCCATTCGATAGCGGTATAACGATCCGGGATCACCTCGTAAGGCACCGTCGTCCCTGCAAAACCGGGCAGCGCCTGCTCAATAATCTTAACTGGATCTTCCCGGCGGGGATTATCTGAAGTTAGAATGATATAATCCGCGTACTTTGCCACTGCTTCGGCCATATGAACCCGTTTGGATGGATCCCTCTCCCCGGGACATCCAAACAGCACCATCAAGCGGTTTTTGACAAATGGCTTTAAGGCGGGTAACACTTTTTCCAATCCGTCCGGCGTATGAGCATAATCCCGTATTACTGTAAAATCAGTGTCGGTGTGGAGTACTTCCGTCCGGCCCGGTATCCCCGGACAGCTGGATAATCCATCGCAGACCTGCTGCATATCCAGTCCCAGCAGCAGCGCTGTCACGCCGGCCGCCATCGCGTTAGCCACCGAAAATTCGCCCGGCATGGAAAAACTCACCCGGCCAATTTGCGCGTTTCCCACAATGGTAAACCGGTTGCGATCCACCGAAGGGCGCATATCTTTTGCCGTAAAATCAGCCGCATCGGAATGGATAGAGAAGGTTGTCACAGGGCAGGGAATCTCCTTCACCAGCCTGCGACCATAATCGTCATCTATGTTGATTACCGCCGCGTCAGAAAGATCAAATAGTTTCTTTTTCGCCTGATAATAAGCCTCCATGGTACCGTGATAATCCAGATGATCCTGAGTCAGATTCGTAAAGGCCCCCACTGCAAACCGGCATCCAGCCAGCCTTTTTTGATCCAGCGCATGGGATGAGGTTTCCATCACCACATATTCGCACCCAGCCTCGGCCATGCGCATAAACAGCACATGCAGCTCGCCAGGATCCGGTGTGGTATTCTTCGCTGGCAGGACCATATCTCCAATCTCATTATGAATGGTTCCGATCAGTCCCACTTTTTTTCCGGCCGATTCCAGTATATGCTTAATCAAATAAGTACAGGTGGTTTTTCCATTGGTACCAGTAATCCCGATCAGCTTCATTTTTTTTGCAGGATTCCCATAAAAATTGCCGCACAAAACACCATATGCTTCCCGGCTATCTTCTACCAAAAGTTGGTGATCCAGCCCCAAGTCCTTTTCACATACCACTGCGGCGGCGCCTTCTTCCAATGCCTGCCCGGCTACAGAATGCCCGTCGAACCGGGCGCCGGAGATACAAACAAACAGGCATCCCGGCATGATTTGCCTGGAATCACTGGTCACCTGACTGATCTCCAAATTTTCTATTTCGCCTGTAAACGGAATATTTTTCATCAGGTCAAAAAGCTTCAAGCTGTTTACCCCCTTTATGCGATGGGGAATGCGTATTTTTCTGTCTGCATTCTGCCGCACATGCTATTGTATCATACTCGCGCTCCGAAACATGGCAGAACCAGTCGTATTTTAAGGACTGGCGCCGTCCGCCGTATCTTCTACTTGTTGAACCGTTACCGTGACAACCGTTCCCGGCTGCACCTTCTCATCCGGCAACGGCGACTGGCTCACCACCTGGGTCTGCACATTGTCCGGGAATTCTCCCTCAATCTTGATATTCAGCCCTGCGTTTAAGATGGCTGCATTCGCCTGTTTTCCCGTCTTGCCCAACACATTGGGAACCGATACATTTTCCTCCAGCTCCGTTTCGTCAGTATAAAGGATTACCGTTCCCCCGTATGGGATTTCGTAGCCGTACTGCGGCACCTGCTTTAGCACGGAATCGCCATCGCCGACAATGCGGGCCTTGAGCCCCAAATCAATCAGCTGCGACTGGGCCTCTTCCAGCATAACATCGGTCAGGTAAGGAACCTCTACACTGGTATCTTCATCGACATCAAGCTGGGGCTCCATTCCCAGATAAGGCAGAATATCCGCCAGCATATTTTTTACAATCGGAGCCGCGATAGTGGACCCATATGGATCATCCAGTTTCGGTTCATCCAGCATGACCAGAACCGCAATCTGCGGATCGTCCGCTGGCGCAAACCCCACGAAAGATAAAATTTTCCAATCGCTGTCGTTAGCGCCTAATTTTTCAGAAGTACCCGTCTTACCGCCGATTCGAAATCCGGGCAACTGCGCGTTCCGCCCCGATCCTTCGGACACCACACTTTCACAAAGCGATGCCATCGTAGCGCTGGTTTCATTGGAAATGACCTGGCGTTTTACCGCCGGCGTTGTTTCTGATACAACGTTTTTCTCTTCATCTACCACCTGTTTCACGATATAAGGCTGCATCAATTCTCCACCGTTGACCGCTGCGGAAACTGCCGTAATCAGCTGCAATGCTGTAACCTTAAAAGTCTGGCCAAAAGAACTACTGGACAATTCCGTAACACCAAAGTCCTCTTCTGCGTGGTAAATGCTTCCCGCTTCGCCCGGAAGGTCAATCCCGGTGGTCTGGGTCAGGCCAAACGCCTGAAAATACTCCCGGAATTTTTCCTTTCCCAGCGCCTGCCCATAGGAAATAAACGCTGGATTACAGGAGTTTTGCAGGGTCTGGGCAAAATTCTGAGTACCGTGCCCGGCCAGCTTCCAACAGTGATAGACCACCCCGCCGGACTCGTAAGAACCGGTGCAGGTAAAAGAGTTGTTCAAACCGACAACCTTTTCCTCCAATACGGCGGAAGCGGTGATGATTTTAAAAACGGATCCCGGCTCATACGGATCGGAAATTGCTTTATTTCGCCACTGTTCATACTGTGCTTCCAGCAAGGCTTCCTGCCGGGCGTCTTCATCCGTGATGGCGTCCAGTTGGGCCTGCACGTTCTCATCATAGATGGTATTGGGAGAGTTGGGATCGAAGTCCGGCTTAGTGCTCATCGCCAGGATTTCCCCAGTCTTTACATCCATTACAATCGCGCAGGCTTTGTTCTGTACTTCATGCTCGATCACGGCCTGTTCCAGATGCTTGTCGACAAAGCGCTGGATATTGACATCAATGGTCAACACCAAATCGTTTCCATTTTGCGCTTCATACATCTTTTCATATTTAAAGGGCATATCGGTTCCCCAAGCGTTTTTGGCGGATACTATCTGTCCGTTGGTCCCGCTTAAAACGCTGTCATAGTAAGCCTCGATCCCGTAAGCGCCCTGATTTTCGCTTCCGGTAAATCCCAGGACTGTTGATGCCAGCGTTCCATAGGGATAATATCGCTTGTAATCTTCCTCCAACCCCACGCAGGTAATCCCGTTTTCCGTCACAAACTCAGTCACCTCATCGGCCAGAGGGCGCTCGATCTTCTTTTTGATGATTTCGTAATATGTATTGCGCTGGGATTTTTCCAAAACGAACTCTTCGGAAACATCCAGAATTTCCGAAAGCCCCTTGGCAATCAGCAACCGTTCTTCCTCTGAATCAATGTCCACCGGTGACAGATAAACGGTCCAAACGGTACCGCTCATGGCGAGGATCTCTCCATTGCGATCATAGATGGTGCCCCGCTGGGCGCTGAGGCTGGTCACCCGCATCTGCTGGCGCGCCGCTCGTTTCTGCAGATCCTCTGCCTGCACCACCTGCAGCTGGAACAATCTGCCGATAATGACGGACGACCCTAACACCGATATTGCCAGGATCAAGGCAACAATCCGTTTTTTCATTTGTACCGTTGTACTTGGAAAAGCCATTGCATATCCTCCATTCCGGCCAATAGGTCCGGTTTCTGGTTGCTTTTTTAAGAAACAAAAGGAGTCAAGAATTTTCTTCTCAACTCCCCGCTGTCACACTAGAAGCCGACGGCGTACCCTGTGGTTTTACAACCAGGGCAGCGCATATCCCCCCTACTGTCTTCCTCTTTATATATGATATTGCTTAAAACTTCAGATATTCCTGAATTTTTGTGATAACCTGTCCAATAATAGCGAAAATACTTGTCCCGCCGCTGTTCTTGGCAGTAACTACATCCTGCGAAGAAAGGTTCACATATGCCACCTGATAATTTTCCAGTTTGCTGAGCCCCAGCTCGTTGACCGCCGTTTCAGCGATAACCTCATTGGACATTTTCGCATCCAGTTCCCGATTCAGCCGCGCATTCTCATTCTCCAGCAGTTCCAGCTCTGTGGTCGCCGAAGTAATTTCGGCACTGATCTCAGCAATCATGGCATTGTTATACAATAGCAGCGCTGTAATGGACACCACAATCATGGCTGCCATCACAAGAGTGATCGGCCGCACACCATACACGGATTTTACCGGTTGCGCCCGTTTGATAACTCGTACTTTCGGCTGCTCTGCAACCTTCGGTTCATAGCGCGACAGGTCATAGGCCTGGCTTTGTGAGGCCATTTTACTCACCCTTTCTGCTTCCTTTGGTTTTATCCTTCCTTGTTTTTTTCAATAATGCGCAGTTTTGCGCTGCGGCTTCTGCGGTTCTGCGCCAATTCTTTTTCTGTCGGCGTTATCGGTTTCCGGCTGACCAGCGTCCCCCTTGGTTTTTTACCGCAAACGCATACCGGGAATTCTGGAGGACAGATACAACCCCTTGCGAAATCCGCAAATTTCTGTTTGACCATTCGATCCTCCAGGGAATGAAAGGTGATAATGGCAAATCTACCTCCCGGATTTAGAAAGTCAAACGCCTGATCCAAAACCTGTGACAGTGCGTCCAGCTCGCCATTCACGGCAATACGGATCGCCTGAAAGGTTTTTTTGGCGGGGTTTTTCTCCCGCCTGGCGGAATAAGGCATCGATTCCCTGATGATTTCCGCCAGCTGCCCTGTGGTCAAAATCGGCGCTTTTGCCCTCGCTTTTTCTATATTTTTTGCGATGCTCCAAGCGTATTTTTCCTCGCCGAATTCCCGAATGATCCGGGATAAATCCTCGACGGAGTAGGTATTGACCAAATCCCGGGCACTCGGTCCGGTCTTGCTCATGCGCATATCTAACGGCGCATCCTGGTGATAAGAGAATCCCCGTTCCGCTGTGTCCAGCTGATAAGAGGAAACGCCAAGGTCCAGTAAAATGCCGTCTACACCGGTAATCCCCCGCTCCTTCAGCGTACAGCACAGATCCTTGAAATCCGCCTGTATTACCGTAGCCTGCGCATAAGGCGCCAGCCTTTGTTCTGCAATGCTCACTGCGTCCGGATCCTTGTCCAGTGCAAACAGCTTCCCCTCGGTCAGCCGCTTTGCAATCTGGCAGGAATGTCCAGCCCCTCCTGCTGTCCCGTCCACATAAATACCGTCCGGCCGGATGGCAAGTCCCGAGATGCATTCTTCCAGCATCACGGAATAATGGGAAAATTCCATTGCTCCGCTCCTTTCGGCATGCCTGAGACTAAAATCCCAGTTCTTCCATCGCTTGTTCGATGGTTTCGGCGGTCAGCGTCTGGCAGTTCTGGTTCCATCTCTCTTTATCCCAGATTTCCGCCCGGCTGGACGCGCCGATAATCATGATGTCTTTTTCCAGGCCCGCATGTTCCCGCAGTTTTGCCGGGATGACAATGCGCCCTTGTTTATCTACTTCCACATCGGCGGCGCCGGCAAAGAAATACCGTTGCAGCGTTCGCGATTTGGAAAGAGGAAGTTCTTTTATTTTTCTCTCCAGATTTCCCCATTCTTCCATGGAATATACAAACAAGCAGCCATCCAGGCCCTTCGACAGGATAAAGCGGTCGCCTAAGTCAGTTAAAAGTTTGGCGGGAAAATTGACACGGCCTTTTTGGTCGAGCGTATGTGCGTACTCGCCAATCAGCATGTTTCCCACCGTCCTCTCTTTTTATCACTTTTTAACCACTTCACACCACTTTACACCACTGTGCTTCCATTATAACTAGTTTCTTTTCAAATTGCAACGCTCCCTTTCAAAAAAAGCTGGATTTTTTTCGATTTTTTTTGAAATAATTTCTACTGTAAAATAGAAAAGCCTGTATTTATGCGGATTTAACGCATTTTACAGGCTTTTTATTATGCTCAAAGCGGCGAGGAAATCAACAAAAAATCAACGCGCCCATTATTTTTTATATTTTGGGATGTATGTAAATTTATATGTAGGGTATATCTGAATTTCAAGTACAGTTAGTACAGCACACACAATAGAGCAAGCTTTTGGAAAGAGCTTAACCGCAGCCGGTTTTTCTGGTCGAATGAGTATAAGGACGCAATGGAGCGATTCAAGGAATCCGAAAACACTTTTGCCCCTGCTGTTATCGCAAGCAGACGGCAAGCGTACAACGATGAACATACCAAAATGATTGCCGCCGCCACAGCAAGTTACCGCTTTATGATTAGGGCATTTACCACTAAACAGCATGACAATGTACGCAAAATGGTACGCACTGCACCGACAGAAAGCATGAGGAATTTGCTGGAAGTACTCAAAATGCGTGATGATCTAAGTCAAGTGGAGCTTCAAGACATTTTGCCTTGCGTCTATGACAATTACAACGCTCTGAAAACTCTGGAAACTATTGCGCGGCAGAACGGAATCACGCTTACCGTACCTGTTCAACTGGATTGTGTGGAAATGCACAAGGCGATTGATAAAGCTCATGATTATTTGATGGGTGCTTGTGATGAACTGTTTAAGCCAAAGGACAAAACTGTGCATTTCCGAGACTTTTTCACTGTCAATCCCGATGAGCCTGACAAGGTATATTCCCCTGTCTATGCCGATTATATCGCCGTACTGGATACCGTTCCGCAGTTGCAGGACGTGAGCGCAAAGAAAAGCGGGCTGTCTGTTTTGGAGAAGCAGAAAATCGACTGGTATTTCCGTGATCTACCTGACAATGCCAACAAGACACAGCTTGCACAGTTTACGAGAAATGTTATGCAGAAGCACCCAGAGGACATTCCGCTTTTAAAGCTGTCCCAATATGCAGAATCTGTTGAGATCGTAGAAGCGGCAGAGAAAAAAGAATAAGCGACTTTCAGGCAAAGACAAACGCCCTTACCCGACTATGGGCGAGGGCGTATCTTTTTACCATTTTTAAGGAGATTTAAAATGAACAACGAAAAAAATTTTATCCATTTCAAACCCTGTCTTAACGGATTCCCAAATTAACGACCTTGCACGACCATTGATAGGTATTTTACAGAAGTTCTATGAAGACCCGAAAAATGAGCAGGCGTTCCAAGAGTGGTTGAAGCAACAGGAAAAACACACTTCCAAATAGAAGGTTATATGCTCATTCCCTGTATGCAGTTGTCATACAGGAACTGTTTGAGAATTTCCGGCTTTCCGTTATTGTAAAAATCAAGCAGTAGAGCATTAAACTGTTCCATGTACTTGTCTGTGATCGTGAGCATACCCGCCCCGGCAGAAAGCAGGATTTTGTTAGCGACTGTCATACTGGTTCGCTTGTTACCGTCCCAAAAGAACTGCCCTCTTGCGCCCCATGCAAAGGCCGTTAAAGCCTTTTCTGTTGCGGTGGTATCTTTACCCAATATGGCTTGCAACTCCTGTTCTACGTTCGTTTGAGCGGGTATAGGCGGTATATAATCTGTACCCGATATGCCTACTGAACCGGTGCGCAACTTTCCCCATTCAAGAGCTTCATTGCGTGCAATAAAGCCGTTCAACTTGCAGATATAGTCAAGCGTTAGCGGCTCTGAAATGGTATCCAGCAGAAAACGCCATGCGTCACGCATATTGAGAATCGCTGTTATATCGTCAAGCTGCACATTGGGAACATTCACGCCGTTTAAGATGGTTTTCGTTTGCGGGAAAGTAACGGCACGGTTTTCCATACGCATACCGCAATAAACATTTTCGTCCCATTTCTTTTTTGCAAGAAAACGACTTTGTTCCGGGGTGAGATAGTATTTATCAGCGAAATTCAAGGTTTTACCCTCCTTTCCGACTTTGGTTAGCGACTTTGACGCAGGGAATTTTTCAAATCAAAAAATTAAAGTTCTTCCCCTGTGTCATTCATTTTAAAAGTTGCGTTGAATGTGCAATTGAGAGCGGCGGCAATCTGCTGTAAGTCCTGCTCTGTAAAATTATTCCGGCTCATTTTATTACTCATGTTTTGCCGTGATTGCCCTGTTGCGTTGGCAAGTTGTGTTAAAGTCATGTTTCGGCGATCTAAAATGATCTTAATTTTATCCTTTGCCGTTAGTTCCATTTGGTAACCTCCTTCCCTTATAATATATTGTACCTCGTAAACGAGTAAGTGTCAAGCGAAAAAGAAAAATGAAAAAATACATAAAAAAGTTGCAAACAACACTTGACAATAAAAACGAATTAGTGTACAATAGAATCAAGATAAAGAAAGCGAGGTTTTCAAAATGAAAAACAAAATCATCGTCAATCTAAATTACATTTATTCAGTCTATTGGATTTTCGCCCACAATTCCAACAAATACGATTACCGGGAGAGATCAAAAGTTCATGCTTGGTTGATGGACAAAATTAGCTATTAAGGGAGGTACTGAAAATGAACAACATTACATTGATAGTGAACGCCGCTCTTAATGCTGAAATCTTCACAGCAGAACAGGTACAACAGTTTTTAGAGCAAAGCAGGGAAATTCCGCTACATACCTTTAAAGGCTGGAAAGAGCGGGGGTACATCGTCCGCAAAGGGCAGAAAGCTGCTTTAAAATGCGACATTTGGAAGTACAGCAGAATAGAACAAGCCTATTTTTGATGATTTTTAGAGCTTATAAAACGGCGTAAATATAATATCTCAAATTATAATAAAAGAAAACAAGCTGTATCAAGTATTAAAAATAATTTGAAAAAACTTCTGCTTTCTTTTTTGTAGAAAAATCTGGAAGATATTCTCATGTATTTTGACCATTTCCTTGACTTTTTTTCTATTTTTGCATAAAATGGCACCAGCAGACGTAAACCAAAGGAGGCATCTCATTGAAACAGCAAGCACAAGAGATTTTTGAGCATCTTGCGCCCATGATCGGCAACACCCCTCTTCTGGAGATCCACTGTACCTATAAAGGTCGATGTCTGCGCATTTTTGCAAAAGCAGAAGCTTATAACCTCACCGGCAGCATCAAAGACCGGGTGGCTTATTATATTTTAAAAAAGGGCTATGAAACCGGCGCCATTGAGTCGGGCATGACCATAGCAGAGGCTACCAGCGGAAATACCGGCATTTCCTTTGCCGCTGTGGGCGCCGCATTGGGGCACCCGGTCGTAATATATATGCCCGACTGGATGAGCCGCGAACGCATTGCCATGATGGAGGGTTACGGCGCTACAGTCCGACTGGTTTCCAAAGAAGAAGGCGGCTTTCTCGGGTCGATCCGAATGACCGAGGAACTGGCTCAAAAAGGTGGCGTTTTTCTGCCACGCCAGTTTTCCAACCCAGATAACAGCGCCGCTCATTATGAAACTACCGGTGCCGAAATCCTGCGTCAGCTAAACGGCTTGGGGCTGCGTCCAGATGGCCTGGTAGCAGGCGTTGGAACTGGCGGAACCGTTATGGGGCTTGCCAGGCGGTTGAAAGAGGCCTCTTCTGCCTGCCGCGCTTTTGCGCTGGAGCCGTTGAATTCCCCAACTCTTTCCACTGGATACAAAGTCGGCAAGCATCGGATCCAGGGAATTTCCGACGACTTCATTCCTGATTTGCTGCAGCTATCTGCGCTGGACGGCGTTGTTTCGGTAGATGATGGCGACGCCATCGTTGCGGCGCAAATGTTGTCCCGGCATTTGGGAATTGGCGTCGGCATTTCTTCCGGCGCGAATTTGATCGGCGCTGTAATGGCCGCCCAGCGGCTGGGAGACGATCCAGTCGTGATAACTGTTTTCTCTGACGATAACAAAAAGTACCTGTCTACCGATTATGCTGGCGAAGAGCCAATGAAGGATAGCTATTACACGAAGGACCTTGTTCTTGACAGCGTAATCGCCCACCGATAAAAAACGCACCTGCGTCTGCTATACAAAACTTATTGACAGTCAAAAAGCGCCGGTTTTCGGGTTACCCTCGAAAACCGGCGCTTTTTAGTGCGCTAACACTTTTGCTTTTGTTATCTTCCGATTTTTTTGATCTTCCAACGCCCGGCGGAACTGAGTCTCATACAGCTCCCGGTATACACCGTCCTGCTCTACTAGCTCCCGGTGGGTTCCTCGCTGCACAATCCGCCCCTGGTCAACCACTAAAATCTCATCCGCCGCCATAATGGTGGACAGGCGGTGAGCAATAACCAGGCTGGTGCGGCCTTTGAGCAAAGGATCGATCGCATCCTGAATCAGGCTTTCCGAAATCGAATCCAGCGCAGAAGTCGCTTCGTCCAAAATCAGCAGCCGGGGATTTTTCAAAATTACCCGCGCAATGGAGACCCGCTGTTTTTCACCGCCGGAAAGCTTAATGCCCCGATTCCCCACCAGAGTATCATACCCCTGTGGCAAGCCCGCGATAAAATCATGGATGTTGGCCTGTCGGCAGGCCTCGACAATCTGTTCTTGGGTGGCCTGCGCGTTAGCGTACAGCAGATTCTCTCGAATGGTTCCGTTAAACAGGTAGGTATCCTGTGTCACTACGCCGATATTTTTCCGCAACACTTCCAGATCAATCCCTCGAATATCCCGGCCATCCAGCGTAATACGTCCCTCCGTCACATCGTACAACCGCGGGATCAGATGAATCATTGTCGATTTTCCCGCGCCGGAAGGGCCGACAATCGCCACCGAATGGCCTGCCTCAATGCGGAAATTAAGGTCTTGCAGAACCGGCTGCCCCAAATCATAGTAGAAGCCTACATGGCAAAATTCCAAATCTCCCTTTACCGATGGCGGCGCTACTGCGTAAGGGCGGTTCTCTACCTCGACAGGCATATCAAAATATTCAAAAATCCGAGTGAACAATGCCATGGATCGGATCACATCCACCTGGATATTCAGCAGAGAATTGACCGGCTGGTACATCCGGCTGAGCAGGGATACCATTACCGTAATATCGCCGACGGTCAAGCTGGTATTTCCCATCTGGATCATAAGAAAGCCGCCCACCAGGTAAATCAGCATCGGCCCCATGCTGGTAAAGGTGTTCATGGCCACCCGGAACCAGCGGCCCGCCATGCTTTCCCGAATGTTCAGCCGGGTCATTTCCCGGTTGGCCTTCTGATATTTCTCATATTCCATCTTTTCATTGGTGAACAGTTTTACCAGCATCTGACCGCTAACGCTCAATGTCTCGTTGAGAATCTGGTTAATCTCATCATTCTTTTCCTGTGACTTCAGCGCAAGGCTCCAGCGGGTTTTTCCAACCCGCTTGGTCGGCAGTACAAACAACGGCACGATAATGACTCCCACGGTTGCCAAAATCCAGTTTTTCTGATACATTGCCACCACCGAAGTAGCTAGTACGGCAATATTGCTTAAAATGCTGGTAAGGGTATTGGCAATCACGCTCTGCACACCGGAAATATCGCTGGTCATACGGGTAATGACATCCCCCTGCCTGCTGCTGGTAAAAAAACGGTGGGACATTTTTTGCAGATGGGCATACATTTGATTACGCATATCGTAAGTAATATGCTGCGCTACCCAGGTATTCAGATAGCTTTCCAGTACGCCGATCAGGTTGGAAAGGACCAGCACGGCAAACGATAAGGCGATCAGCACCAGCAGTACGCCGAAATCCCCGCCAATCAGCCCTTCGTCGATGATCTTTCCGGTGAGGATGGATGGCAAAAGCCCAAAAATCGACGACAGGATAATCGCCGCCAGAACCAGCAGCAATTTGGGCCAGTAAGGCAGCAGATAAGAAAAAATGCGTTTGAGCAGTGCTTTTGTAATCTGCGGTCGGTTTTTCTTTTCTTCTTCTGTTAAAAAACGGTTTGGGCCTCGCATTCCTACCGGTCCTCCTGGCGGCATGCACATTCCTCCTTCTTCCTCTGTTCTTCCAGACAGTCAATCAATTTCCCACAAATCCGGTTCAATTCCTTGGTTTCCTGTGGTGTCAAACACTGCAAAAGCGCATCCTGGTAAGGCAGCCGTGTCTGGCTGTGCTGCTGGAATTGACGGCGCCCCTGCTCTGTCAGCCAGATATGAGAAATCCGGGCGTCTTTTTCATCACGCTGCCGCCGGATATCCCCCTGAGATTCCAAGCGGGAAAGCATTTCGCTCAACGACGACGGCCGGATATCCAATAATTCGGTCAATTCCCGGGCGCTCGTTCCTTCGTGACGGGAAATCGCCTCCATCAGTCTGCCATATCCATGAAAATGGTGCGATCCATGGTGATGCGACCTGCCCCGTCGCAAAGCGCGCATTAATCGAAATAGACATTCTAAAGGTTGTTCTTGTATCTCCATTTTCCTCCTCCAAACAGTTCGGTACCTAATATTTATCATCCCTATAATACTTTGGTACCGAAGTATTGTCAAGTATTTTTTCAAAAACACCAAAAAAACAGGCCGCATATGTCATATACAGCCTGTACAAGTATTAAACATGATCCAATTCGTTCAAAGCAGCTTTATTTTCCCCATCGCATGCCCACCAAATGAACCGGTAAAACGACAACGGCTTTCCGCCTGTTTCTCTCTAGCCGTCTTGAAAATAAATCTTTCCACCTGTCTGCTATGATTTCTTTTTTCAGACACAAATTGCCCGCTGAAATTTTTGTCATTAGTCTTTTCTTTTCATTGGTCGCAAAATATCTAGGGCAGTCGCTTTTTTGTCGAATGCCGTTCGCTTTATGCACAAAGGATGGATGGCATGCATGGAGCGCAAAATTCTAAAAACCCCGTTGATTTTGGCAAAAAAAAGGGGTGAATTTTTTCAATTCACCCCTTTTTTCCTACTTTTGCAAATTTCTGCCGGATGATTTGAGCGCCTGGCGAGTAGAGCGCACATCGCCCAGTGATTTGGAAAGCGTCTCTTCTGTACTTTTAAGCATCGTTTCTGCAAACTCCTGAGAAGCCTGCCGCATCTCACGGGATTTCGCCTGTGCCTGAGTCAGGATCTCAGTTGCGCGGGTCTGAGCCTGTTTGGTGATTTCCTCCTGCTCCACCAGCGCTTTGGCACGATCTTCCGCCTTACGGACGATATCCTCCGCCTCTTTTTTAGCCACACTGATGATATCTGCCCGATCGGCCACAATCTGTTTGGCCTGCTTGATTTCCGCAGGCATGTTCAGGCGAATATCATCAATCAGATCCCGTACCTTTTCTGCATCGACAACGCACCGGCCTCCAGTTAGCGGCAGGTTCCACGCGCGATCTAACATTTCGTCCATTGCATCCAAAATATCATCAATATTCATAGCATAAGCCCTCCCTTAAACTGCGTTTTTGGCGGTAAATCCAGTCCTGCCCCGGCAAAACAGCGCGGTTACTCCTTTTTGCACAGACGGCTTGCCACCCGGTCTACGATCTGTGATGGCAGGAAATCGGAAATGTCCCCGCCGAACTGGGCGATCTGTTTCACCAGGCTGGAACTCAAATACATATTCTGCGAAGCAGTTGTCAGAAAAACCGTGTCCGACGTGGGATTTAGTTTTTTATTGGCCAGCGCCATCTGAAATTCATATTCAAAATCCGACACTGCCCGCAGGCCCTTGACAATGGCCACCGCGCCCACGTCCCGGACATAATCGGCCAAAAGGCCCGAAAAAGTGTCTACTTCTACGTTTGGCAGACTGCCGCCGATGACCTCCCGGATCATCTGCACCCGCTCCTCCGGCGAAAAGCTTGGCGTTTTGGCAGCGTTGATCACCACCAGAACAATCACTCTGTCAAATAATTTTGAAGCCCGCGTCACAATATCCAGATGACCTTTGGTCACCGGATCAAAACTGCCGGGACAAACCGCAATTCTCATTTGCTGTTACTCCTCTTCCAAAACCCGATAAGTATGGATCATCGCCTTGCCATACCGGCGGGTTTTTATCAGGCGGAAACTGCCCACCTCTTTCGGCAGTTCCTCATGCCGGTCGGTTTCACACAGGATGACCCCGCTGGGAGCCATCTGCGTCGCCACCAGCGGAAGCGCCGCCTGCACCAACCCCTGATTGTAAGGCGGGTCGATAAAAGCAATATCATATTCTCCACCGCCGAGCTTTAAAAAACCGATCGCTTCCATGGCAACTACCCGGCATTGCTGTTCAAACCCGCAAGCCGCGATGTTGGCCCGCAGCGCCTCCAAGGAAGACCGGCTGTTTTCCACAAAGGTCACAGACCGGGCGCCGCGGCTAATCGCCTCCAGCCCCATTTGGCCAGTACCTGCAAACAAATCCAGCATCCTTGCGCCCGCCACTTCAAAATGGATGGCAGAAAATACAGCCTCTTTGGTCACCTCCGCCGTTGGGCGGACATCTGTCCCTGCTGGGGCCATCAGCCTCCGCCCGCGGGCGGAACCGGTAATGATCCTCATTTCTCTCCTCCATTTATGCGCTGTTTCGATCAAAATCTGTTTATTTTTCCATGATCTACATACGGTTATTATGGGGCAAAACCTGCCGGATGTCAATATCCGACCCTTCTTTATTCCTCATCGGCATGTAACCAATCGTACAGGCGCTGAGCACTGGCCGATGTCATTCCTTTGACCGCTGCCAGCTGCTCCACCGTTGCCTGGCGCATCGCCTTTTGGGTTTTAAATGCCGTAAACAGCGCCTTTGCCCGGGCCGGCCCAATCCCCTCTACCGAAGTCATAGCCAGCTCCATTCCGCTTTTTCGGTGGCTTTTGCGAGAAAAATCGATGGTATAGCGATGCACCTCATCCTGAATGCGGGTAACCAGCGCAAAGGCATTTTTATTGGCGTTGATGGAAATTTCACCGCCATCTTTGGCGATAGCACGGGTGCGGTGCCGGTCGTCCTTGACCATGCCGAATACCGGTACATGGATACCCATTTCCTCCAACAACGGCAGGATCGCTCCCACATGTCCTTTGCCGCCGTCCAAAAGTATCAGATCCGGCAAACGGCCGAACCCCTCGCCTGAGGATTTTTCCTCCTCATAGCGGCCAAACCGGCGGGAAAGCATCTCTCTCATGCTGGCGTAATCATCGGGGGTCAGCTGGGTTTTCATCTTGAATTTGCGGTAATACTTTTTCTGGGGACGCCCACCTTCAAACACCACCATGCCGCCGACAATCGTGCCGGCGCCAATATTGGAGATATCATAAGCCTCAATGTAGGATGGCGGCGCCGAGAGACCCAGCAGCCGGGCCAGCTCGTCCAAGGCGGAAAGCTCTCTTCCGGTGCGGGACACTTCATGGGAAAGGCGCTGGGAGGCGTTGTTATGTGCCATTTCCACCAACCTGGCCTGTTCTCCTCGCTGCGGTATTGTAATGGTAATTTTGTGCCCCATTTTCTGTGAAAAATACGCCTCAGTTAACTCCCGGTCTTCAAAATCGCCGTCCACTTCAATGACACGCGGGATGTCTTCCCGGTAATAGCCCAGCAGGAACTCCCTGCGGAAAGCGGGCAAGTCTCCGCTTTCATAAAATACAAAATCCTTTTTGTCCACCAACCGGTGATTGCGAAACAATAGAATTGCCGCCGCAGTGGCAGAATCGCTCTGGGTAAAAGCCACAATGTCCGCGTCCGCCGCTTTGGAGCTGACCACCTTCTGCCGATCGGCAATCTTCTTAATGGCCTGGATTCGGTCCCGGTACTGGGCGGCCTTTTCAAAATCCAGATTGTCGCTGGCGCGCAGCATCTGTTCCTCCAGCCGCTCCAGCGCACGGGCCGAGCCTCCCCGGATAAAATCCAATGCCTCTTCTACACGGGCAGAATATTCCTCTTCACTGATCCGCCCCCGGCAAAGGCCGATGCACTGCTTGATGTGAAAGTTTAAGCAAGGCCTTCCCTTGCGGAATTCCTGCGGGAATTTCCGGCTACAGGTCGGCAACATGAACACCTTATTGGCCTCATCCACCGTCTGCTTGACCACATAGGAAGACATATAAGGGCCAAGATAAGTACACCCGTCCCCTTCCTGCTTCTGCAGTACCGCTTGGATACGGCTGTAAGGAGGAGGCGTCACCTTGATATAAGAATACCCCTTATCGTCTTTCAGCAGAATATTATATTTCGGGGTATACTGCTTAATGAGGCTGCATTCCAGCACCAGCGCTTCAAATTCGCTGTCCGTTACAATCGTCTCAAAATCATAGACATTTTCTACCATTTTGTAGACCTTTTCCAGATGCTTTTCCACGCTGCGAAAATAACTGGACACCCGGTTGCGCAATGCCTTGGCTTTACCGATATAAATGATTTTTCCGGTTTTGTCCCGCATGATATAAACGCCCGGCTCTTTCGGCAGCTGACGCACTTTTTCCCGCAGATATCCAAGTCTCGGATTATTCATTTTCCGCCCCTCCTTTCGCAAAAAGATAGGAAAAAAGCCCCGCCGTGCATTTTGCCCGGGAGGCTTTCATCGTGCTGTGTGATTACTCGGAAAAACCGGACTCAACCAGTTTTACCAGGCCGTTGACCGCCTGCTCCTCATCCGCACCATCCGCAATGATCCGGATGGTGGTGCCGCCAACAATCCCCAGAGAAAGAACGCCAAGCAGACTCTTTGCGTTTACGCGGCGCTCATCCTTCTCCACCCAGATGGAGGATTTATACTCGTTCGCCTTCTGAATAAAAAAAGTAGCGGGGCGGGCGTGCAGGCCTACCTGGTTCTGAACCTGAACATCTTTTACAAACATTACTACAACTCTCCTGCTTCTTCATCTAAAATTCTACTCTGCTTCTTCCAAAACGTTCCCTGCGGAACAGCCAAACTACTTATTATTATAACACAGCAAAGCGGTTCGTCAACGCATTCCGGAGGCTGTTTGCAGGTTTTTCTGCAAAATTCTGCTTGTTGGATAAACAAAAGCAAAACAAAAACCATTCTGTTTGTGGGGATTAAACAAAATATTTTCCCCAAGCTATGTGTTTTCAACGACCAAAAACAGCATTTTTGGTGGAAAATGCGTGCCAACCTGTTGATACGGTAAAAGCCTTTATTTTTGCTGCCGCCGAAGAATCGTTCCCTTGGCAATTGGCCTGGCGCACGGAATTCTCAACTGCTGCATCGGATGGCGGGCCGCTTCCAAAGACTGCCCGTCCGTATCAAAAATCGCCGGGACAGGAAAGAGTTCCGGCGATTTGCCCGGAAGAAGCACCTCCAGCGTCTCGCCGGGAAAAAAACGGTTTCGCTGCGTACAAAGAAGCATGCCTTCTTCCCAGCCCTCTACCACAGCCGCCACATCGTAATTGCGAATATACCCACCGCTTTCGTAATATTGGCCGTTGTCGGGTTGTCCAAAATAGAATCCGGTGCTGTACTGCCGGTGGCTGACCTTTTTCGTTTCCTCCAGCAACCAGCCAGGCAGACGGTAATGGGCCGGATCCTTTTCCAATAGCTCTACAGCACAGCGATAGGCATTGGTAATGGTAGCTACATAGTAAAAGGATTTTGCCCTTCCCTCGATTTTAAAACTCCCCACGCCCGCATCCGCCAGCTGATCCAGATACTCGATCATGCACAGATCTTTTGCATTGAGAATGTAAGTCCCGTCTTCTTCTTCAAAAATCGGGAAAAATTCCCCCGGCCGTTTTTCTTCCATCAGGTAGTAGTTCCAGCGGCAGGGCTGGGCACATTCGCCGCGGTTGGCGTCGCGCCCGGCCAGATAGTTGGACAATACGCACCGACCGGAAAATGACATGCACATGGCACCATGGACAAAAGCTTCTATCTCCAGTTCGGGCGGCGTATTTTGCCGAATCCGCCGGATTTCCTCCAGGCTCAATTCCCTGGCGAGCACCACCCTCTTGGCTCCCATGCGGTATAATTCCGCAGCGGTCAAATGGTTGACCACACCGGTCTGGGTTGATATATGCAGCTCCATTTGAGGGATCTCGCGGCGGCAGAGCATCATCACGCCAATATCCGCAACGATAAGAGCATCAACGCCTGCATCACACAAAAAGTGAAGATAGGTGGGAAGGCCGGCAAGATCCTCTTCCCGCGGCAGGATATTACAGGTGACATAAACCTTCACCCCCTGCCGATGGCAGAAATCAACGGCGCGAACCAATTCCTCCTCGGTAAAATTCATCGGCGACGCACGCATGCCAAAATCCTTGCCGCCCAAATAAACCGCGTCTGCACCGTATTGCACTGCCGCAACCAGCCGCTCAAAATCTCCGGCGGGTGCCAAAACCTCCGGCCTTTTCCAATCTGCCATAGCAGCCACCTTTCTTTTCCCATGACCGTTCGCACTTTACACAAACAGCCACCGATTGTCCGGTGGCTGTTTCAATCGACTGTTTATCAACTGGCGGCAGATGAGGAGCTAGCCGCCAACTCCGCGTTGACCTGATCTGCCTGTGCAATGTTGGCGTTATGCTGATCCAGCGTCTCAGCATAATAGTAAGTGCCCGCATTGTCCGTGACAAAGTAATAATAAGTTTGTTCATGCTGGGCCGGATAAAGCGCCGCTTCAATCGCGTCCAAACCGGGATTGCAGATCGGCCCTACCGGAAGCCCCTCGCAGACATAGGTGTTATACGCATCGTACATTTCCTGGTTGGTCATGCCGATGTTCTTTTTAATAACCTGCTCTACATAGTAGACTGTGGGGTCAGACTGTAAATTCGGATAGGTGTCCGAATTGCGCAAACGATTGTGGAACACCTCGGAAACATTCTTCATTTCATCCGGATCGCCGGCCTCTTTCTGGATAATGGAGGCTAAAACCAACGTCTGGTCCAGCGTCAGGTTCAACTCGTTCATCCGCGTGCGCATCTCGTTGGTGATTTTGGAATCAAAATCCTTCAAGAAACGGTTGATGACCGAATCCACACTTTCGCCCACAAAAAACTCCTGGGTATTGGGGAACAAGTACCCTTCCAGCTTGTAAAAACGGAGCTCATTCTGCGGAATATTACCTACAAAGGTATAATTATACCCATCGTTATTTAGAGCTTCCAAAAACTCACTGGCGGAACAAACGCCCTGTTCTTCCAGCTTTTGAGCAATGTCTACCGAAGTGGAACCCTCCGGGAACATAATTTTCACCACATCGGTGCGCTCGGTACCGGCCTGCAGCGCGTAAATAATGGAATCGTAATCCATTTTATCGGTCATAATATATTCGCCGCTTTGAAACCCGTCTTCCTGCTTGATCATCACATATAACCGGAAAGCAAACGGTTCGGTAATCACACCGCTTTTTTTCAAAATCTGCGCAATTTCGCCCGTAGAAGCTCCTTCCGGGATTTCTACCGTCATCTGCTGCTCGGCGGTACCGTCACCGCCAAACAGCGTCACTGCTGTAAGATCCTCAAACGCACGGATTGCAAAAAACGCAAGATATACACTCAGGGCCAGGAACAACACGGTCAGCACAAGCGCACGACCCACACGGTATTGCTTCTTAATTTTCTTTTTTGCTCTCTTTTTACCAGATGCAGAAGCCGGCGGCGCGGCCTGCTTCTGCGCAGGATTTTCCGCAGGCAACACAGAGGGACGGTCATAATCCTGCTGGGAAATATTCACCTGGAACCCTTCCTCCGGCCGGCTTTCCTTTTCTCTGTGGGAAACTCCGGAACCGCCTGCCGAGGCTTGTCCTCTTGGCGCAGAGGCCGCTGATCTTTTCGCGGCAGACGGCCGACCGGAGCCGTTTGACGGTTCCGGCGGATTTCCGTTGGCGGCACGCGTCTCGCCGCCAGGTGCGGCGGTGCGGAGCGAACCGCTTTCCGATACCGGACGCTTTTTCTCAGTCAGCCAATGTGGAAGCTCCTCATCGACGCCATCGGTCCGGCGCACCGGAACCACATGGGGATCCGACACGTTAGACGAAGAGGCGGACGGCGTAATGCCCGCTTGCGCCTGACCCTCTTTTGGGGGCAGATCAGACCGCTGTGCCGATTCTCGTTTTGCGGAATCGACATCATCCTCTACATGGATGCTGTCGATCAAATCCTTAAAAATATCCTGTTCGTTTTTTTCGTTCATTGGATCCTCCCTTTCGCCCTTCCGAACCGAAACGCATCGGTTCCGATCGGACTTCTCCCATCCAAAGGCCATATTTTCTGCAAACCGGGTAATTTTTATGCTCGTTTCTGTTTGGGCGGCAAAAGCAGCGGCTTTTTCCGCCGTTTCTCGGTGATCAGCAAATCCACCGGCAGATCGTAATAACCATGCGGCAGGCGCTGACAAAGGCACCCTTCATATACAACGCCGATTTTTAAGCCGGTATAGCCGGACAAAAAACGGTCGTAATATCCCTTCCCATAGCCAAGGCGAAAACCGTGCCGGTCAAAGGCCAGCCCCGGTACAAGACAGATACTGTTTGGGGCGCCAGTCCATTTTTGGCACTGTTCGGGCAGCGGCTCCAAAACACCAAAGGTTCGGGGAACAAGATCTGCCATAGAGCGGATATAATAAAAATCCATCTGCCGTGTCCCTTCGATGCAGTATGGAACTGCGACCCTTTTGCCGTCGCGCAATGCCTGTTCAATCAAAACCCGCGTATCCACCTCGATCTCGGTGGATACAAACGTCAGCAGGGTCTGACAGATTTGATATTGACCAAGGGATTGAACGCCCCGACGGATTGCCGCATCCTTTTTTTCTTTCACTGCTTGCGGCATGTCGCGGCGAAAGCACTTCATTTTAGCACGCAGCTCATTTTTCTGCGCCCGAATATCCTTTTTTAACATTGCAGCGACTCTCTCAACGCTTTGGCGCGCACTGGCGACACCATAACTTCCACCAGCTTCAATGCGAAATCCACTGCGGCGCCAGCACCTTTCCCCATGATAATATTGTCCGAGACGACAACCTTTTCTCCAGTGTAGTAGGCCTTGGGCATTTGAGATTCAAATCCTGGATAACAGGTAATTTCTCGGTCATCCAAATACCCCATATGCCCCAAAATCGACGGAGCCGCACAAATTGCGCCAATATAGCGGTTGTCCTCCATTGCGCTGCGGATCGCCTCTTTAACCACAGCAGATTTTTCCAG
The DNA here is from genome assembly GCA_904397845.1 of uncultured Oscillospiraceae bacterium. Taxonomy (GTDB): domain Bacteria; phylum Bacillota; class Clostridia; order Oscillospirales; family Ruminococcaceae; genus UBA3818. Next base: position 45,874 of record CAJFOX010000023.1, read on the forward strand.
GTTCAAGGTGCCGGGAATCCCGCCCGGCAGCACAATCAGCTCCGCCGCAGACGGGTCAATGACGCCCTCCACTGTATCACAGGCCACAACGATTCCATGGGAGCCGCCTACGATTTCGCCGGTAACTCCCACTGTTTTCACTTCCAGTTCTGCCCGGCGCAGAATATCCACAACCGCCAGTGCTTCAATTTCCTCGAAACCCTGTGCCAAAAATACATAAACCAACTTCGATCCCCCATTTCCCAATCTCTCTTTTTGTTATTTTACCTTATCCGAGCTGCTTTTGTCCAGTCAAAACGGGAAAGCGTGGAGCAAATCGGACAAAGCAGCTTCCACCCGCCGGGCAACTTCTTCCCGGGCGAGCAGTTTTTTTCCATCGCAGCATTCTACCACGCGCCAGCCGCATCTGTTTGCCACATATCCCGCCGCCTCGTGACAGGATAGCAGATATTGAAGATTTTTTTCATGGATATCCTTTTTTCCCTCATCCCCGCCGTAGCGCTGGGACAATAAGTTTTTGGAGGTATCCGGATGCATTTTCAGATACACTGTTGCCGAAGGTTCGGGCAGGCCGAGCTTATGGTATTCAAAATCGAATAGCCAATCCAAATACGCATCCCACTCCTCCCTCGGAAGCTTTACCGACTGGTGAATGGCGTTTGATCCCACATACCGGTCGCAAAGAATTACCGTGCCCGCCTCATAATCCTTCTGCCAGCTGGTCCGGTAACTGGCAAAGCGATCCATGGCGAAAAAGCTGGACGCCGCATAAGCGCTTACGTCCTCCGGCCGGCTGCCAAACTGCCCGTCCAGATACATCCGCACCAGGCAGGACCAGGGTTTTTCGTAATCGGGGAACGACACGGTTTTGACCGGGATCCCTCTTTGGACCAACCGATGAGCCAAAATCTTCGTTTGTGTTGCTTTTCCGCTGCCGTCCAGCCCCTCGATGACGATCAGTTTCATCTGGTAGCTTTCCCCTTTCTCACAGCGTCATACGCCCGTACTTCCTCTGGATGACCGCAGCTCATCTTGCCCTCTGGGCAATTCCCGCGAATGCAGGGCGCGCCGGCATTTTGGAACAGCGTTGGCGCCACCTCGTATACCAGCGACAGCATTTGATACGCAACCTCCCGGATCTCCCACTGAGCCCGATTACAGCAGCGGTGCCGGAAGAAGTTAAACAAGCTGCGCGCGTTCATGGTCACCACCATCTGGGTATCGCAGGCGTTAGGCAGAACAAAGCGAGCGTCTTCAATAGCCATTTTTTCCGCTTTGCGGGCGGCAGCTTTTTCCTCCATTCCACCGGCCGTAAGCGCCTTGGTATGCTTTTGCTTAAGCATAGACGCCAAGCGGTCGTAACTTTCGCCAATCTGTGCCATGGTCTGCTCATACAGTTCCAGAGCTTCGGGAATAGCGGCGATTTCCGGTGGGGTGACATACTGAAAATCCTTCTCCCTGACATAGCGCTGGCTTTGAACACTGTAAGAGGCGATCCTATGCCGGGTGATCTGGGCCAGCAGAGAACGGGAGACCCCTTCGATGCCAAAAGTAAAGGATACGTGCTCAATCGGGCTTTCATGTCCGATTGTCTGGAGCATTTCCAGAAAGCTTTCCGTTTTTTCCGGCGTCAGGCCGTCCATGAGGGTCTGAGGGCTACTGGAACTGTAGCACAGCTTTGCCGCCGCGGCAACCAGCTTTTCCGGTTCCGGCGTATATGCCAACAAGGTTACTTTTGCCATCTTTCATTCCGCCTTTCTCTTTTTTGCCGTGCCGCCGGGAGGCGGCCTTCTATCCTTCTATCTTTTTTAACTTTGCAAAATTGGCCATCAGCTTTTTGGTCCCTACCTTATCAAAGGATACCTCCACCAACAAATCGTTCGCCATGGGCGAAGCGGAAAGAACGACGCCTCTTCCAAAGATCTTATGGCTGACCGTATCTCCCGGATGCAGCGGTGCCGAAGGCAAAGATTTCGCGCTTCCGGAAACAGCGGACAGGTCTCCGGCCCGCACAGCGCTTCTGGGAATTCCCCATTCCCGTGCGCCGCCAGTCCAGCGCTTTTGCGGGGCCGTGGTATCGATGACCTCTACCAATTCGTTCGGAATTTCCCGGGCAAATCGGGATATTTTGTTCCAAGTGGTCTGTCCGAACAGCATCCGCTGGGCAGCAGTGGTCAGGTACAATTTTTTCTTGGCCCGGGTAATCGCCACATAAGCCAACCGCCGCTCTTCCTCGATTTCGTCAGGGGAGTTCATACTCATGCGTCCGGGGAAAATCCCTTCTTCACAACCGGCGACAAATACATAAGGGAACTCCAGCCCCTTAGCCGAATGCATCGTCATCAGCGTAACGGAATCGTCCTGCAAATCGGTGCGGTCCAAATCGGTATACAGCGCTACCTCTTCTAAAAAATCTGAGAGAGTGCCCTCCGGTGACTCCTGCTGGAATTTAATAATGGCGGAGCGCAGCTCATCGATATTTTCGATTCGAGTCTGCCCCTCAAATCCCTGCAGCTGCAGCATGGAAAGATAGCCTGTATCGTCCAGCACTGCGTCCAGCAGGATTTCCAGCGGTTCTTCCAATGCTTTTTCCATCAATCCCTGCATCATATCCGCAAACGAACGCAATGGCGCGGCACGGCGCTGCAGCCTTTGATACTGATCCGCTTCGCTCATGATCTTCAAAGGATGTACGCCCACCTGAGCGGACAATTCCAGCACCGCCGCCACCGTCGCGTCGCCAATGCCGCGCTTAGGCTCGTTGATAATCCGGGTCAGGCGGACCGTATCGCTGGGATTGTTAAGGACGCTTAAATAGGCGATCAGGTCTTTGATCTCCTTGCGCTCGTAAAAGCGGAGCCCTCCGACGATCTTATACGGAATGCCCGCCTTTACCAACGCCCTTTCGATTTCGCCGGACTGGGCGTTCATGCGGTACAATACCGCGTGGTCGCTGTATGCCTCACCCGCCGCTACATGGGCGGTGATTTCCTCCGTAATAAACAAAGCTTCAGCCCGTTCATCCCCCGCCCGGTACAGGCAAATCTTGTCGCCTTCTCCGTTGCCGGTCCACAGGCTTTTCCCCTTCCGGGCAGTGTTGTTGGCAATGACTTCGTTGGCCGCGTCCAAAATCCGCTTGGTACTGCGATAATTCTGTTCTAAGCGGATTACTCTTGCTTTTTCAAATTGTTCTTCAAAACTTAAAATATTTTCAATGGTAGCACCGCGAAATTTATAGATGCTCTGGTCGTCATCACCGACCACGCACAGATTGCCGTGACCTGCCGCTAACAGGCTGACCAGGCGGTACTGGGCGTGGTTGGTATCCTGGTACTCGTCTACCATAATATAACGATACCGGTTTTGGTAATACGACAGCACCTCTGGAAACTGTTCCAACAGGCGCACCGTCAATACAATGATATCATCAAAATCCACTGCGTCGGCGGACTTGAGCGCCGCCTGGTATTTTTCATATACCTTGGCGATACTGCCCATCCGATAGTCGGTCCCTGCCTGGCGCATCATCTCTGCCGGCCCCTGCAGCACATCCTTCGCCCGGCCAATGGCGCTTAGCACCGCTTTGGGCGCAAAAAGCTTCTCTTCCATATGCAAAGCGTTCATCGCCTCTTTGATCACCTTAAGCGAATCGTCAGTATCATAGATGGTAAAGTTGCGGGAATAGCCCAGCCGTTCGATTTCCCGACGCAGAATGCGCACGCAGGCCGAATGAAAAGTAGCAGCGGTGATATCCTGCGCCACTAATCCCAAACTGTCTTCCAGGCGGCTTTTTAACTCATTCGCCGCCTTATTGGTAAAAGTAATCGCCAATACATTCCAGGGCCGCGGCGGCTGATCGGCTAAAAGCGCAGTCAACCGTTCCTGTGACGCCTGCCCTCCCTGCGCAGCCTGACGCAGGAAAACCATATCGTCTTCCGCAATCTGCGGAGGCATAAACCGGCTGTGATAGGCATTGCCAAACCGAACCAGATAAGAGACCCGATTGACCAGTACCGTAGTTTTCCCACTTCCCGCACCCGCCAAAATCAGCAGTGGGCCCTTGATCTGAAAGACCGCTTCCAGCTGCTGCTGGTTCATGCGTGAAAACTGTTTTTCCAAAATTTTGCGCTTCAGCGCGGTATATTCTTCATAAAACCGATGATCCATTCCCGGCACCTCTCTTTTTGATTCCGGCGCATAGGCGCGGGAACCTACCGGCAAACCGGTAATTTCGACGGTTTGCATCCTTCTTCTCCGGCTATTTTACCACAAAGCATTCAAACTGTCTACGATATATCCAGCAGCTTTTGGCATGTGAAAAAGGGATCCGGTATTTTCTACCGGATCCCTTGAATCACTGTTTTCGACCCTATAGTCTACTGACTATTTCATCGGACTCACCTTTACATATTTCATTATTCTGTTTAAACGCCTGACCCAATACTTTTTTCAAAAAGATTTACTCGTAATAGCTTTTGCTACCGGAACTGATTTTTTTATATATTGCCTACATAAAAGAAATCATCTTCTGCTTTTAGAAAATCTATTGGTTAGGACATGCAGTTTCTTCTTAATATCGGACAACCTCCGATTGGCTTGGAGTATCAAATCCACTTGATGGACTCTCTTTATTTGAAAAACGAAACTGCTTTCCGGCTGGCCGCGTATTCTCCACGAACCCCGCGGCCAAGGTTCTGAACCGGTTCATCTGAGTACATGGGAAACGCCTCCTCTCCGTTTTTTCTTTTCTTCTATTTCCTTTCTTCTTGCATCTTTAATATACAACATATCAAAGGAAATGTCAACTGTTTTTTTTAACAAAAAATATATTTTTTATGAAAAATATATTAAAAATAAAATTAAATTGACTTCCGAGCAGGAATCATATAATATGGTAATCAGCAATAGCGGCATGGCCGCAATCTTAGCCGGATCCGTATGTGCGGATTTGGCGTCTGGAGGCTGAAAGAATGTCGGAACAAAATGAATTCGGGCCGGACCTGTTGACCCTGACCGATGATGAAGGCGTTGCTCATACCTTTGAAGTACTGGATACGCTGGAAAAAAATGACCACAAATATGTTGCGATGATCCCCGCTTATGACGATGATTCTTTGGGGCAACCTGGCGAGTTGATTATTCTGCGCAACTCTGTAGAGGGCGACGAGGAGTTCCTGGTCGGAATTGAAAGCGAAGAAGAGTTCAACGAAGTCGCTGCAATCTTCATGAAGAACCTCGAGGATTATTACGAATTTACCGAATAATCCCGGCCGTCCATCATAAAATAGTGGCATCCTGCCCTGTGCGACCTACCTGCGGACAATATAAATCCAACACGCTTGTTACGGGATTCCTTCTCTTGCGCCGGACGGCAGACCTCCCGGATTTTCCGGACGAAGGGAGCTTGAAAACGCGAGGGGGTCTTACCCACCCTATCATATCGATGGGTTTAAGCGACTGCAGGCCCGGCAGGGCGGGGTTCTATTGATATTCAAAAAGCCATCCGGCCATGCCGGGTGGCTTTTTTACACCTCATTTTGCCATTCAACAATCCCAGTAAATTGGGAAGACTTTCTTTTTGTGGGAAATCAGGCGCACATCTGCTGAAAGATAGACGCAGATTTACGATTTTTCGTTAGACGCCGGTTTCAGCAAATCTGTGGTGATAAAATGGATCCCCCACCAGGTCATATCCCGGAAAATCATCTCATCATCCACTGTATACGCGTTAAGCAAAACCCCTTTTTCCTGTGCATAACGAACCAGGGAACGGCTGCAATAACGGTAATCTATCCCTAAATCACAGTTTTCCAGCGTCAAAACCAAATCGACTGTATCTTTCGAGGAATTCTGGGACAGCAGCATGGTATGCACCGGGCTTTTTTCCCGCAGCTTTTGCAGCTTTACATAATCGAATGAAATAACTAAAGCCTCGTCCTCCATACCGGTCTGCCGCAAAAGAGATATCAGCGTATCGTAATTCGCATCCTCCAGCAGAATCTTCAATTCGATGACCGGCGTCATGCCATATTCTTTGCAGATCTGCAAAAACTCTTCCAGTGTGGGCACCTGTAAATCTGTATAGTAACGCACATTGGCTCCAACATCAATTTTCAGCTTTCGGATCTCTTCTAAAGTGAAGCTGTTGACCAATCCCCGGCCATTGGTGGTACGGTTTACCGTACTGTCATGCATCAGGACCAGAAAACCATCCTTTGTCACGGAAACATCGCATTCTGCGCCCCAATATCCCAGCTCACCCGCCAGGCGAAATGCAGGCAGGCTGTTTTCAGGCGCCAAAGTGCAGGCGCCCCGATGGGAGATCAAAAGGCCGGCATTTTCGGCTGCCTCTTCCCGATTGGCTTCGACCCGGTAGGACACAAAAATTTTTGTAAGGTCCTGATGCCAGACAAGACCAACCAAAAATAAAACAAAAACCAGCAATACCGCCGGCATCCAAAACTTTCTTTTCTTCAAAACGACACCACTCTAATCTTTCTGACCGTTCCTCCGCTTTAAGCGGCTGGGCTTTTTTGCGCCAGTTTGGTTTTCATTACATTATAGACCATTGCAGCGTAAATAACAATCACGGCGCCCCCAAACCGCCAGCGGTGTGATTGTTACCCAAAAAGTGCGGCCAAAACCGGATTGAAAACCGGCTCAATCGTCGAAATCAGGCTGGCAGAAACAAAACGGACTGCAAAAGAGCGGTCAACGCAGATAGGCGAACCCTAAAAGTTCCGATATTTCGCCATTCTCAACCAACAGATTTTATCCATTCTATGGAGAAATGGCCTGTCGCCGTATCTACCGGTTTTTTCAATCTTTGATGCATCCATGTTACCCCTTATATCGGCTGATACGATCATTTGGTGATCGCTGTTGACAACACCAACTCTACAGCTGCGGATGAGAAAAGATGATTCTGCCATTCAGGCATCATCTGCGCAATACTGCCATAACAGCTGGAAAGCTTGCGGTTCTTCGTATCTCTTTCCGGCAGGTATTTTCTGGCCCGAACAGGCGGAAAAGCCATCTGACTTTCAAGAATTTACTTCCTATTCAAATCTGCGAACACCCCGGAAATGTCAGCGTTGATGCAAACAGACTGTTTTTCGATCTCTTTTGGGCAAAACGCTTCGCCCAAATTGACACAGCCATACACCGCTTTCGGATTTCTCGCCGTCATCTGCCAGAAAGGGTACTTGATGATGCCCGGCGTATTTGCCCCTACTCCCAATTCCAAAAACAGAACGCGAGCTCCCTCATGGAGAAGAAGGAAATCCTCATAGCGCTTTGCGGCCGCATACCAGCCCTCATCCTGCACAAAAGTATTATCAACCCGCAGATTCATCGTCATAGGAGCCCCGCAAACAGGGCACCTGGGGATCAGCTCTGTGGAGATCTTCATGTCCTTTTGTTGGGCAATCATTTCCCGGACAAATTCCTCATTGTCATACGTCTTTTGACGGCAGGGTTTGGAGCATTGCCACAGACCATAATCGCCCTGGGTGTAAAACAGGCGGCGCTTATCAAACCCGGCAATCTGGAACTGATGGTCCACATTGGTGGTCAGGACAAAATAGTCTTTGCCGTTTACCAGTCTCAGCAGATCGCAGTAAGGTTTTCCAGCTCCGGCCTCATAGCGGTTGGCTAAGATTTGACGGCTCCAGTAGGCCCAGTATTCTTCCTTCGTTGGAAAAGGAAAAAATCCTCCGGAATACATATCATGAAAGCCGTATTTCTCTTCAAAGTCGGAAAAATACCGTCTAAAACGCACCCCGCTATAAGAAAAGCCCGCCGAATCGGACAGCCCCGCACCCGCGCCAATTATAAAGGCGTCTGCGCTTTCCAGTTCGCACTTTAGCCGTTCAATCTGCAATGAGTAATTTTCGGTAGATCTGGAAATCACTGTCCTTGAAAACATTGAAAATCACCTCAATCTTGCTGTGTGTACTCTTTTGATATTCTTTCACGGTTTGAATCGCAATGTCCGCTGCTTTTTCACTTGGAAAGTGAAATTCACCAGTAGCGATACAGCAGAAAGCTACATGGCCGAGGCTGTAAGTCTCGGCCAACTCCAGGCAGGAACGGTAGCAGGAGGCCAGCAGTCTTTCGTCTTGCTTTGTGGAGCGGCCCGTGACGACGGGGCCGACAGTATGCAGGACATAGCGGCATGGGAGGTTAAATGCCGGTGTGATTTTTGCCCGGCCGGTTTCTTCTTCATGCCCCTGCTGTCTCATCAGTTCTGCGCAGGCCAGCCGGAGCTGTATTCCGGCGAAGGTGTGAATGGCGTTCCCTATACCTATCACAATCACACACTGAGGCAGGCAGTGAAAATACTGCGCATATACTTATGTAATCGGCTGGGCCGAG
>CAJFOX010000024.1 GCA_904397845.1 uncultured Oscillospiraceae bacterium
CGCTTCTACTACGGCGCTGTTAGTCAGCTTCAGTGCTTCTTCCACCGTTTTGCCCTTGATCATTTCAGTGGCCATGGAGCTGGTAGCGATAGCGGCGCCACAGCCGAAGGTTTTAAACTTAACGTCTTCGATGACGCCGTTTTCAATTTTCAGGTACATTTTCATAATATCGCCGCATTTGGCGTTTCCAACTTCTCCTACGCCGTTGGCATCCTCAATTTCTCCCACGTTTCGGGGGTTGGTGAAATGGTCCATGACTTTTTCAGAATATAACATAGCAAAAGCCTCCTTATGCTTTGGTAATGCGTTCCCACAGGGGGGACATAGCGCGCAGCCGGCCGATTACGCCAGGCAGCGTCTCCAGGATGTAATCCACGTCTTCCATCGTATTGTAGTCGCTGAAAGTCAAGCGTAAAGAGCCGTGGGCTACCTCATGCACCAGGCCGATGCCCAGCAGCACATGGCTGGGGTCCAGTGATCCGGAGGTGCAGGCCGAGCCGGAAGAAGCGCAAATTCCCAAAGCGTCCAGCATCAGCAGCAGCGACTCGCCCTCCACGCCTTCGAAAGAAAAATTGACATTGCCGGGCAGGCGGCGGACAGCATCGCCATTTAGATGCACCCGCTCCATTTTGGAGATTTCCTCGATCAGGCGGTCACGCATGGCAGACAGCTTAGCCACGCGGCCGGGAATATCGGAACAAGCGGCCTCGATGGCGACTCCCAGGCCAACAATCGCCGCAATATTTTCGGTGCCGGCCCGATGGCCCCTCTCCTGAGCGCCGCCGTCGATCAGGTTGGGCAGCCGGATGCCTTTGCGGCAGTACAATACGCCGATTCCCTTTTGGGCATGGATTTTATGGCCGGACAGGGAAAGCAGGTCGATATTTTGTTCGACGACATTGATGGGGACGTTTCCTACCGCCTGCACTGCGTCGGTGTGGAACAGCACCCCATGCTTCTTGCAGACCGCACCGATTTCTGGAATCGGCTGAATGGTGCCGATTTCGTTATTGGCGTACATAACGCTCACCAGCGCTGTGTCCTCCCGGATGGCGTTTTCCACTTGATCGGCGGTAACAAGGCCCTTGTCGCTCACCGGCAGGTAAGTGACCTCAAATCCTTCCTTTTCCAACGCGGCACAGGTATGCAGCACCGCATGATGTTCAAATACAGTCGTGATAATATGCTTTTTGCCTTTTGGCGCCATCAGGTGGGCTGCGCCTTTGATGGCCCAGTTATCCGCCTCAGAGCCGCCGGAAGTAAAGTAGACCTCTACCGGATAATCCGGCCGGGACTGGGGAATCCCCAGGGCTTTTTCCACCTTATGGCGGGCCTCCTCCATAGCGGTGCGGGCCTCCCTCCCTTTTTTGTAGAGGCTGGAGGCGTTGCCGTATCCATCGGTCAGCCAGGGCATCATGGCGTCAAGCACTTCCGGGGAGATTTGGGTCGTTGCGGCGTTGTCCGCGTACACAAAACGATTCATGATTTATCATCCTTTTTCTTTTGAAATGGAAGTCCTTCTATAAAAATCGATGCTCATGCTTCGATTTCGGTTCTATAATAGAGTAAAATACTAGGAAATGCAATAGCCTTTTTCCACAATCCTCCGATCCCCCGAAAAAACGGGCGTTACCGGGGAAAATGGGTGGTATAATAATCCACCGCCAGTTTATCGCACCGCTCGTTCTCCGGGTGCCCAGCATGTCCTTTTACCCAGTGGAAGGAAACCGTATGGATTTCACATAGTTCTAAAAGCCGTTGCCACAGATCTGTGTTCAAGGCCGGGGATTTGTCGTTTTTGCGCCAGCCGTTGGCCTGCCATTTTTTGGCCCACCCTTTTTCCATGCCGTTAACCACATATTGGGAATCTGTGGTCAAAAGGACACGGCAGGGTTCTTTCAGCGCCGATAAGGCGGCGATCACCGCCGACAGCTCCATCCGGTTATTGGTGGTGTTTTCTTCACCGCCGCACAGTTCTTTTTCCGCACTGCCAAAACGCAGAACGGCGCCCCATCCGCCTGGTCCAGGGTTGCCGGAACAGGCGCCGTCAGTAAAAATTTCGACCTGTTTCATGTTATGGCCATCCTTTTCATTGTTACCGGGATCTGTCCGGTCATGCATACGAAAATGCTGCAAAAGACGGTTCGGTTTGCAGCTGACAGGCTGATTATACTATGAAAACGGACGCAGGACAAGAAAAAAATCCCTGCCCCGGCTTAAAAGGCGGCGTCCCACGCTATAATAAAAGCAGCGGAAAAACAGCCGGCAGCCCTGTAAAAGGAAAACAAGGATGTGGAAGGTCTTGACAGTTTCCGCAGCAGCGGTTACACTTAATTATAAGATTGTGTTCGTGTTTTCTTTTTAAAGTCTTTTTCCATCTAAGGGAAAAGCAGGTTGCTCACGTTAAATGCAGTTTATGGGCGGTCTCGTTTTTATTCATTACGGAAAGTCCCCTGTGCGTTAGGGCGGAAAAAGCATGGGGAGCGGTTTTGGCCAGGAAACGCCTGTTTTCGGGTGTCAAACGCAGAAAGAGAAACAAGCCGGCTCGCAGGTGCAGAAGCTGCGGCTTTGAGCGGGTGCGCGGTTCTCGAACCGGCAGCAATCCATTTACTCATCTGGCTTTTTGAGGGCCGGAGCAGTGGATTTGCGCATTTTTATGAGGCGCGGCGAAAGACAATCGGATTATGCTCGCTTGGCGGACGATTCCGCAGGATTCGATATGCGGAATAAAAACAACGAAGAATTCGGAGGTAGTATCGTGTCAGTCAATCTGGAAGAAAAGATCAAAAAAGAAAATGAACAGTTGGAAAAAAGCGAAAGCCTTTTGGAAAAAACGGTCAAAAAGGCGATGAACTTCGGAAGAAAACCGAAGAATACACAGAAAAAAACAGCACCTAAGGCTTCCCGTCAGGAAATGCAGGAAGAGAAAGAGGTATCCGATGCCCAAAAGGTTGCGAAAAAAGAGGCATCCAAAGAAGAACCGAAGAAAAAGGCCCAGCCGGCTAAACGTTCTAGCACCGGGAAAAAAACGGCGCAGGGGCAAAAGGCTAAGGAGCCGGCGGCAAAACCGCCCGCAGCGAAAAAAGCTTCCGCTAAATCCCAGCCAACAGGAGAAAAAGCAAAAGCCGCCGCCAAGTCTCCCGCCGGAACCCGGACGAAGAAAACCGCAGAAAAACAGACCCGCAGGCAACCGGTGCGGATTATCTCTCTGGGAGGATTGGGAGAAATCGGGAAAAATGTTACCGTTTATGAATCGGGCAACGATATGTTTGTAGTGGACTGCGGACTGGCATTCCCGGAAGAGGATATGCCGGGTGTGGATTCGGTGATTCCTGATTTTACCTATCTTATCAAAAATAAGGATCGGCTGCGCGGCATTGTCATTACCCACGGTCATGAGGACCATATCGGCTCGCTGCCTTATCTGCTGAAAGAGGTCAATGTGCCGCTGTACGGTACCCGGCTGACCCTGGGTTTGGTAGAGGGCAAGCTCAAGGAGCATGGGCTTTTGTCCCGGGCAAAGCTCCATGTGATTTCGCCCGGCGATGTGGTGAAAATGGGATGCATGTCGGTGGAGGCAATCCGGGTCAACCATTCGATTCCCGACGCAGTGGCTTTTGCCATCCACACGCCGGCGGGTGTGATCGTGCATACCGGCGACTTTAAAATCGACTACAATCCCATCGAAGGAGAGGTCATTGACCTGGGCCGCTTTGGGGAGCTGGGTAAACAGGGAGTGCTGGCGCTGCTACAGGATTCCACCAATGCGGAAAAGCCCGGCAGTACGCCCAGTGAAAGCAAGGTGGGAGAATCCTTCAACACGCTGTTTGCCAGGGGGGAAAACAAACGGATTATTGTGGCCAGCTTTTCCTCCAATATCCACCGTATCCAGCAAATTGTGGATTTGTGCCACAAGCTGGGGCGGAAAGTGGCGGTTTCCGGGCGCAGCATGATCAACGTGGTAGCTAAGGCCATTGAGCTGGGGTACCTGCATGTGCCGGACGGCATTCTGATTGATATTGACGCGATCCGGAGGTATCCGGCTTCCAAGGTGACCATCATTACTACCGGAAGCCAGGGCGAGCCCATGTCGGCGCTCACCCGGATGGCGGGGGGCGACCACCGGCAGGTGCAGGTAACGGAAAACGATTTGATTATTATCTCTGCCACCCCGATCCCCGGGAACGAAAAGCTGGTAGGCAGAGTGGTCAACGAGCTGTTGCAGCTGGGCGCCGATGTGGTGTATGAAAAAATGTATGAAGTACATGTTTCCGGCCATGCCTGCCAGGATGAGCTGAAGCTGATGATGAATTTGATACGTCCCAAATTTTTCATCCCGGTGCATGGGGAATACAAGCATCTGCGCAAACACGCCAATTTGGCGATTTCTATGGGGATTCCGGAGTCAAATGTTCACATCAGCCAGATTGGCGAGGTTATGGAGCTGGATGGAGAAACATTGAAAGTGACCGGGACCGTCCCCGCAGGACAGGTGCTGGTAGACGGACTGGGCGTCGGCGACGTGGGCAGCATCGTGCTGCGGGACCGCAAGCATCTGGCCGAGGACGGGCTGATTATCTTGGTCGCCGCAATCGACGGAAATACCGGCGCGCTGCTCTCCGGTCCGGATATTGTTTCCAGAGGCTTTGTATATGTGCGGGAGGCGGAGGATTTGATGAACGAAACCCGCCGCATCGCCAAAAAGGTGATAGACGAATGCAGGGAAGGCAATATCCGCGAATGGGGAACGATTAAAAACCGGCTGCGGGATGACGTGGGAAGCTTTCTGTTTCAAAAAACCCGCCGCTCGCCGATGATTTTGCCGATTATTCAGGAGATCCGGCTATAAAAACGAATCGAAGGCCGCCCGTTTTCAGGCGGCCTTGTCTTTTTGGGGATCCGAAAAGGCGGCAGAAATCTTTTGCCAGCAGTTGAGATTTTTCCTAGGAATGTGCTATAATAACCTCACGGCATTACCGGGAGAATATTGAAGCAGAAAAAACGGATAAAAATACCCGCGGCAAAGCGCGATCCGGCGCGCGGGATATGCCGCAGCGCGCTTCAAAAGAGGTTATGGAACCAATCGGAAAGAAAAACTCTGCGCAGATGAAAAAGCAGTCGTGGAAGATGCCGTTCCGGAAGGGGATTTTGGCTAATTTTCTGTGGAAGGAGCAAGGGGTATGGAGAAAAAATATTGGTGGCTCAGGCCCGTCTTGGCAGCACCTTTGGTCCTCGGCGCTCTGCTGACCCTCTTATCCGCTTTCGTCAACATTTATCTGTTTTATCTGGAAGCGCTTCTTTTGATCTGCGTAACCATGTATGTCTTATTTAAGCTGCGCAGTTTTCAACAGGACATGTACGCATTTTTGTCCTATTTAAGCGATAACCTGACGCTGACCCGCCGGGAAAGCCTGGAAGTTATCCCATTTCCCATTCTCGTAGCGGATCAAAATGGGGCAATTATCTGGTACAACCGCATGTGCAAGGACGATGTGTTTTTAGGCGAGGATATGTTTGGGTTGCCGGTTTCAGATATAGTGGCCGGTTCCGACCCGAAAGACCCGGCCAAATCACAGGGGAGCAGCATTCGGTATAAAGATAAGCTGTATACGGTGCACACGGCCTCGATCCCGTCAGAAAACGGCGAACCGGTGAGCGTTTACTTCCTGGTGGATGATACGACGCTGAAAAAATATATGTTCGAGTATAAAGAATCCCGTCCTTCGGTGGGAATTGTGGTGATTGACAATTATCAGGAGATCATGCAGGACGCCAAGGAAAGTGAAAAAGCCCAGACGATCGGGCAGCTGGAAACGATCATCGAAAATTATATGGCCGAGGGCAACTGCCTGCTGCGCCGGCTGGATCGGGATCGGTTCCTGATTGTGGCTGAGGAACGGCAGCTGCGGAAGATGATTGAACGGCGGTTCGACATTCTCGACCAGGTACGGCAGGTGTCGTTGAGTGATAATGTGCCGTCTACCCTTTCCATTGGCATAGGCCAGGGTGCTTCCAGTTTACAGGAGAGCGAGAAGATGGCCCGGCAGGCGTTGGAGATGGCGCTGGGGCGCGGCGGCGACCAGGTGGCGATCAAATCCGGCAGCAGCTTTTCTTTTTACGGCGGTACTTCTAAGGGAGTGGAAAAGCACACGAAAGTAAAAACCCGTATTATGGCTTCGGCGCTGGCCGAGTTGATCGGGACTGCCGAAAATGTTCTGATCATGGGGCACCAGTTTGCCGATTTGGATTGCCTGGGATCCGCAGTTGGGATGTATAAAGCGGTCAGGCAGATGGGAAAGCCGGCGGCGATCGTGCTGAACCGGCAGCGAAACCTGGCGTTTCCCCTTTACAACCGCTTGGCGCAGAATGGTTACGCAGACGCATTTGTGGAACCGGATCTTGCCGTTGATCTGATCGGGAAAAAGACCCTGCTGGTAGTGGTGGACACTCATTTGCCGCATATTTTGGAATCCAGAGAAGTTTATAACGCCTGTAAAACGGTAGTCGTCATTGACCATCACCGGAAAATGGTGGGGCATATCGACAATGCGGTCATCTTCTACCATGAGCCGTATGCCTCTTCCGCATCGGAGATGGTGACGGAATTGGTACAGTATTTCGGCGACAATGTCAAGATCGGAAAGATGGAAGCGGAGGCCTTGCTGTCCGGCATTATGCTGGATACCAAGAATTTTGTAATGAAAACCGGCGTGCGCACCTTCGAAGCGGCCGCTTACCTGCGTAAGCAGGGTGCAGATACCGTCGAGGTGCGAAAGCTTTTCTCCAATTCGATGGACGATTACCAGAAAAAGACCCGGCTGGTGGCCTCCGCAGAGATCTACCGGGGATGCGCCATTGCCAGCGGAGAATACAGCGAGGATATTAAGCTGATCGCACCCCAGGCGGCGGATGAGCTATTGGGGATTAACGACGTCATGGCGTCCTTTGTGATGTATGAGTACGACGGCGGCGTCTCTTTTTCAGCCCGGAGCATGGGACTGATGAACGTGCAGGTCGTGATGGAAGCGCTGGGCGGCGGCGGGCATATGACCATGGCCGGCGCGCAGCTGAAAGAGATCGGCATGGAGGCTGCTCGTCAAAAGCTTTTGCAGGCGATCGACCAGTATTTTGAGCAAAGGCCGAAAGAAAAGGAAAAGCAGAAGGCATAACAAACGCAGATGATAACGCAGCAAAAGGAGAAGAATCATGAAAGTTATTTTGCAAGCAGACGTAAAGGGCTCCGGCAAAAAAGGGCAGCTGATTAATGTGTCGGACGGATACGCCAGAAATTTTCTGTTGCCTAAAGGGCTGGCTATTGAGGCCACTGCCCAGGCGATGAACGACCTGAAGAACCGTGCGGCAGCCGCACAGCACAAAGCTGAGGTGGAAAAAGAAGCGGCGGCCGAGCTGGGGAAAAAGATCGAGGGAAAGACAATCAAACGCACCGCCAAAGCAGGCGCGGGAGGCCGGCTGTTCGGAGCGGTGACCACCAAGGAAATTGCAGAAGATCTGCAAAAGCAGTTCGGCTCCGCCATTGATAAAAAGAAAATTGTGTTGGAAAGCGAGATTAAGTCATTCGGCACCTACAAGGCAGAGGTCCGTCTGCATCCGGAAGTCAAGGTAAGTTTTTATGTGACGATCACCGAGGAATAACAGTGGCGGCCGCCCGGGAAAGGCGGCTGTCGTTTTCCTGTTTTGGCGCCGATCAAAAGGATGGGAGGAATCAGGCATGCCGCAAATTCAGGATACCCTTTATTTGGAACAGAACCTGCCGATGCCGTTCAGCCTAGAGGCAGAGCAGTCGGTGCTGGGTGCCGTGCTGGTGGATTCGTCCTGCCTGACCACCGTCATGGAATATGTAAAACCCGAGTGCTTCTACGATAAGCGCCATCAGGGTATTTTTTCTGTCATGCTGCGCTTTTTCAGCGCCGGGCAGCCCATTGATTTTGTCACGGTACTGGACGGTGTGATCTCCGACGAGATTTTCGCCTCAGAGCAGGATGCCAGGGTATATCTGGCGCGGCTGGTCGAAGTAGTTCCCACCGTTTCCAATGTGGAAGCTTATGCCCGCATTATTCAGGAAAAGCATTACCTGCGCAGTCTGATCGGAACTGCCCGGGAGATGATTGAAAACGCCCGGGATCCGCAGAATGAAGCGAAGAACCTTTTGGATTCGGCGGAACAGCGGATCTTTGAAATCCGGCAGGGGCGGGAAAGCCGGGGTTTGCAGCGAATTGATGAAATTATCATCGAAACCTACGACAGGCTGCAAAAGCTTTCCAGCGCCGAACGGGAACAGTACCTGGGCATTCCCACCGGGTTTACGATGCTGGATCAGATTACCACAGGGTTGAATAAGACCGATTTGATTTTCATTGCGGCCCGGCCCGGTATGGGTAAAACCGCATTTGCGCTGAATATTGCCACCCATGTGGCCAAGCTGGGAAAAAAGGTGGCCATCTTCAATCTGGAGATGTCCAGGGATCAGCTGGTGGGCCGCATCCTGTCCGGCGAGGCGCGCATTCCCGGCAATGCCCTGCGCACGGGAAACCTGTCCGGCGACGATTGGAACCGGCTCGCCGAAGCAGCCGGATATTTGTCCCAGGCGCAGATTTATATTGACGACGCCACCGGAATTTCACCAGGAGAAATAAAAGCACGCCTGCGCAGGATGAAAGATTTGGATTTGGTGATCATTGATTATTTGCAGCTGATGACCAGCGGGCGGCGCATTGACAACCGCGTGCAGGAGGTTTCAGAGATGACCCGTGCGCTGAAGGTTATGGCAAAGGAACTTCGGGTGCCCATCATTACGCTATCCCAGCTGTCTCGTGGACCAGAGAGCCGGAGGGATAACCACCGGCCTATGCTGTCGGACCTGCGTGAGTCCGGCTCCATTGAACAGGATGCGGATGCCGTTTGGTTTTTATATCGAGATGCATATTACAATAAGGAATCGGAAGAACAAAATATTGCGGAATGTATTGTGGCGAAGAACCGTCATGGCGAAACTGATACGGTGAAATTGGCGTGGGACGGCGCCTATACCCGCTTTAGCAACCTGGAGATGTACCGCAATGAGGAATAAGGCGCTGCAGGCGGTCGAACAGTATCAAATGCTGCCATATGGCAGCCGGGTGACGGTCGCGCTGTCAGGCGGAGCGGACTCTGTTGCGCTGCTGCATTTCCTCTGTTCGCTGCAAAAAGAGCGGATGTTGGGCCTGCAGGCCTGTCATATCAACCATCTGCTTCGCGCAGAGGAAAGTGAACGGGACGAAGCGTTTGTCCGCAAGCTGTGTGAAGATTGGCGGGTGCCGCTGAAAGTGTATCGGGAAAATGTGGCTGCCGGGGCAAAAAATGCAGGCGAATCAGTGGAACTGTTTGGCAGGAGGGTACGCTACCAGCGGCTTTTTCAGGCGGCTGACGGCGGCCTGGTAGCGACTGCGCACACCTTGAGCGACCGGGCGGAGACCACGTTTATCAATCTGCTGCGGGGGACGGGGCTGAAAGGGCTTTGCTCTATCCCGCCAGTACAGGGGAAGGTGATCCGGCCGCTGATTTTCTGCACCAGAGAGCAAATCGAATCGTACTGCCGGGAAAATGAAATCCGCTATGTGACAGATTCGACCAACTTTTCAGCTGACTATACCCGGAATCGCGTCCGTCAGACAGTTATTCCCGCTCTGCAAGCGATCCAGCCTTCTTTTTATCCGCTCTACAGCCGGATGCTGGGGCATCTGGAAGAAGATGAGGCATTTTTGGAGCAGACGGCGGACGAAGCATTTGAAAAAGCGCAGCAGGCGTCCGGCCTGGATGCCGGGGTACTGGGCGAGCTTCCTTTGGCGATTTTGTTTCGGGTATTGCGCCGTTATTTTGGCAGCCATCAGGTTTCCTGCGAAACGGTCCAGATGGAAGCGGCGCAGCGGTTGCTGCGGCAAAAGAGGGGACGTATCCAGCTGCAAAAGAATTGCTGGCTGGAATGGAACGCAGGGCTTCTTTCCATCTGCCGTGATGAGGGCGAATTCCAGATGGCGCCGCTGGAGGTGGGCCCTGGCAAACTGCCGGAAAATTCACTGGCCAGCGGCTGTCTCAGGCTGCTAAATTGTGAACAATTTACAAATTTACAGAAACGTGAATGTAACATCTTAAAAAAAACGATTGACTATGATAAAATATACGGTAGACTTTTTCTGAGGCAAAAAAAAGAAGGGGATTATTTGCGCCTTGCACACCGTAAGGTGGGAAAGCCGTTGCGGAAATGGTGGAATGAGCAGAAGATACCGCCGCGGCAGCGCAGCCGGATCCCGGTCCTTTCCGACGAGGAATCACCGGTTTGGGTGTACGGGCTCGGTGCGGACGAGCGGGTTCTGCCGACGAAAGAGACAGTGCGTTTTTTGGTGATTGACATAGAGGAGGAAGCGCTATGAGAGAAGACATCCAGTCGGTTTTGTATTCCCCGGAAACTCTGGCCGAAAAGGTGCGGCAGATGGGTCAAAGGATTTCCCAGGACTATGCAGGAAAAAATCCGCTTTTGGTCAGTGTGCTCAAAGGCTCGGTCGTATTCATGAGCGACCTGATGCGCGCCATTGAGATTCCCTGCCAGATTGATTTTATGATGGTTTCCAGCTACGGTGCCGGGGTAAAAACCTCCGGTGTGGTTAAAATAATGAAAGATTTGGATGTCCCTTTGGAAGGCCGGGACCTGATTATCGTGGAAGACATTCTGGACAGCGGGAAAACACTGCATTACCTCAAAGGAATGCTCGGCGAGCGGCATCCTAACAGCATCCGTATCGCCGCGCTGCTGGATAAGCCGGATCGGCGTGAAGCGCCGGTCAAGGCGGATTACGTCGGCTTTGTGGTACCGGATCAGTTCATTGTTGGGTATGGTCTGGATTATGCGGAAAAATACAGAAACCTCCCTTATATCGGCATTTTAAAACCTGAAATTTATGAGAAATAACCCTTCCCGGTGGGAAGAAACAAGGAGTGAAGCGTTTGAACAGAAAAGCGTCCAAAGGAATTGGCGTGTATATCGTTATTCTGGCTATGCTGATGATGACGATTTATTTTGCCGTATCCATGATGTCGGACCAGGAACAGCCTAAATATTATGAAATTATTTCCTACTTTGAAGAGGAACAGGTGCAGGAATTTACGCTCGACGTCAGCAGCGGCGAAATGAGCATGCGGATCCAAAACGACGCGGGGCAGACGGCGATCATCAGTTACCGGGTAGCCAGCGTCAATATGTTCTATGAGGATACCAAAGAGCTGATTGAAGCCTATAACGAAAACCACCCGGATGCGCCGATGAAGGTCGATTTCATTCGGCCTAAGGATGCGCCCTGGTGGTTAAGCATGCTGCCTTATCTGCTTTTAATTGGCGCGATGATTTTCTTATGGTTTATGATGATGCGCCAAGCCGGCGGCGGCACAGGCAAAGCCATGAGCTTTGCAAAAGCGAAGGTCCGGACAGCGGAAGACGGCAAAAAAACCACTTTTGCCGATGTAGCCGGTGCGGAAGAGGAAAAAGCCGAGCTGGTTGAAATCGTGGAGTTTTTGAAAAATCCTAAGAAATTCAATGAATTGGGTGCGCGTATCCCCAAAGGGGTTATGCTGATGGGCCCTCCCGGAACCGGTAAGACGTTGCTGGCTCGGGCGGTGGCGGGAGAAGCGGGCGTTCCGTTTTTCTCTATCTCCGGTTCGGACTTTGTGGAAATGTTTGTGGGTGTCGGCGCTTCCCGCGTCCGCGATCTGTTTGAACAGGCCAAGAAAAATGCTCCTTCTATTGTATTTATCGATGAAATTGACGCAGTGGGCCGGCATAGAGGCGCTGGCCTTGGCGGCGGTCACGATGAGCGGGAACAGACGTTGAACCAGCTATTGGTGGAGATGGATGGTTTTGGAAATAATTCCGGCGTTATCATCATCGCCGCTACGAACCGAATTGATATACTGGACCCGGCGCTGCTGCGCCCCGGCCGGTTTGACCGGCAGATCGTGGTAGGCTATCCGGATGCGGGGGGCCGCGAAGCCATTTTGAAAGTGCACACCCGGAATAAGCCCATCGGTCCGGACGTGGATTTGTCGGTCATTGCAAAGACAACGGTAGGTTTTACCGGCGCCGATTTGGAAAACTTGATGAATGAAGCAGCGTTGCTCGCCGCCCGGCGCAACCGCAAGGCGATTACGATGCAGGAGATCGAGGAAGCGACGATTAAGGTGGTTGCCGGGCCGGAGAAAAAATCCCATAAGGTTTCGGATAAGGACAAAAAGCTTACCGCTTACCATGAAGCGGGGCATGCTGTCTGCACCTATTACTGCCCCACGCAGGATCCGGTGCATATGGTGTCCATCATCCCCCGCGGGATGGCGGGCGGTTTTACCATGTCGCTGCCGGTGGAAGAGACTGGATATGAAACCAAGCGGCATATGAGCGAAACCCTGATTGTGCTGCTGGGTGGGCGAATGGCGGAAAAACTGGTACTGGACGATATTTCCACCGGCGCCTCCAACGATCTGGAGCGGGCTTCCAAAATTGCCCGGAACATGGTTACCCGTTATGGATTCAGCGAAAAGCTGGGGCCGGTAGTCTATGGGCAGGATGAAGGAGAAATCTTTTTGGGGCGAGATATTTCCCAAAACCGTAATTTCTCCGAAAATGTGGCGGCGGAGATCGATGTAGAGGTTCGTGAATTGGTAGACAATGCCTATGAATCAGCCAAAAGCATCCTGACCGATCATATGGATCAGCTGCATTTAGTGGCAAAATATGTGTACCATCATGAAAAGATCGATGGGGAAGAATTTAGAAAGATCATGACCGGGCAAATGGAATGGAGCCCGGAGGATTTGGCTCCCATGCCGGATACAGTGGAGGAATACTCTCAGCCGAATCGGGAAGAGCAGGATCCGGAACAACCGGAAGCTTCTTCTGATTTACAGTAAAGAAAGTTGACTTGGATTCTCCGGGCTGACCCGGAGAATCTTTTTGTCTGCATAGGGTTTCCCATCGGGATTGCCGGCGGCTTTGCAAATAAAAAGAAAATGTGGTATGATAACCGCAAAACGCTGCCCGGATGTTTGGACGAATGACAAAAGAAAGAATCGCTTGCCGGCCCGGATCCCCTGATCCGGAGGAGACGGGAAACAGCGGTGGGAAAGAGAATTTTGATTTTTGGAGGAGCCTATGGCAAAAAAGGCAACGTATGATAACGAAAGCATTCAATCGCTAAAGGGTGCGGATCGGGTGCGTAAGCGCCCGGGCGTTATTTTTGGTTCTGATGGGATTGAGGGGTGCGAACATTCTGTTTTCGAGATCCTTTCGAATTCGATTGATGAAGCCAGGGAAGGCAGGGGTGATCGAATTATTGTCACCCGCTTTGCAGACGGTTCAGTAGAAGTACAAGATTTCGGCGCGGGGATCCCGGTGGATTTTAATAAAAACGAGGGACGCTATAACTGGGAGCTGTGCTTTTGTGAGCTGTATGCAGGCGGCAAATACAAAACCAATGAGGGAGAAGGATACGAATACTCGTTGGGGCTTAATGGGCTGGGGCTTTGTGCTACGCAGTATGCCGCCGAGTATATGGATGTTGAGATATTCCGGGACGGATATCGTTATACGCTCCGTTTTGAAAAAGGTGAAAATGTGGGCGGTCTGCACAAGGAGGCGACAGCACAGAAAAAAACCGGCAGCCGCATCCGCTGGAAGCCGGATCTGGATGTGTTTACCGATATTGAGATCCCGGTGGAATACTATACCGAGGTGCTCAAACGGCAGGCGGTTGTCAATGCCGGGCTGTTGTTTGTATTCCGCAACCAGGTGGGGAAAGGCTTTGAAACCCAGGAGTTTTGTTATGAAAACGGCATTACAGACTATGTCCGAGAGCTGGCCGGTGAAGAAACGATTACCGGCGTTCAGTACTGGGAGGCGCAGCGCCGCGGCCGGGACAGGGAGGACAAGCCTGAGTACAAGGTGAAAATGCAGGTGGCCTTCTGCTTTTCCAACCGGATGAAGCTGTTGGAATATTACCATAATTCCAGTCATCTGGAGCATGGCGGCGCACCGGAAAAAGCGGTAAAAGCCGCGTTCGTCTCGCAGATCGACGCCGTTTTAAAGCAGCAGGGAAAATATTTGAAAAATGAAAGCAAGATTACCTTTCAGGATGTGGAAGACTGTCTGGTTCTGGTCTCCTCTTCTTTTTCTACCCAAACGTCTTACGAAAACCAGACCAAAAAAAGCATTACGAACAAATTTATTTATGAGGCGATGACCGATTTTCTCAAGCATTCATTGGAGATTTACTTCATTGAGAATCCCATGGATGCGGCTAAAATCGCCGACCAGGTGCTGGTCAACAAGCGAAGCCGCGAAAATGCGGAAAAGACCCGCCTGAACCTGAAAAAGAAGCTGGCCGGATCGTTGGATATTGCCAACCGAGTGCAGAAATTCGTGGATTGCCGGACCAAGGATATCAGCCGCCGGGAGATTTTTATCGTGGAGGGGGATTCTGCGCTGGGAGCCTGCAAGCTGTCCCGCGATGCGGAATTCCAGGCGATCATCCCGGTGCGGGGCAAAATTTTAAACTGCCTGAAAGCGGAGTATGATAAAATTTTTAAAAACGATATCATCATCGATATTCTGAAAGTGTTGGGCTGCGGCGTGGAAGTACAGAGCAAGTCCAATAAGGAGATTTCCAATTTTGATCTGGGCAACCTGCGTTGGAGCAAGGTCATCATCTGCACGGATGCGGATGTGGACGGCTTCCAAATCCGGACGCTGATTTTAACGATGCTTTACCGGCTGGTTCCTACCTTAATCCAGAAAGGGTATGTTTATATTGCCGAATCTCCTCTTTACGAGATCAACACGAAGGATAAGACCTATTTTGCCTATAACGAAACGGAAAAAGCAGAGATTTTGGGCCGCATCAAAGGAAAATACACCATCCAGCGCTCTAAGGGGCTGGGTGAAAACGAGCCGGATATGATGTGGATGACGACCATGAACCCGGAGACCCGCCGGCTGATTAAGGTGAATCCGGAAGAGGCCCATGCCACCGCGCGGATGTTTGACCTGCTGCTGGGGAAGGATTTGGAAGGCAGAAAAGAGTTTATCACGGAAAATGGCTACCGCTATCTGGATGCGGCAGACGTTTCCTGACAGAAAGATTGCAGTAAAAAACGGAGGAACGATAGGACGCTTCTGCAAAATACGGGGATAAGATTTCAAATTCAGAAAACGATAGGAGGAAAACGATGGCTCCTAAAAAGAAAAAGGCCGAGCCGCCGAAGCGTGCGGCAAATATAGCAGCGGAAATTGAAAACGCCGGCGTAGTGATAGAACAGCCCATTACGGAAACGCTGGAGACCAACTTTATGCCTTATGCCATAAGCGTCATCATCTCCCGGGCGATTCCGGAGATTGACGGGTTCAAACCGGCCCATCGCAAACTTTTATACACAATGTATAAAATGGGGCTGCTCACGGGAGCGCGGACCAAATCGGCCAATATTGTGGGCCAAACAATGCGGCTGAATCCCCATGGCGACGCGGCCATCTATGAGACGATGGTGCGCCTGACCCGAGGAAATCAGGCATTGCTGCACCCCTATGTGGATTCCAAAGGGAATTTCGGCAAGGCCTATTCCCGGGACATGGCTTATGCAGCTGCCCGCTATACCGAGGCAAAGCTGGATCCCATCTGCAACGAGCTGTTTGCCGATATTGATAAAGATACGGTTGATTTCCAGGATAATTACGATGGGAGCATGAAAGAGCCTGCCTTGCTGCCGGTGCGGTTTCCCAGCATCCTTTTAAACTCCAATATCGGCATTGCAGTGAGCATGGCCAGCGCCATCTGCCCGTTCAACCTGGAGGAGCTGTGCGATACCACCATTGCCCTGATGAAAAATCCGGATCACGACCTGCTGACGACTCTGACCGCACCGGATTTTCCCGGCGGAGGGTATATCCTCTACGATGAGGCACAGCTGCGTAAGATCTACGAAACCGGGCGCGGCAGCATTCGGGTGAGGGCCCGTTATCACTATGATAAGGCGGCCAACTGTTTGGAGATTACTGAAATCCCTCCTACAACGACCATTGAAGCGATTATTGATAAAATTGTTGAGCTGGTGAAGGGCGGCAAAATGCGGGAGGTGGCCGACATCCGGGATGAAACCGATTTGTCGGGGCTGAAGATCGCTGTCGACCTTAAGCGGGGCGTCGACCCGGAAAGGCTGATGCAAAAACTATTCCGCATGACGCCGCTGGAAGACACCATGTCCTGCAATTTCAACGTGTTGATCGGCGGTTATCCGCGGGTGATGGGGGCGCGGGAACTGTTGGAAGAGTGGACCGCCTTCCGAGAGGAATGCGTCAAGCGCCGGGTGTACTTTGACCTGAAAAAGAAAAAAGAAAAGCTGCATCTGCTGCAGGGGCTGGCGAAAATCCTGCTGGATATCGATAAGGCCATCCGCATTATCCGCCAGACGGAGGAAGAATCCGAGGTCGTCATGAATTTGATGATTGGTTTTGGGATTGATGAGATACAGGCGGAATATGTGGCAGAAATCAAGCTGAGGCATTTAAACAGAGAGTATATTCTAAAGCGTACCGATGAGAGGGAAGAGCTGAAGGAAGAGATTTCCCAGATGGAGGAAATCCTGGGGAATCAGAAAAAGGTGCGAAGCATCATCATTTCGGAACTGCAGCAGATCAAGAAAAAATACGCTCAGCCGCGGCGCAGCTTGATCCTTTACGATACACAGCCTGCCCGGGAGGAGGCGGGGGAAGAAACGCCCGATTATCCGGTACATCTGTTTTTTACCCGGGAAGGGTATTTCAAGAAGATTACCCCCCAGTCTCTGCGCATGAGTTCGGAGCAGAAACTAAAAGAAGGGGACCAGATCCTTTCTGAGATGGAAAGCACCAACCGGGCGCACCTGTTATTCTTTACCGACCGGCAGCAGGTATATAAATCCCATGCGTATGATTTTGACGATACCAAAGCCAGTGTGATGGGCGATTATGTACCGGCCAAGCTGGGCCTTGACGAAGGGGAGAGGATCGTTTGCTTTGCGGCTGTACAGGAATACACTGGTTATATGCTGTTCTTTTTCCGGGGAGGAAAAGCGGCAAAAGTGGAAATGAGCGCCTACGAAACCAAGACAAACCGAAAAAAGCTGGCGAACGCTTACAGTGGAAAGGATTCATTGGCGGGCGCCTTCTATGTACCCGGGGACCGGGAATTTTTACTGCGCACAACCGGGGGCCGCATGCTGATTGTCCATACTGGGGCCATTCATCCAAAGCAGACCCGGGATACGCAGGGTGTTGCTGTAATGACGCTGAAAAAGAATGCGCTGGTGGATACGGTCGTGCCTTTTGAAGATCGGATGCTGAATAATGCCCATCGGTTCCGCACGAAGTCCCTGCCTGCGGCCGGAGCGATCCCAAAAGAGCAGGACCTGGGCGAACAGACAAGCTTGCTGGATTAACCAGCACCGGCAAGGAAGGCATAAAAACCGGGAAATGAGCCGAAGGACAGTGCTATAAAATCAAAACACACAAAAAAAGGCCGCCTGCGCAGGGCGCCGGCAGCCTGACGGTTTTGCCGGCGCCCTTTCAAACGCAACAGGGATATAGAGCTCCTGCATAACCAGTAACAGTATTTCCGCAGCGGTTTGATTTATGCGCTGTGAAAAAGATTGCCAAGCTTTTTTGCGAAAAATATTGCAAAGAACAACAAACTATGCTATGATATCAACGGTAAACAGAATCTCTCGGAGGTGCACTATGCAGGCATTTGAAATAATCGGCGGCGTTCTGCTGATCTTGATGGCCATTGTCATTATCATCATGGTCTTGATGCAGGAGGGAAAAGGCGGCGGCGCGGCGGCGCTGGGCGGTGCTCAGCCCCAGAGTTATGGCAAGAACAGAGCAAAGACGCTGGATGTGCTCCTTTCCAAATATACGAAAGTGATCGGTGCGGCATTTCTGATTGTAACTTTCCTGGTTTGGATTTTGAGCATTTATTTCTAATAATGGCAAAAAGCCCTGCCACTGGCAGGGCTTTTCTATTGGATACCTTGCTTTCAAAGTTTGCCTGAAAAATCTGGAGATTTTGCAAAGGCGGATTTTTATTTCGGTCAAAATGTGGAAGAATGAAAAGAAAGAGAGAATTGGAAAGGACAAAAATGAAATACAATCAAAAATCAAAAAAGAAGGACAGCCGGCCGCGCAGCTCTGGAAAAAAGCCGATGATCCGGCCGGATTTTCAAAAGGAAATCGTCCGCGTGTTAGAGCGGGCGGGAAACCGGGGTGCTTCTGCCAAATCTCTACAGGAACAGGCGGGGATCAGGCGCCATCAGACAGAAGCGTTTTTTCTGGTGCTGGCCGGTATGGTAAAAAGCGGCGCCATTCAACAAAAAAGGGGCCGCTATTATAAGGCCCGCCCGAGACAAACCGCCGAAGCGGTTATAGTAAAGGTAACCGAAGGGTTTGGATTCGCTCGACCTGACGAAGCGCAGGAGGATGTTTTTATCCCTGGCCGCTATCTGATGGGCGCCCTGCCAGGCGACCGCGTAAAAATCACGGTGCGGCAGGGACGCGGCAATTTAAAGGAGGGCGAGGTGCTGCGTATTCTGGAGGAGGCCGATTATCATTTTACCGGAACCTTTCGGGTAGAAAATGGGATGCCGGTGGTATACCCCGATGCGCAGATGAAAGGGCCTGTTCCCATTTATAAGAACGAAACCGGCGGTGCAAAGGAAGGAGACAAGGTTTCAGCCCGCATTGCCAAACGGGGGCGGAGACATTTTGACCACCGAGCGGCTGTGACGGCGGTGTTTGGTTCCAGCCAGCTGGCTGCGGTCTGCTGTGAGGCGATTTTGGCGGATAATGGTATCGAAAAGCAGTTTCCTTCTCAGGTGCTGGAGGAAGCAAGGCGGATACAGGAGAAAGGGATTTCCCAGCGGGAGATCGACGGACGGTTGGACTTACGGGGGGAAATCATTTTTACCATCGACGGCGCGGATACCAAGGACATCGACGACGCCGTTTCCCTGGTTCGATTGGAGGATGGATGGGAACTGGGCGTTCACATTGCGGACGTTAGCCATTACGTCCGTCCACGGTCTGCATTGGACGCGGAAGCGTTTGGACGCGGCACTTCGGTATATTATGCCGATACGGTGATTCCCATGCTGCCCAAGGAACTTTCCAATGGGATCTGTTCTTTGAATCCCCAGGAAGACCGGCTGGCCTTTTCGGCGCTGATGCACCTGGATTCGGATGGCGCCCTGAAACAGTATGCTTTTCGCAAAACGGTAATCCGCTCCCGGGTCAAGGGCGTATACAGTGAAGTCAACCGGATTTTAGACGGTACGGCAGAAGAGGAAATCCGCAAAAAATATTACGGTTTGGAACCGGTGCTGCACCAGATGAAGGAACTGTCGCAGATTCTGGCCAGCCGCCGGTCACAGCGGGGCAGTTTGGATCTGGAGTCGACTGAGGCGAAGATCCTGATAGGAGAGGATGGCCGTGTGAAGGACATCCTTCCCCGTCAAAGCGGAGAATCAGAGGGGATCATCGAAGAATTTATGCTGGTGGCCAATGAGGCAGCGGCTTCTTTCGGCCTGGAGCGGGAGCTCCCGTTTTTGTTCCGGATCCATGAAAACCCTTCGGCGGAGAAACTGGAGGCGCTGGCTGAGCTGCTGAAAGTATTGGGCCTGGATGCGGCGCAGATCAAACCGGGGGTCAGACCTTCTGAACTGCAAAAAATCTTAAAGGCAGTCAAAGGCACCGATATGCAGATGCTGGTCAACAGCCAGTTGTTGCGGTCAATGGCAAAGGCCCGCTATTCTGAGGTCAACAAAGGGCATTTTGGACTGGTGCTTTCTAAATATTCCCACTTTACTTCGCCCATCCGCCGTTATCCTGACTTGGTGATCCATCGGATCATGAGCGAATCGCTCAAGGGGATGGATTCCCAGGAGGCGCAACGCCGATTTGGAAAATTTGTGCAGGATGCAGCGGTTCATTCCAGTGCGGCGGAGCAGCGTGCCATGACGGTAGAGCGGAGCTGCGAGGATTGTTACAAAGCAGAATATATGACTGCCCATCTGGGAGAAAACTATGAAGGGATTGTTTCCGGTGTGATGGAGCGGGGGATTTTTGTGGAACTGCCCAACACGGTGGAAGGGATGATCCGTATTTCCGAAATGCCGGGCCATTTTGAATACGACGGTAAAATCGAGGTGAAAGACCGGGACAGCGGCCGGCGATTCCGGATTGGCGACCGCATCCGGGTCAAGGTGGCCGGTGCGGACGTTTCCTCCGGAAATGTAGACTTTGTGCTGGAAGAGTCCTTCACCGGAAAGAAAAACGAAAAATCGACGAAAAAGCCCTCTGCCTGATGATTTGGCAGGGGGCTTTGAGAACAGAAAGCTTATTTTAAAAGGGTTCCACAGGGAGCGCCGTGTCGGTCGGTATAACCTTCCTTATGCGAGCAGTTTGTCTGATTCAGGCATTGTTCCTGACGATTGCCGTCATTATCCCACCAGATCTCAACCGGAACATTTTTCTGCTGGGCGGGGCAATAGCGCTCCCCCACAGTGCCAAAGTTTTTCATATCATTTCCTCCCCATCAGAATTTATCTATAGTATGTGCCGGAACTTGCCGGATAACCGCTTGGGAATTTGTATAAAAGCTGGCATAAATGCCCAAGCTTTCCGCATAGACTTTTTTTGAAAGGCGGAAAAGATATGGAGGGTATTTTAAAAAATATTAAGCTGTTCGCCAAGGAAAAAGAAGATCGGGAGGCGATGGAGCAGTACCGGGGGCTTTTGCGGGATCTGGAGCTTTTGCGCGCGCAGATTGAGCGGGTCGACTCGAATTTTAATATGACTACCGATGAGGACTTGGTAGAGAGCTATATTTATGAATCCAATGCGCTTGCCGCCCGGTATCGTTTTTTGCTGCGGGAGGCAAAGGAACAAAAATCCCGTTTGGGAAACCAGGAATTCCCCGTCGGGATAACGGAGTGATGAAAAATGCTGACATGGGTTGCATGCTGCCTGGGAATTTTGATGTGTATTTTGTTTGTAAAAACGGGAAGGCCGGTTCGCTGCCTTCTGACCAGTACCATAGGTGGTGGGCTTAGTTTTTGGATTTTGAACCTGCTTTCAGGATTGACAGGCGTTGCCCTGTCCCTGAACCTCGCATCCGTGCTTTCAGCCGTCCTGTTGGGGGCGCCTGGAGTTTGCTCCTTATGGCTATTGAAGTTTTTGTGGAAATAAAACGGAAAAAGGCATCTAAGAATAAACAGACAAAGCGTCGCATACGCAAAAAGCATATGCCGAACAACGGCATATGCTTTTTGTTGACATTCCCACTTTTGGGGAGCGGTGCGCAGGGCAGGCCGGAAAGCTTCGGACTTGTTTTGTTCAGCGCCGTCAGAAAAAGGCAAAATCAAAAAATCCCTGCATTCTTTGGCAGGGATTTTTGTGTCTGTACGACCAGGCATATAAGCCGGGTTCTGTTTCAAACAGCAATCTTTCTGGTCCCCTCGTCGCCGAGAGGTTCAAGCCACCTGGACGAGGCCCGCCGGGCAAGCGGTATCTCCTCTTTGCGGTGTTGCTTCGGATAGGGTTTACACAGCCGCATGGTCTCCCACACGCTGGTGAGCTCTTACCTCGCCTTTCCATCCTTACCGTTCAAAAACGGCGGTTTTTTTCTGTTGCACTTTCCCTAGAGTCGCCTCCGGCTGCCGTTAGCAGCTATCCCTGCCCTATGAAGCCCGGACTTTCCTCATACGCGGCCTTTCGGCGCTGCGCACGCTGCTGTTCTGCCTGCTCGCAGAAAAACGGAAACGTTATTGCTGCAGCGGCATTCCGTTGCCATCCACATTGATGCTTCCAGTCAGAAGCATGACGCCCTCGATAAAGCCCCAGATGCCAGAGACAAAGCTTAAAATACCGCAGGACAGCAAAGTCAGACAAAGCTGGATCACCGCTTTGGTCGTGTATCCCAGATAGAAGTTATGTACGCCGAAAGCACCGAGGAAAATGCCCAACAGACCTGCTGCCATTTTGGATTTTAGCGGAGTGCCGACAGGCGGATAGGCCGGCGGCCGATAACCCTGGCCGGATGCCTGATAGCTGGGATCCGCCCCCGGGTACGCCTGATTTTGATAGGCCTGCTGCGAAGGATCCTGATAATAGGTTTGCTGCGCCTGTTCCGGTGCAAACTGGCAGCCGCAGTGGGAACAGAATACTGCGCCGGGCTGACATTCTGCACCACAGTTGGCGCAATAGGTGCTGCCGGAACCGGCGGATACGCCGCAGGAAGGACAGACCGGTGCGTCAGAATTCATTTCAGCGCCGCAATGTCTACAATACATATGGAACACTCCTTTGAAAGGTTTCTGAACAAATAACGAAGTAATCAGGTCAAAGCCTTTATTTCCTAATCAGAATAACATATTTTTAGGGGTTTGGCTAGCCACTTCTGCAAAAATTTATCTTTTTCTGGCGTGGAAATGATAGGAAATTTGGCGAGAGAGTATACAGGATTTCCGGATTTTTGCATGATATGGTAAAAATCTTGCAAAAAAATCTTGCAATGGAAATTGTTTTCAGTATAATGGATACATGAATATTATTGTGGCTGTGTTCGCCACAGATGATCAGACTGAAGGAGGAAAATGCATGGCTTTGAAGAGCGCTTATATGAAAGAGGTTTATGAAAAAGTTTGCAAAAGAGACCAGGGCGAACCGGAGTTTTTGCAGGCGGTGCAGGAGGTTCTGGAATCGCTGGAACCAGTGGTGGAAAAACGGCCGGATATCAAAGAAGCCGGGATTGTAGAGCGGATCGTCGAGCCGGAGCGTTTTTTGCAGTTCCGTGTTTCCTGGGTGGATGACAATGGTAAAGTCCAGGTCAACCGTGGTTACCGGGTACAGTATAATTCGGCGATTGGCCCCTATAAGGGAGGCCTTCGGCTGCATCCGTCGGTCAACGCTTCGATCATTAAATTTTTAGGCTTTGAGCAGTGTTTTAAGAACTCTCTGACTGGCCTGCCCATGGGCGGTGGCAAGGGAGGCTCTGATTTCGATCCCAAAGGCAAGTCTGACGGTGAAATCATGCGGTTTTGTCAAAGCTTTATGACAGAATTGTGCCGCCATATCGGGCCGGATACGGATGTCCCTGCCGGAGATATCGGCGTAGGCGCACGGGAAATCGGTTTTTTATACGGACAGTATAAAAAGATCAAAAATGAACATACCGGCGTATTGACTGGAAAGGGGCTGACCTACGGCGGCTCTCTGGTGCGGAAAGAGGCAACCGGTTATGGCCTTTTGTATTTTACCGAAGAGATGCTCAAAAACATGAAGCAGGATTCGATCAAAGGCAAAAACGTAGTGATTTCCGGTTCTGGCAATGTGGCGATTTACGCGGCTGAAAAAACCCAGCAGCTGGGCGGAAAGGTGATTGCCATGAGCGATTCTTCCGGCTATGTTTACGATCCGGCAGGGATCCGGCTGGATGTGATAAAGCAAATCAAGGAGGTACGCCGCGGAAGAATTTCCGAATATGCCCAGGAGGTTTCCGGTGCGGAATATACTGAGGGCTGCCGGGGGATCTGGTCGGTTCCATGCCACGTTGCGCTGCCCTGCGCTACCCAGAACGAACTGGACGGCGAGGCGGCGGAACAGTTGGTGAAAAACGGTGTAATCGCCGTTGCTGAAGGCGCAAATATGCCCAGCACCCCTGAGGCGGTAGAGCTGTTTTTGGCCAAAGGCGTTTTATTTGGCCCGGCAAAAGCGGCCAATGCAGGCGGCGTGGCGACCAGCGGGCTGGAGATGAGCCAGAATTCCATGCGCTATGGATGGAGCTTCGAGGAGGTAGACAAAAAGCTGCAGGATATTATGATCGGTATTTTCCATAATTCGTACAATGCTTCAAAGGAATTCGGCGCGGCAGGTAATCTGGTTGTCGGTGCAAACGCGGCGGGCTTTTTGAAAATCGCCGATACCATGCTGGCTTACGGTTTGACCTTCTAAGTTTGTTTGTTTCAAAAATGCAGCGCGGTGTGAATGGTTCGGCGGGCTTAGGCCGTATTTTTCCACACCGCGCCTTTTTTTCTTTTGAAGATCCCGGCAGATATGAACAAAAACAGCTACTGGCGCACAATCCTTTTTGGAGGGAAAACACTTGTATCCTGCGCGTTAAAGTGCTAAAATGAAACACATATTGAAAAGCTTGACAGCCCAAAGAATCAATGAAAAAAGGTGTGAATCAAAGATGAGTGAAATCAAGATTGTGCGCACGGCTGCACCGAAAGAGAAGCCGCAGGATGAGGCAAAACTGGGATTTGGCGCCGTTACTACCGATCACATGTTTATTATGGACTATACCGAGGGAAAGGGATGGCATGATCCCAGAATCATACCTTATGGCCCCATTGAACTGGATCCTTTTGCCAAATGCCTCCACTATGGTCAGGAGGTGTTTGAAGGGTTGAAGGCTTACCGGGGAGACGAAGGCCAGATTTTGCTGTTTCGCCCGGAAGAAAACTTCAAACGCATCAACCGTTCCAATGACCGGATGTGCATTCCACAGCTGGATGAAGCGCTTTGTTTGGAAGCTCTGAAGAAATTGGTGGAGCTGGACAAAGATTGGGTTCCCCATGCGGAGGGCACCTCTTTGTATATCCGCCCGTTTATCATTGCCACTGAGCCAAAGCTGGGCACCGATTCTTCCCAAACCTACCTGTTTTTAATTGTACTGTCTCCTTCTGGAGCCTATTATCCCCAGGGCTTTAATCCGGTTAAAATCTATGTGGAAACCAAGTATGTCCGCGCGGTCCGCGGCGGCATGGGAGAGGCTAAGACCGGCGGTAACTACGCCTGTTCGTTAAAAGGACAGGAGATTGCCCATGAACAAGGTTATTCCCAGGTTCTGTGGCTGGACGGTGTGGAACGCAAATATATTGAAGAGGTTGGCGCGATGAACGTGTTTTTCGTCATTGGAGACGAGATTGTAACGCCGATGCTCACGGGCAGCATCCTGCCTGGTATCACTCGCAAATCCTGTATCGAGCTATTGAAAAGCTGGGGATATCAAGTTAGCGAGCGGCGCCTGTCAGTAGATGAGCTGTTGCAGGCGGGAAAGGATGGCCGTTTGAAAGAGGCGTTTGGCAGCGGTACGGCGGCGGTGATTTCCCCCATCGGCGAGCTGAAAATCAACGAACATGTCCTGCAGCTGAGCGGCGGCAAAATCGGCCCGATTTCCCAAAAACTGTATGACCAGCTGACTGGCATCCAGTGGGGGCGCATCCCCGGTCCGGAAGGCTGGAGCGTTAAGGTCTGCGATTGACATGCGGCAATCGCGACTGCGCAAAAAGGTGAGAAAACAAAATTTGCCTGATTTCAAAGGCGGCTGCTTCCAGCCGCCTTTTTGTATGGAAAAAGGGGGAATGGACTTGGGCGAGCTTGTCTTTGAGGTTCCGGCTCCATTTGACGGATGCACAGCCAACGATTTTCTGCGCCGGGGAAAAGGGGTTTCCTCCCGGCTGATCAAAACCTTAAAAAAGCTGGATCCGCCCTGGGGCCTGCTCCGCGGTGAAAATCTGCTCCGCACGATTGATTTGGTATGGGCTGGAGATCAGATCACCCTGCGCTGGCCGGAGAGGGAAACAACGGTTGTCCCACTGGCAGTACGAGTTCCGGTGTTGTATGAGGACGAATCGCTGGTTGTGTTCAACAAGCCCTGGGACATGCCCTGCCATCCGGTGAAAAAGCATCAAAACGATACGCTGGGCAACGTATTTGCCGCATTGTGCGCCGCTCGGGGGCTGACGCTTCCCTTCCGGCCTGTCAGCCGGCTGGATAAGGATACAACCGGTATTGTCGTGGTGGCGAAGGATCCCTACACGGCGTCCCGGCTGGCAGGCGGGATAGAAAAAGAATATCTGGCGATTCTCTGTGGATGCCCCAGGCAGCGTTCCGGCACCATCGACGCGCCGATTCGCCGGACCAGCCCCACGCATATTCTGCGCGAGGTCTCCCCAGATGGTCAGCGTGCAGTGACGCATTACGAGATTCTCGCCGAGGGAAATGGGTACAGCCTTGCGCGGCTTTGGCTGGAAACAGGCCGGACCCATCAGATCCGGGTGCATATGTCCTATTTGGGATACCCGCTGGCAGGCGATACTTGGTATGGCGGTGATACGAAGATGATCGGCCGCCAGGCACTGCATTGTTTTCGCTGCCATTTTCTCCACCCGATCAGCGGAGAGCGGATTGAGCTGTCCGCGCCTTTGTATGAATCATTCAAAAAGGCAATGGAAAATGCATATATAAACGTAAATATTGGATAAAAATGAATAATATTTCAAAAAATGCTTGATTTTATGAGAAAATATGCATATAATAAAACCATACCAAATGAATGACAGGAGAGAACGGCAATGAAAAAATTAATTTCTCTGATTCTGGCGGCAATGCTGCTGCTGACATTAGTTGCCTGCAACGGCACCACAAATTCTTCTGCACCGGCAGATTCCTCCGGCTCGGCGGCGTCTTCCCAGCTGCAATCGGAAACGCCTACCCTGAACACGGTGACTCCCGGAAAGCTGACGATGGCAACAGACGCGGGGTTCGCGCCTTATGAATATGTAGAGGGAGAAAAGGTTGTGGGAATTGACGCAGACATTGCGCAGGCAATCGCCGATTATTACGGCCTGGAGCTGGTGATCCAGGACATGGATTTCACCAACGCATTGCTGGCCCCGCAGAACGGGACGGCCGACTTTGCAGCTGCGGGCGTTTCTATCACGGAAGAACGGTTGGAGACCATGGACTTCACCATCGAGTATGCAGAATCGGACCAGGTGATCCTGGTGAGAAAAGGATTTACCGATATCCAGAGCGAAGAGGATCTGGCCAATGTAAAAATTGGAGTCCAGCAGTCAACAACTGCCGACCTGTATTGCCAGGAGATGGGCTTTGAAAGCGTAAGTGCGTACAAAAAGAATCTGGTTGCGGCGGAAGATCTGAAAAACGGGCAGATTGACTGCATGATTCTGGACAATATGCCGGCAGAAGCCATTCTCGCCCAAAATAAAGAAGAGCTGGAGATTCTAGATCTGGTGCTGTTCACGGATGTATACGCCATGGCGGTAAAGAAGGGCAACACGGAAATGGCGGAGGCACTGAATGTCGTATTGCAGCAGCTGATTGAGGAAGGAAAAATTGAAGAATTCACCAAAACCCATACGGAAGCTTCCCTGTAGCGAAGGAAAATCCACTGCTTTGCAGGGATGGGGAAAATCCCTCCCTTGCATTGCTTTATGAAGCGAAGGGGAGTGAAGGCTTGCATTGGCTGACAGAATTGGGCCATAACCTGTATCGTACTTTTATTGAAAAGGACCGTTACATAGCGTTCCTCAAGGGCATTGGTACAACGCTGGAAATTTCATTTTTCGCCGTATTGTTGGGGACGGCCATCGGCGTAATCGTGGCGGTGGTGAAGCACATGGCGAAAAAATACCGGTTTCTCCGCCCGCTGGAATGGCTGTCGGATGCCTATGTGCTGGTGATTCGCGGAACGCCGGTCTATGTGCAGCTGCTGGTTTTGAACACGGTGGTATTAGCGTCGGTGCAGAACAAGATTCTGGTAGCGGTCATCACCTTTGGCGTCAACTCCGGCGCCTATGTGGCGGAGATCATCCGAGCAGGCATCAACTCGGTGGACAAAGGCCAGTTTGAAGCGGGCAATTCGCTGGGACTGGGGGACGGAACCGTCATGCAGCTTATCATCCTCCCGCAGGCGGTGCGTAATATTCTGCCGGCTTTGGGCAATGAGTTTATCACGCTGGTCAAGGAAACCTCCATTGCCGGCACGATGGCGGTCAACGATCTGACCAAAGCGGCTGAACGGGTCGGCGGTGCCACATACGATTTATATACGCCGCTTTTGTCCATCGCGGTGATCTATTTTGTATTGGTATTCGGCATGACCCGGATCCTGAACCGGTTTGAGAGGCGGCTGGCCAAGAGCGATAATCGTTAAAAATCCGGAAAAAGCCTTTGGCGGCCATTCCGGCCAGAAAAAAAACGATGCTGTTGATTTTCAGATGTTTGCCGCACAAGCCGCCAGCGCGCGGTTCCTTTGTGAAAAAAGACACTTCTGTTGGAGTGTCTTTTTTGATCTGCGTTTTTCTATTGTCCGGATGCTCCCAGACGGTAAGGCCGTTTTTTAAAGAATATCAAAATATTTTTCTTAAATGTGGCCCCAGTTTTTCGGAGAGAAAGAACCATTTTGCATGCGTTGAAGGAAGAAACTGCGTTTTCCAAAAGGATGGATTCATCACAAACAAAACACATTGAATCATAATTTGCACAATAAATACTTGAGCTTTTTAAAAATATTTATAGAGTTTAACTACAACTTTTTTACATTTTTGTGAATTCGGTTGATTAAAAAGCCAGAGGGTGTATAATGGAGAAGAAATCAAGCGGAACATCTGTGACGCGAAAGAAAGGAGAGGAATGCATGGAAAGCAGCCAGAATGCCGGTAAAAAGATGCCTGCGGCCAAACGGCGTATGCCGAAAAATCAATCGTTGCAGGATATGGCGCAAAATGCCGCCTTAAAAAGCTATCGGTTTTGTTATTATACCGGCGTCCAGCTGATTCGTTATTTCAGACGTTATAAGAAGCGTTTGTTTCGTTTTGCTGTGCGCACCCGATTGGGGCTTCAGCTGAAAATGAAAAAACGCCTGACCCTTGTCGGTCGTAAATTTCGTTTTGCCGTGAATGACGCCATGCGTCCGTACCGTCAGGTGCAGCGCCTTCGGCAAAGCCAGGAAGAACGCCTTGCGCTGGCGGAAGAACTGGGGCCAAAAGCGGTTCGCAAAGAAAAAAGCCGGATATGGCGTGAAAGCCTGCGGCTTGTTTGCAAGATCCTTGGCACCGTTTTTAACTATGTTGCGCCGGTAGTCAGCTTCATTATATTGGTTGGTCTGATTCATGAAAATACCAATCTTCAGTTTGCGCTGGAGGTGGAATATAACGATAAGATGATCGGCTATATTGAAAAAGAATCGGATTTTGACGAATCGGAAAAAATCATGCAGAGCCGTATTGTTTATGAGGAGTACCAGCCGCCGCTGGATACGGTTCCCAAGTACACGCTGAAGGTGATTGATGAGGAGGAGCTTTCCACCGTTAATGAAATCGCCGATGAGCTTATTGCCGCTTCCGGCAATGAAATTACGGAGGCCAGCGGCCTGTATGTGGACGGGGTGTTTTACGGCGCGGTGGAAGACGCAGCGCCGATTCGTGCATTGCTTGACAGTATGCTGGATCAGTACCGTACCGGAAGTGAAAATGAGCGGGTTGATTTTGTTCAGGACGTTGAGCTTTCCAAAGGCCTGTATCTGTTGAGCAGTCTGGTGGAGCCGGAGGAAATGGAAGCGGTTTTGACCTCCGAAGTAGAAGGAGAAGTAACCTATACAGTTGTAGAGGGCGATGCGCCCACTCTGATTTCCCAAAAGATGGATATTCCCTATTCCCAGCTCAAGGCACTTAACCCCGGCATTGAGGAAAGCCTGTTGGTCGGCCAGGAAGTCCTGATTTCCAATCAGGTTAATTTTCTGACCGTAAAACGCACGGTGACCGAGGTTTACGAGGAGGATATTCCATTTGGAACAGAAGAAGTGGTAGATGCGAACTATGCCAAAGGCTATCAGGCGGTCCGCAGCTCCGGTGTATTGGGCAAGCGGTTGGTGACTGCCGATGTCGTTTATGTCAACGGTTTGGAAGAAGACCGTACAGAAGTGGATTCAGTGGTCTTGAAGGAGCCTGTGGATCAAGTCGTAACCGTTGGCACCGCGGAACCAATCCAGGTGCTCAGCAG
Organism: uncultured Oscillospiraceae bacterium; assembly: GCA_904397845.1. Classification (GTDB taxonomy): domain Bacteria; phylum Bacillota; class Clostridia; order Oscillospirales; family Ruminococcaceae; genus UBA3818. Next base: position 29,933 of record CAJFOX010000024.1, read on the forward strand.
TTCCTCCAGCGGCTCCGCTGCCGGCAGTTCCAGCAGCTTTATCTGGCCGGTGGACGGGGGACATGTTACCTGTGGGATCAACGGCTATTGGGGGCATACCGGTATGGATATAGGGGCCAATCGGGGTACTGTCATTCGGGCAGCCGCGTCCGGCACGGTAGTGAAGGCGGTGCGTCAGTACTACGCTTATGGCATTCATGTCAAGATCAGCCACGGCAATGGGATTTATACCCTATATGCCCATATGAGCCAGCTGGCGGTGTCTTACGGAGATTATGTCCAGCAAGGTCAGATCATTGGATATGTGGGTCAGACTGGCAATGCTTATGGGAACCACTGCCATTTTGAAATTATTATCAACGGAAGGTTTATGGACCCGGCAAAATATATTGGCACCTATTATCCGGGCCGATAGAAGAGATCCGTCAAAGGCGCCCTTTCCAAAGGGCGCCTTTTTATCTGAAATTTTCATTTGAAAGAGGCGAGCACTTCAAATTTTTAGAAATAAAAATGGAAAAATAAAGGAGATCGAAAAACAACTTCGAAACGTATATCCAAATGATTGGCGGGAAGGATTTTAAAGCAAGGAATTGCTGCGTTGCAAAAAGGTCTCTGTCGGTTGAAATAAAATGACGGAGCTGGAAGGTCCTTTATCTGGTCAAAAAGAAAGCCAGAAAATAGCGAAAAAACGCAAAAAAGAAAACTCTTGACGGGAAGATGTTTTCTTGTAAAATTGGGCTTTTCATTTGCGGGTGCCTGTGCTATAATACTACTATTAGAAGTGTGTCCGCAGGATTTCCTGCGTTTTTCATGGGGGAACAGAGAGAGAAAGATAATAAAGGAGAGACTGAAATGGAGAAATTTTTCATTGAAGGTCCCAGCCGGTTGGAAGGTGAAGTTGTCATCAGCGGTGCGAAAAATGCGGCTGTGGCAATTATTCCTGCGGTTTTGTTGGCAGAAGAGCCTTGTGTTTTAGAGAATATCCCAAATATTAACGATGTAAACATCTCCTTGCAGATTTTGCAGGAATTGGGTGCAAAAATTAAAATACGAAATAAAACGACAGTGGAAATCGACGCTACTCATATTATTGCTCCTTCGGTGCCGTTTGATATCGCCCGGAACATGCGCGCCTCCTACTATTTTCTGGGCGCATTGTTGGGCCGGTATTCCAAGGGCGCGGTGACAATGCCCGGTGGGTGCAATTTTGGTGGGGTGCGCCCCATTGATCAGCATATTAAAGGGTTTGAGGCGTTAGGGGCAGATGTTTCCATTGACCACGGCATGATCTGTGCCGAAGCCCAGAATCTGACAGGCGGCCATATTTATTTTGACGGCGTTACAGTTGGCGCGACCATTAATGTCATGCTGGCGGCAGTCCGTGCGCAGGGCCTGACGATTTTGGAAAATGTGGCCAAGGAGCCGCATGTGGTTGATTTGGCAAACTTTTTGAATTCCATGGGTGCGGATGTGCGCGGCGCCGGTACCGACGTTATCAAAATCCGCGGGGTCGAGCATATGCACGGCGCGACCTATTCGATTATTCCGGATCAGATTGAAGCGGGAACCTTTATGGTCGCGGCGGCGGCTACCAACGGCGATGTCCTGGTGAAAAATGTCATACCCAAGCATTTGGAGTCCATTACGGCGAAGCTGGTGGCGGCGGGCGCGACGGTGGAGGAATTTGACGATGCGGTTCGTGTGACCCGCAGCGGGCCTTTGAAAAAGATCAACCTGAAAACCCTGCCCCATCCTGGATTTCCGACGGATCTGCAGCCGCAGATGGCAGTGATGCTATCCATTGCGGAAGGGACAAGCATCATCACCGAAGGCGTGTGGGACAATCGGTACAAGTATGTGGATGAGCTGCGGCGGATGGGGGCGAAAATCCAAGTTGACGGCAAGGTTGCGGTGGTAGAAGGCGTAGAGGGCCTTACTGGCGCGCCGGTGAAAGCCACCGATCTGCGGGCTGGTGCAGCGCTGATTATTGCCGGCCTGATTGCCTGCGGGCGGACAGAGGTGGAGGAAATCCAGCACATTGAGCGGGGCTATGAATGCGTTGCAGAAAAGTTCCGTGGACTGGGCGCCAAAATGGAAAAAATTGTAGTGCCGGATACGGATGTACAGCGGGCTATCGGATAGATTGGAACAGTTTCGGCTTTGGCGTCTGGCCCAAGCCGATTTCTATTAGAAAACGAAAAACCGGGCCGTTTTTCTTCATCGGCCCGGGAACCTGTGGGATCTGGATGGATTCCGTCAGAAAGGATTGGCATATGGCATGTTTTTGTACGCTTGCCAGCGGCAGCAGTGGAAACAGCACCTATATTGGCAGTGGGGTTAGCGGCGTGCTGATTGACGTGGGAATCAGTTGCCGGGGAATTTTGACCGCGATGGAAACGAAGGGGATTGACCGGGAAAGCATCGGTGCGGTGTTTATTACCCACGAGCATATTGACCATATCAAGGGGTTGAAGGTGCTTTTGAAAAAGCTTCCGGTTCCGGTATATGCCACTGATGAGGTGTTGGATTTTCTGGCCGGACGTGATTATCTGCCCGCTGACGCCAAAGCCATCCCGATGCCGGTGCAGGGCATCGGCGTCGGTGATTTGTACATAGGGGCATTTGAAACTTCCCATGACAGCGCCCATAGCGTGGGATATGTAGCGGTTAGCGGGAACGGTAAAAAAATGGCGGTTTCTACAGATTTGGGAGTTGTGACACCCATGGTGCGGGAGGCCGTATCCGGGTGCGATTTAGTGCTTTTGGAATCCAATTATGACAGGAATATGCTGATGGCCGGATGTTATCCCTATCCGCTTAAGCGCCGGATCGACGGGGATTCCGGGCACTTGTCCAACTTAGATTGCGCTGCTTTCCTGCCGGAACTGGTGCATTCCGGTGCCCGGCAGATTGTGCTGGGGCATTTGAGCCGTGAAAACAATCTGCCGGGCCTGGCGCTGGAAACGGCGGTTTCAGCGCTGACCCAGGCCGGCATGGAGAGGGAAAAGGACTATCAGATAGAAGTGGCCCCCCGATATGAACCGGGCAGTATGATCCGCTTATAACTGTTCGTAAAAAAGGCTGCGGGTCTTAGGGAGGAATAAAATGCAGACGGTGACGGTTGTGTGCGTGGGAAATCTGAAGGAAGGGTACTGGAAGGATGCGGCGGCGGAATACCAAAAGCGTTTGGGAGCCTTCTGTAAGCTTTTGGTCGTGGAAATCGAAGAGGAAAGGTTGCCGCAGAAGCCGTCTTTGGCACAGATCGCCGCCGGAATGAAGGAGGAGGGGCGGCGGATTCTGTCCAGGATTCCAGCGGGCAGTTTTGTAATCGCTTTGTGTATTGAGGGGAAACCACAAAGCTCCGAAGAATTAGCCGGGCTGCTGGAACAGGTGGCCATCGGCGGAAAATCCGACATATCGTTTGTAATCGGCGGTTCTTTCGGGCTGTCCCAAGAGGTAAAGGAGCGGGCCGACCAGAGTCTGTCCATGTCCCGAATGACCTTTCCTCACCAATTGGCGAGGGTTATGCTGCTGGAGCAGATCTACCGTGGATATCAGATTTTAAATGGTGGAAAATATCATAAATAGGAGAAGGCAAAAAACTATGGGATATGGCCGCTACGGCGAGCCTGCAAGCGGAGCGCCGGCCGGACACAAACGCGGTATTTTTCTGAGGCTTGACCAGAGAAAATGGCCGGATGTCAATTGCAGGAAAAGAGGATTTTTGCGGGAAAACCCGCCTTTTGGGACTTGCCAAATCTTTTTTATGCATGCGAAATCGTAGGAAAAAACAGTTTTTGCCCTGCAAAGGGATTTTCCTTTCCGGACAAGACGAAAAGATGCTCCTCGCCCGGCTGCCAGGTCATGCCGGGCAGTTTATCCTTCGGCGTAAAGCCCAGTCCGATTCGTCGAGTATGCGGACGGGCCAGCTGATTTAATGTTTTCTCCAGATCTCCCGCCCATTGTCCGAGCAGTTCGTGGCAGAACAGGGTGTCCCCGTCCTCTTCCAGAATGGCAACAGCATTCTTTTCAAGCGGTGCGTAAAGCAGATCCCGAAAGGGTCCCAGCGCATAGAACAGCAGCAACCCGTCGTTTTCTTCCATGAAAAACGACGAAAAAGGGTTGGAACAGTGGTACGCGTTCAACAAAAGAGCTCTATCCGCCTGATTGCCGGGATCCAGGCGGCGCAGCGGAATGGGGGTTTGCGGGGTCGCCGGGAGAAAAGGCTGGGCCTCTTCAGCCCGGACAAACCCAAATTTGGGATAAAAGTCCAACACAGTTTCGTTGGCAAACAGATACATTCCATTACAGCGATCAGACCAGGTTTGCAACACCGTTTCCATCAGAAAACGGGAAAGCCCCATGCCGCGGTATTTCGGATGGGTCATGACAGTGCCCAGCTGAAGATAGGTGCGGCGCCGGCCGCCGAGCCGAAAGGAAATCCGGTTGACCGATACGTTGGCTGCGACTTGACCGTCATAAACCAGTGCATGGGGCAGATAGCGGTCTTGCCAGCCGCCGCCTTGATACCATGGCTCGAAATCCAGATCAAATGTCTGCTGAGCCAGTGAGAAAAAGCTGTTGCGCAGGGCTGGATTGTCCCGAATTTCGGTGGTAAAGATGAACGATTTTCCTTGAGTGAAATATTCCATAAAAACTCCTTATCTGGACCAGTACTTGCGGTCCAAGCTGCGATACTGTACCGCTTCGGCAATATGGCGGCGGCAGATTACTTCGGCGCCGTCCAGGTCGGCAATCGTGCGGGATACTTTTAAAATGCGGTCGTATGCCCGGGCAGACAGTCCCATGGTCTCAAACGCCCGGGAAAGCAGGGCGGCGGCCCCTTCGTCCATCGGGCAAAAGCCGTTTACCGCCGGCGCCGGCAGCTTGGCGTTGCAGGAGATACCGATAGAACGATACCGCTCCCGCTGCAGCTTCCGCGCCTGATTGACCCGCTGCCGGATGGATTTGGAGCTTTCTTCCGGCTGGGTAGAGACCAGGTTCTGATATTCCACTGGCGCTACCTCTACATGAAGATCCAGCCGATCCAAAAGCGGACCGGACACCCGGGATAAATAACGGCTGACCGCATGGGAAGAACAGCTGCATTCCCGCACCGGATGGCCAAAATAACCGCAGGGGCAGGGGTTCATGGCGGCAACCACCATGATGGAGCAGGGATAGGTCAGCGTCCCGGCTACCCGGGAGATGGTCACCTGCCCGTCTTCGATGGGCTGGCGCAGTACTTCCATGGCGTCCCGTGAGAATTCGGGCAGCTCGTCTAAAAACAACACGCCGTTGTGGGCCAGGGAAATTTCGCCGGGGCGGGGAATGCTTCCGCCGCCGGACAGTCCTACCGGGGAAATCGTGTGGTGCGGTGCCCGAAAAGGCCGCTGGGTAATCAGCGCGGCCCCTTCTGGTAAAAGCCCTGCCACGGAATGGATCTTGGTAGTCTCGATGGATTCCTCGAAGGTCATTTCCGGGAGGATGGATGGGAGCCGTTTGGCGAGCATGGATTTGCCCGCGCCGGGAGAGCCAATCATCAACAGATTATGCCCGCCAGCCGCCGCTATTTCCAGCGCCCGTTTGGCGCCGGCCTGCCCCTTGACATCAGCAAAATCCAGGTGGGGAAGGCTTTCGTTGGGCAAGGGTTCTTTCCGGGCAGCCGGCGACAGTGCAGCCCCTTTTTGATACCAATTCAGCAGCTGGCTGACGTGGGAGATGCCATATACCTCGATCCCCTGGACCAGCGCGCCTTCGGCGGCGTTGGCCTGCGGGAGAAAAATCCGGCGCAGTCCCTGCTGTTTAGCCCCCAGCACCAGCGGCAGCGCACCGTTGATCCGCCGCACCTCACCGGATAAAGACAATTCGCCGAAAAATGCGCTGTCCGCAAGGTCTGCGTCCAGCGTTCCGGCAGCCTTGAGTATCCCGAGAAAGATCGGCAGGTCGTATAGCGCGCCGTCTTTTTTGACGTCTGCGGGGGAGAGATTGACAATGATCTTACCAATCGGAAAGGTCAGGCCGCAGTTGCGGATAGCGGAGCGGACCCGGTCGCGGGATTCCTTGACCGCAGCCCCCGGCAACCCTACGATCTCAAAAGCGGGCATGGATTGGGATAAATCCACCTCTGCCAGGACAGGATAAGCCGAAAGCCCCAAGAGCCCCATGCTGTTGACCGAATAAAACATAAAAACACCTGCCAATCAAGTGATATGAACAGTATACCGCATTTTGTGGAAACTGGCTAGAGATCAGTTCTTTTTTCTACTTTTGACTGGGAAATCTGTTGATTTTGGGTAAAAAAGGGTAAAAGTAGACGATTTTATCCGCTGGATTTGGGCAGTCCTTCTAAAAAACTGTTGAGAAAAATTCATAGATGCGCTATACTGATAAAAACGGGCAGCGATGCTTCATGAAAAGTCGGAGGCGATCAGTATGACAGAAAAAATGCAGTATCAGCGCTGGCTGGATTTTCCGCTGGAAGACCCTGCGCTGAAGGAAGAATTGTTAAGCATAAAGGACAAAGACGAAGAAATTTTCGACCGTTTCTATCAGGAGCTGGCCTTTGGCACCGCAGGACTGCGCGGCGTGCTGGGAGCAGGGACCAACCGGATGAATATTTATACCGTCCGCAAGGCGACCCAGGGCATGGCGGATTATCTCAACGAAAAATATCCACACAGTAGTATTGCCATCTCCTATGATTCCCGCATCAATTCCCGACTGTTTGCCGAAGAGACCGCCCGGGTCATGGCGGCGAATGGCATTACCGCTTACCTATATGACCAGCTGATGCCAACGCCGGCATTGTCCTTCGCGGTCCGAGATCTGAAATGCCAGGCGGGCGTCATGATTACCGCCAGCCACAATCCCGCAAAATATAATGGATACAAGGCCTATGGCCCTGACGGCTGCCAAATGACCGACGAGGCAGCCGGAGCCGTGCTGGAAAAAATTGGCCGGCTTGATATTTTTGACGGCGTGAAAGTCGCGGATTTTGGTCAGGCCTTAGCCCAGGGCAAAATCCGGTATATCGAGCAGGAAGTTATCGACCGGTATCTGGATGCGGTGGAAAGCCAGTCGATCCGCAAAGGCATCTGTGTGGGCAGCGGCATGAAAGTGGTTTATACCCCTTTAAACGGCGCGGGGAATATGTGTGTGAGGGCAATCCTCGATCGCATCGGTATCCAGGATGTGGTCCCGGTGAAAGAGCAGGAGATGCCGGACGGAAATTTCCCTACCTGCCCCTATCCCAATCCGGAAATTCGGGAAGCGTTGCAGAAGGGCCTGGATTTGTGCGAAACCGAAAAGCCGGATCTGCTGTTGGCTACCGACCCGGACTGCGACCGCGTTGGCATTGCAGTGCCGCATGACGGCAGCTACCTGCTTTTGACCGGCAACGAAGTCGGGGTGCTGCTGACAGATTACATCGCCAGTTCCCGCATCGAGCTGGGAACCATGCCGAAAAATCCCATCGTGGTCAAAACGATTGTGACTACCTCTATGATTGACCGGCTGGCTGAAACCTATGGCTTTGAGGTGGTGAATATCCTCACCGGGTTTAAGTATATCGGCGAACAGATCCTGCTGCTGGAGGAGAAAGGCGAGCAGGACCGGTACATATTCGGGTTTGAAGAGAGCTACGGCTATCTGTCTGGCGGCTATGTCCGGGATAAGGATGCCGTGGATGCTTCCATGCTCATCTGCGAGATGGCGGCTTACTATAAAAAACAGGGCAAAACTCTGGTAGACGTCCTGTCTGGACTGTATGAAAAATACGGCATGCATTTGAATACGCAGGCCAGTTTTACCTGTGAAGGCGCGTCCGGTATGGAGCGTATGCGCGAGATCATGGAGGATCTGCGTAAAAATGCGCCCGATGAAATTTGCGGTAAAAAAGTGCTGTGGATGTCCGACTATCAGGCATCGGTAAAAAGATCCGCCGCAGGCCGGCAGCCGATCCATCTGCCCCGCTCCAATGTGGTGGAATATGGTTTGGAGGGCGACAATGTGATCGTGGTGCGCCCCTCCGGTACAGAGCCGAAAATCAAGGTCTACTTTATGGTGAAAGGGCGCAGCCGAACCGAGGCTGAGGCGTTGGAATCCCAGCTGAGAGCGCGAATGACCCAACGGATGGGATTTTAGCTTTTTTTACTGAAAAGCTTGCTTTTCTCCTGATGCTGTGATATGATAACTCTGTTAATCATGTATAGCGGAAAGAGGTGACTTACCCAATGAAACAGGGAATCCATCCCAACTACGAAAAAACGACCATTCGTTGCGCCTGTGGTGCAGAGTTTGAGACCCGTTCCACCAAAAAGGACATCCGGGTTGAAATTTGCTCCAAATGCCATCCGTTCTTTACCGGCAGACAGAAGCTGGTAGATACCGGTGGCCGTGTTGACAGATTCAACAGACGTTTCAACAGAGGCGTTAAAGCGGAGTAAGTCGCGTTTTTGCGAAATAGAAGCCAAAGCGGTGCAGGAATGTACCGCTTTTCCTTTACCCAAAAACAAAGAGAGGTGAGCGGTTTGTTCCAATCTTATGAGACGGTGGCAGGCTATGCCAGTGATGAATTTGTTGAGCGCAAATCCCGTTTCATCGGGCATATTGCACCGGTGAGGGATGAAGCGGAAGCGCTGGACTTTTTATCCCGCATCCGCGCAGAGCACCGGGATGCATCCCACAATGTGTTCGCTTATATTCTGCGGGAAAACGGCGTCAAACGCATGAGCGACGACGGAGAGCCGCAGGGGACCGGCGGCGTGCCGGTATTGGAAGTGCTGGAGCGGGAAGGGCTCACCGATGTAGCAGTAGTCGTCACCCGCTATTTCGGCGGGATTCTGCTGGGTGCAGGCGGCTTGGTGCGGGCCTATTCCCATGGGGCCAAGCTGGCGGTGGACGCGGCGGTGCGCCGTCATATGAATCCTTGTACGGTGCTGGAGCTGTGTTTTGGTTACGACTGGTATGGGAAGATCAGCTATTTGCTTCCCCGGTATAACGCCCAGACGCTGGAATCAGATTTTGGCGCCGAGGTGCGGCTGAAGCTGATGATCACTTCGGATAAGGTGCCCGCCTTTCAAAAAGAGATTACCGAACTGACAGCAGCCTCTGTTGTGCCGCGGCCAGTCGAGGAAATTTGCGCGGATCTGGAATGATTTTCTGTGTTTTGACATCTTTGAAATGGCGGGGAAATCCCTGTGCTCCGCCGGCAGGTTAAAATCGGAAAAAGCGGCTGACTGGATAGGCGGGAGTCATGATATAGAGGATCAAGAGGTTTTCTCGTTAATGGACAAAAAGACATACCGGCGGGCGATGAGATAAAACGTCGAAAATGCAGCTGCGGTTTGGGCGTTTTTCATTTTTTTCGCCGAAAATTTTGCGAAAAAGCAGGTTTTTTTCCGTTCATCTCGTACTATATCATTAGAAGCTTGTCTTGGAAGGAGGGACCTTATGACAGTTCGGGAACAAACCCAACAGCGGGAAGAGCAGAGTCTTTCTTCCAAGGCGGTATTGTCCCGGCGAACCAAAGGCAGGGAGCGGCCGGAAGAGGAAGATCCGATCCGTACTCCGTTTCAGAGAGACCGGGACCGTATCATCCACTGCAAGTCCTTCCGGCGGCTGATGCATAAAACACAGGTGTTTTTAAGCCCGGAGGGCGACCATTACCGCACCCGCTTGACCCATACGCTGGAGGTGGCGCAGATTGCGCGCACCATTGCCCGAGCAATGCGGCTCAACGAGGATTTGACCGAGGCCATCGCGCTGGGGCATGATTTGGGACATACTCCTTTCGGTCATGCCGGAGAGCGGGCGTTAAACGAAGTATGCCCGGGAGGTTATAAGCATTTTCTGCAAAGCGTTCGGGTAGTGGAGAAGCTGGAGAACAGCGGCCGGGGCCTTAACCTCTGCTGGGAAGTGCGGGACGGGATCCGCTGCCATACTTCCGGGAAGGAGGCGGAAACGCTGGAGGGCAGAATTGTCCGTGTTTCGGACAAGATCGCCTATATGAATCACGATGTGGACGATGCAGTTCGTGCCGGCGTGCTCAATGAAGAGGATCTCCCCTGGGAGGTGAAGTGGACGCTGGGACGCAAAAAGAACCAGCGCATCGCAGCGCTGGTCGGTTCCGTAATCGAAAACAGCAGCGAGACCATTGCCATGGACACACAGACCCGGAGAGCTTTTTTGCTGCTGCAGCAGTTTTTGTTTGATGCGGTCTACACCAATCCAGTGGCGAAAAGTGAGGAGTCCAAGGCGGAAAACGTGGTAAAAAGCCTGTATGCATATTTTATCAGCCATGGGGAAAAACTCCCAACAGAATACCGCGCTGTTTGGGAGAAGGAAGGAATCCATACGGCGGTGTGCGATTATATCTCCGGAATGAGCGACAGGTTTGCCATTCATCTTTACACAGAGCTGTTTGTCCCCAAAAGCTGGCAGGGAATCAGCGAATAACAGAATGCGGTCGTCCGCACAGGAAGAAAGGAGGAATGGGCAGATGTTAAGCGAACAATTTATTTCAGAATTAAAAATGCGCAATGACATTGAGGATGTGGTCGGTTCTTACGTCAATGTTAAGCGGCGGGGGCGGAATTTAGTGGGCTTATGCCCATTCCATTCGGAAAAGACCCCTTCTTTTACCGTTTACCCGGATAGCCAGTCCTTTTACTGCTTTGGCTGTGGGGCGGGGGGGGATGTCGTCACCTTCGTGCGGCGAATGGAAAATCTGGACTATATCGAAGCGGTCAAGTTCCTGGCGCAGCGGGCGGGCCTTGCCATGCCGGAGGACGGCTATGACGACAGCTATGCAAAACTGAAAACCAGGATCCTGGAGATTAACCGGGAAACTGCCCGCTTTTACCACCAGTGCTTGATTTCCCCGTTAGGGAAAAAAGGATTGGATTACCTGCGGGAGCGGGGACTTTCCGACAAGACCATCCGGCATTTCGGGCTGGGTTTTGCGCCCGAAAGCTGGGATGCGGCTATTCAGCATTTGCTGGGCAAGGGGTTTCGGATGGATGAGCTTTTGGCTGCATCCATCGCGGTGAAAAGCGCCCGCGGCAGCTACTATGACCAGTTCCGGGGCCGGGTCATCTTTCCTATCATCGATATCAGGGGAAACGTCGTTGCTTTCGGCGGCCGGATCTTGGATGGGAAAGGTCCCAAATACCTCAACTCGCCGGATACGCCGGTGTTTAAAAAAAGCCGCAACCTGTTTGCGCTCAACTTTGCAAAAGCCGCAAAAGATACGGCGCTGATTCTGGCGGAGGGCTACATGGATGTAGTGGCACTTCATCAGGCGGGTTTTGTGAATGCGGTGGCCACCTTGGGCACCTCTTTGACCGCCGAGCAGGCACGGATGATTTCCCAATACGCGGAGGAAGTGATCGTCGCCTATGACGCCGACGGCGCGGGACAGAAGGCGACGAACCGCGCGATTCATATATTCGGTGAAATCGGGCTGAAAGTACGGGTTTTGAAGGTGAAAGACGCCAAGGATCCGGACGAGTTTATCAAAAAATTCGGCGCTGCCCGATTCCGGCTGCTGCTGGAGGGGGCGGGAAGCGCCATAGAGTTCGAAGTCGGTAAGATGCGGCAAAAATACGATCTGGATTCGCCTGACGGAAAGGTTGGCTTTTTAAAGGAATTTGCCCAGTTCATGGCGGGCATTCGAAACCCGATTGAACGGGACGTTTATGTGGCCAAGATTGCCATGGAGCTCGGTGTTTCCAAGGAGCCTTTGATGGTACAGATTCATTATATCATCCGACAGCAGGCGAAAAATGCCGAGAAAAAACAGGCGCGGGATTTGACGGTATTTGCCTCAGACCCTCGGGAGCGGCGCGACCCGCAGCGGGCTGCCCATTTAAAAGAGGCATTGGCAGAGGAACGCCTGATCGGCGTTTTACTAAAAAACCCGGACTATTGCCACCTGATTTTGGAAAAGATCCAGCCGGAGGACTTTATGACCGACTTCAACCGGGAGATCTTCCGCGTCGTCTGTGAGCGGCTGATGGAAAACCGGTCGGTAGAGCTGATTGCGCTGTCAGAACAGTTGAGCGAGGAACAAATGGGCAAAGTCGCCGGGATCATGGCGGACCCGGTGTCGTCACGGGCCGCGCCGAAAGAAGCACAGGATTACATCGAAGTAATTCTTGCCGGAAAGAAGAAAAAAACGCCGGAGGAACTTCGGCAGCTGGACCGCCGGCAGCTGGAACAGTATGTGGCAGATTTGGCGGCAAAGAAGAAGTAACCCTCTTGTACTGCGGGACACAGCAGGCGAAAAGGCAGCGGGTCCTTTTGCGCCGGATTCACAACAGGATATACCCGGGCCTTTGACAGGCAGAGGTTTCCGGTTTGGGATATGCTGTCCGCCAGCTTCGCGGGGCGGACAGGCGAGAAATTTTTTCGCGAGGAGAAATGGGAGAGCAATCATATGGCAGCACAGGACAAAAAATCGGTCATCAAAGATCTGATCGAATTGGGCAAATCCAAGGGAAAGCTGACAACGAAAGAGATCACGGATGCGCTGGAAGAGCTGGATTTCGACGTGGAGAAGGTGGATAAGCTTTACGACACATTGGAAGGGCTGAATATTGAGATCATTGAGGACCTGGAGCAGGATATTGATTTGGATTTGAATTCTATCCCGGTAACCGCCGCTTCGGAGGAAGAGGAAGAAGCTCCACCTTCTGAAGGAGTAAACATCGACGATCCGGTGAAGGTATACCTGAAGGAAATCGGCCGGGTACCGCTTCTGAGTTCGGAAGAGGAGGTCGAACTGGCGCAGCGGATGGCACAGGGGGACAATTATGCGAAAAAGCGCCTGTCCGAGGCAAACCTGCGGCTGGTGGTCAGCATTGCCAAGCGCTATGTGGGACGGGGCATGCAGTTTTTGGATCTGATCCAGGAGGGGAATCTGGGGCTGATCAAAGCGGTGGAAAAATTTGATCATACCAAGGGCTTTAAGTTTTCCACCTATGCGACCTGGTGGATCCGCCAGGCGATTACCCGCGCTATTGCGGACCAGGCCAGGACTATTCGTATCCCGGTTCATATGGTGGAAACCATCAATAAGGTCAAGAAGGTTTCTAACCAACTGCTTCATAAAAATGGACACGAGCCTACGGCGGACGAGATCGCCAAGGAATTGGATATGCCGGTGGACAAAGTGCGGGAAATCATGCGGGTTGCCCAGGAGCCGGTGAGTCTGGAAACGCCTATCGGCGAGGAAGAGGACAGCCATCTGGGCGACTTTATACCCGACGATGACGCCCCCGCTCCTGCAGAGGCCGCTTCCCATACGCTGTTAAAGGAACAGCTCGGCGACGTGCTGCAAACGCTGACACCGCGTGAGGAAAAGGTGTTAAGACTGCGTTTTGGCCTGGAGGATGGCAGGAGCCGCACTCTGGAAGAGGTGGGGAAAGAATTTAACGTGACACGGGAACGCATCCGCCAAATCGAAGCCAAGGCCCTGCGGAAGCTGCGCCATCCCAGCAGGAGCAAGAAACTGAAAGACTTTTTGGATTAATGCGGTTCTGTCTTTTTTCATAAAGGAGCGTGGATCAAATTGCAGATGACATTGGAGGCGGACTATGCAGTTCGCATTGTTTACGAGCTGGCGTCTGGCGGCGGGCGGATTGATGCGGGTGCTTTAGCGCAAGCCTCGGGTGTGACGGTGCGTTTTTCGCTGAAAATCCTGCGAAAGCTGGTAGCGGCGGGGCTCATTCTTTCCTATAAAGGTGCGGCCGGTGGGTATGAACTGGCGAAAGCGCCTGGAGAAATTTCGCTGTGCGATATTGTAGAGGCAATCGAAGGTCCGATACATATTGCCCGGTGTGTAAAAGGGGATTATCAATGCACAAGGGAGCAAGAGGGCCCATGCGCGTTCCAATGCGTGTTTGAGAAGCTGTCTCAGAATTTGCGGCGGGAGCTGGGCGGCTATACGATGGACCAATTTATTTCAAAAGAGGAAAAGGTGTGAAAGATGAAAATTGTGATTTTAGACGGATTTGCCGCCAACCCCGGTGATTTGAGCTGGAAGGGGTTTAGCCGGTTCGGCGAGGTGACCTGCTATCCCAGAACATCGCAGCAAGATCTTTTGGATCGTGCGGCGGGAGCCGATGTGCTTTTTACCAATAAAACCGTACTGAACCGGCAGGCGATTCAAAGCCTGCCTCAGCTGAAAATGATCGGCGTTTTGGCAACCGGCTATAATATTGTAGATATTGAAGCCGCCAGAGAGCGGGGAATCCCGGTCTGCAACGTCCCCGCGTACAGTACGGATTCGGTGGCGCAGCTGATTTTTGCGTTCCTTTTACAGCATGCCAACCATGTGTATGAGCACACGCGCAGCGTCCAAAAGGGGGACTGGGCCAGCAGTTTGGATTTTTCTTATATGGTGGCGCCCCAAACCGAATTGGCGGGAAAGACCATCGGCTTTGTGGGCTTCGGGCATGTGGCGCAGAAAACGGCGGATATTGCCGCTGCTTTCGGCATGCGGGTAATTGCCAACTCCCGCACGATGAAAGGGCAGGAGGATCGGGAAGGATTTCAATGGGTTGGGCTTGACGAGCTCTGTGCCGAATCGGATTATATCAGTATCAACTGTCCGCTGACATCTCAGACTGAGGGACTGGTCAACCGGGATTTCCTTTTGAAAATGAAGCCCTCCGCCATGCTGATCAATACCTCCCGCGGACCGGTGGTCGTGGAACAGGATTTGGCTGACGCGCTGAACCATGGCGTAATTGCGGCGGCAGCAGTGGATGTGCTTTCCGCTGAACCGCCTCAGGCAGACAATCCACTGCTTTCGGCGCGAAACATCTATTTTACGCCCCATATCGGTTGGGCGACCAAAGAAGCGCGGGTTCGGCTTTTGCAGATTGCCGAAGAAAATTTAGAAGCGTTTGTCAACGGATGTCCACAGAATGTGGTCAATCTGTAAAAAGAAAGGCCGGGAGGAAAGCGATTTTGCTTTTCTCCCGGCCTTTTGTAATCGAAAAAAATGGGTTCTGCCGATGGCTATGACTGACTGCTGTTTCCAGATTCCCGTTTGACCGAAAATAAAAAATGGGGCATATCGACTCCTCGGTAATGCTTGATAGTGGAATCAACAATTTCCATTCCGTTTCTCCGCGCTACATTTTGAGAGGCTAAATTGGTATCTCGGATAATAGAAAATACTTCTTTGGCTTGCAGTGTTTGAAAAGCATATGCCTTACAGGCCCTGGCTACCTCGATAGCGTAGCCTTGATGCCAAAACTCCTTTTGAAACAGGTAGCCGATTTCCAAAACCCGCTCATTCTTCCAATTTTGCAGCGTTAGCCCACATTGGCCGATCATTGCGCCTGTTTTTTTCAAAATCACTGCCCACAGGCCAAATCCCAGCTGCTCGTAACGTGTGAACTGCTCGTTCCGCCATGCCTTTGTTTCCCGATCGTCAAAGGCCCCTTCATATGCGTACATCACCGTATCGTCCTGCATGATTTTGCATAAGGCGGGATAATCAGACGGTACCATTTCGCGTAGAAAGAATCGCTGGGTTTCTATTGGAAAAGGCATAGAAAGGTCTCCTTTGGCTCATTTTAATTTATGATAGCATGGCGTTAGCTTGCCTGTCTATCCACTTGTAACCGTTTGCGAAAAATAGACGATTTGTGCAGCCGCAAAAGGAGGCAGACTGGTGGAACAAAAGAGTGATGGCCGAACTGCAAGAAAGCCGCAGTAAAAAGAAAAAGAGCCTGCGCAAGGCTCTTTTGGGCAAAATGATCTAAATTAATCGCTGCCGGTAGAAAAACAGGCCAATGGCATCGGGCCCGGCGTGAGTACACATCGTTCCGCGCATCGGGCTGATCCGGACCGAAGTGCCAGGGGCGGTGCGAAGGATAGCTTCTTCCAGCCGCTTGGCTTTGGAAATGCAGTTGGAATGAGAAATAAAGGCGTCGGAGCCGGAAAAGGCATTGTTTTGGAAAAGGGCCGCCAGTTTCGCAATCCCTTTTTGGAACCCCAGTGCGCTGGAATGATGATATACCATGCCGTTTCGTACGCCGATAATGGATTTGACGCCCGTTTTCGCCAGCAAACTTCCCTTAAAAGAAGAGAGATGATCTGCCTTGATGAAAAAGCTGATATCATCCACCAGATAATAGGTGCCGATGTGCAGCGTATCCTCGACCAGCTGTTCGACAATTTCCGAAACCGGGAGCCCGTTCTGATTCAGTTGCGCTGCGTGGAACGCCAGCATAGAAATAGCAAAAGAGGTGCCGGCGGAATCTACGATATGGACCCGGCAGCTTTTATTTTCCCTTTCGAAAAGCTCACGGGCCAAAACGGCGTTCTGGTGGGCTCCGGAAATTTTGGAGGACATGGTGATGACGATGATGTGTTCCCGGTCGGAAAAGCGCCGGTAATAGTCCAGAAAGGTTTGAGGGCTTGGCTGGATGGATTTGGGAGCTTGTGGTGCAACTTTTAAATATTCGCAATATTTGGCTGAGTCAAAACGCTCGCTGTCTAAAACAGAGCGCCCTTCTATCTGCAGGCTGAAGGGTATTACCGTAATATCGTATTTTTTACAATACTCCAGCGAAAGGTCGGAACCAGAATCTACTAGAATTTTCATATAGCTCATAGGAGAACCTCCGTGATATATAGTATTAAAAACGACTTCATAAATTTATAATACCATATTTTGTGCGTTTTACAAGAGCATTTACGCTTTTATCCATATTTTTAAGATAAAACGCGCTGTTTTTTTGACCGGCTTCCAACAGTGTAAACATGCAGATGAAAAACGTCTTTATTTTTTCCTTAACAGGCGGAAAATCCGCTTTGGCCAAAGACGAACCCCTGCTTTGGCCAAAGCATAAAATGATACCAAATGGATTATCTGACAAAGGGGAAGATATCATGCAAAATGGAATTGATGTGGCTAATGTTAACGGGGCGGTAGACTGGCAGCAGGTCAAAGCGTCGGGAATCGATTTTGCCATTATCCGCGCAGGCTGGACCCATTATGAGGGAGGGCTGACGGAAGACAAACGCTTTGCCCAGAATATGGCAGGGGCGGCCGCCGCAGGGCTGGATATCGGCGTATATGTTTATTCTTACGACCGCTCTGCAGAAGCGGCACGCATTGCTGCCGACCGGCTTCATGAACTGCTGAGACCTTATGGAACCATCAATTATCCTGTTTGGTTCGATATAGAGGATCAATGGAACCTGACGGCGGGAAAACAGGTAAATACACAGATTTGCCAAGCCTTTCTCTCGCAGATGGAGGCGGCCGGATATTATACCGGCATTTATAGCTTTGCCAACTTTCTACAAGGGTATCTGGATATGGAGGCTCTTTCCGCTTATGATGCTTGGGTGGCGGATTACCGTGATCCGATGAAATATCCGGGCCCATATGGTATCTGGCAGTATGGTGTAGTCGGAAGCCAGGGGGTCTTCGGACGGGATTACACGATCCGCGGGCAGGTACCGGGACTCAGTGGAAACTGCGACGTGGATTATGCGTATAAAGATTATCCGACCATTATTCGTCGAGCGGGGCTGAATCACCTAACGCCGCTGCCCGAACCCGAGCCAGAGCCAGAACCAGAGCCTGAGCCTGAACCCGAACCCGAGTGTGAGCAACTGCGGGTTCAACTGGAAAAAGCAAAAGCGGCATTGGAGGAAATTGGCCGCATCGCTACGTCCTGGCAGGAGATGTAAAAGGATTCTTTTGCATGTTCTGACAAAAGACAGAAACTGGATGGGTGTTCGATCCTTGAGAATGGAGGCCACTGCTTTGCTGGCCAAAACGGCGGAAAAGTGGAGCATCGGAGCCATGGAGATGAGCCCGTATCAGGGAAAGTCTTTGTCTTTCCATACAATGTTATTCTTGCGGGATCTGTGGTGAAACGGCCAAACGCCCGGCACACCTGCTGGGAGAACAGCCGAAATTTGCGCTGAAAAAAGCAGCGCAGGGCGGAGAAAAAAGGGAAGATGCCAATTCCCACCAAAAAAACAGCCATACGGACCGTTTTTTCGGCGGCAGGGCTGTTTTTTGAAAAGGAAAAGGTCGTGGAAAAAGAACCTGGCCGCGCCGGGAGCGATTATCGGGCCATATATGAGGCGCAAAAGGCTTTGTCTAAAGCAGAGGTTTAGAAAATAGAAGGCCCTGAAAGCCGGGATTTGGGAAATCATCAGCAGGGCGAAAATATGGTGCAATAGAAACGGTCCGCTTGCCTTACCAGCAGGCGGGCTTTTTCGTAGAAAAGCTGTTCATAACAAGTTACGAACAAACTCCTAAATTGTGGCAAAATAAAAAATCCTAGAGCCACATAAACTCTAGGATTCTTCTGGTGGACACGCCGGGGCTCGAACCCGGGACCTCCTGCGTGTGAAGCAGGCACTCTAACCAGCTGAGCTACGCCTCCGGAAATGGAGGGTTCGGTAATGGAAAAACCTACGAATACCCATCTGATACCGCAGGTTTTGGTGGAGACGATGAGACTCGAACTCACGACTTCCACACTGCCAGTGTGACACTCTACCAACTGAGTTACGCCCCCATAATTGCTATTGCGGAATCTATAATATCATATTTTTCGTCCAGATGCAAGTGTTTTTTTGGGTTTTTTAAAAATACCCATCCAAAAGGCTCTTTTATGGAATGAGGCGGGAGTACGCCAACGCTATGTATCACAGCTACCAGGAAAAACTGCGAAAACAGAGGGAAGGGATTTCCTCACCCCCCGCCTATCTGGGGGGTGAGGCCAGTACAGGACCCGGACGGAAGCGATCTCAAAAAGCCAGTTGGAAACCGCATCAAAACATGGAAGCTTGTACCTTCTTACTATCGGTGCAAGAAGGACAAGGAGAGGTGTGGTTTATGATAAAAAGGTCATGCTGTATGTGAGCCGGCAACTTGGACACAACCGGATTTCGATCATTGCCGGACACTATCTGGAACAATAGGGAAAACAGAGCTTATGGGAGCCAAACGGCTGTATTGAGAGAAAAGCGGGCTGCCAAGACAAATAACCTTCTGCAAAACCGCCGGAACGCCTTCCAAACAGGCGGAGCCGGAAATAGGATATTCCCCTTTCCTTCTGCGGCCTGCACGGGGTACGCCATATCCGGGCATAAGGCCATTCCCGGTTGTTTTCCGCCTCGTTTTCCTGCATATTTCATTGGGAAAGCGAGGTGATTTGATTGGAGTATGGGTATATCCGCGTTTCCAGCATCGACCAGAACGAGGACAGACAACTGATCGCCCTGCGCGGGAAGGGGGTGCCGGACAGCCGGATTTACATGGATAAGCAATCCGGGAAGGATTTTGACCGGCCCAAATACAAGCGTCTGGTAAGAAGGCTCAGGCGGGGCGATTTGCTGTATCTTATGCCTTCCGCTACAAGTCAACTAGACATCCTTATTACGCCGGGCCTATTTTTCCTGTGATGGTTTTTTGCAAGGGCATCATAGCGGCTTTAGAACGAAGACGCGTTTTTAGTCTAATTGGCCGAAGGCCACCAGCGCCTTGTTTTTTAAGATAGACAGTGAAGAGGTCTGATACAGCACCACGCCGTCAAATTCGGCGGTATAACGGGAAAGAACCCTGTCCCGATGGTCGCGGATTTCACCCAGCAGCGCCCCTTTTTTTACTTTATCGCCCGGCCGGAAACAGGGATACCAGCAGCCGGTATCGTTGGATTCGTAATATTTGGTTACAGCGATCTCCACCGGCTTGGGGGCGGGAGCCACCTCGCTGTTTAGGATTCCCAGCGTCTTCAGCACAGCGCGTACGTCTCTTTTATCGGCATCGGTTTCCTCTTGGCTCCAAAACCCGTTTCCGCCCCGTTCCAGTAAGATGGAGGGCAGACCGTGGAGTACCGCTGAGCTGTACTCCCCATTTGTGGCGGTCGACCGGACAATATAGCTCACACTGCAAGCCAGCGCCATCTGGCGGGAAGCCTCCTCCATTTCAGAGCCGCCCATGACAGAGAAGAAGATCAAAGGTTTCATTTCCTCGTCAATCCCGCCGGAGTGCAGGTCGATGTTATAATCACACGCCTCGTGAAAATCCTTGGTGATAGCCCAGGCGAGCCGATCCCCCGCCGTCCCGTTGGGGTTGCCGGGAAACAGGCGGTTCAGATTTTTCCCGTCCTCCGGGATGTGGGATCCTTTTTTCGCCAGGAAACCGCTGTAATTGGCCATCGGAACGATAACCAAGCCGCCGGAAATATCTTCTGGCCGCAGTTCGTTGGATAGCTGGATGGCGGCTGCGATACCCGGGTACTCATCTGGGTGGACGCCGGCAGTCAACAGCAGCACCTTTCCCTCACCGGTTCCGTTGATCAGTGTCACCGGTATGACCATATCGGTCCCCTCAACGGAATAAAAGCCGTGAACTTTTTGCCCGGCCTGTGCTTCTAATGCACCGATTTTAAGGATTTTTTTCATGCAGAAATACCCCTTTCCATTTTTAAGTTAGCTTAAACTTACCATATGCGATTTTTTCAGGGAGCCGGTCAAGCTCCCTGAAAAGCAGCTATTTTTCGCAATTTTTCGCTGTATGGTACAACAGGCGGACGCCTACGCCAGTTGCGCCGAAAGAGCAGGTGGTATTGCCGTCCGTATAGCTGGTCCCGGCAATATCCAGGTGCAGCCAGGGCAGCCCTTCCGCAAATTTCTGAATAAACATGCCACCGCAGATCGTACCGGCGGCGCGGCCGCTGCTGTTGCGCATATCCGCGATTTTGGAATCCAGCGCTTTGCCAAGCACATCGTCTACGGGAAGCCGCCATACCTTTTCACAGGAAGGCCCAGCCGCCCTTTGGACTTTTTCCCAAAGCGCGTCGCTGTCACTGACGACAGCAGTGATTTCATTGCCCAAAGCGGTAATCGCCGCGCCGGTCAGAGTGGCCACGTCGATGATATGGGTCGCCTTCTGTTCCCGGATGGCAAAAGTCACTGCGTCGGCCAGCGTAACGCGGCCCTCCGCGTCGGTGTTGTTGATTTCGATGGTTTTGCCTGCCATGGAATCAATGATATCGCCGGGGTGATAGGCATGCGCCGAGAGAATGTTCTCGCAGGCAGCTACTACTGCAGTGACATTGACCTTCCGTCTCATTTTGGCAATGGCGCTGATCGCGCCGATGACAGCTCCGGCGCCGCCCATGTCGGTATGCATTGTTTCCATACCGGTGGAAGGCTTCAGGGAATAGCCGCCGCTGTCATAGCAAAGGCCTTTGCCGACCAGTCCCAAAACTTCCGGACTTTCCGGGTTGCCATAATAGGACATGGCGATCACCTTTGGCTCCCGGTCACTTCCGCGGGCAACTTCCAAAAAGGCTTTCATGCCCAGCTTTTTGATTTCGGCGAGATCATAGATCTTCACATCGAACCCGCTGTCCGCGCCGGCCAGCAGCGCCTCGGTGGCCAGCTGTGCCGGGGTCATGACGTTGGACGGCTCGTTGACCAGGCGGCGGGTATTCCGCACGGCCTCTCCCAATGCGATCCCTTCTTTGGCCTGCGATTCCTCCACGCCATAGAAAACATAGGAAACTTCGTCTGCTTTTTCTGATTTATGCGCGTCAAAACCGTCGTCCGCCAACAGCACAGCTTCGACACATTTATCGGCAAAATCCGGATGGACCAAAATTCCTACCGTTCCGGGCTTTTGCTTTTTCGCCTCTTTTACCGCGCCAGCGAAAGCGGCCTCTACTGATTTGGGTGTCGCTTTTTCGCCCAAACCCGCCAAAACGCAAGTAACCAGCTTTCCTTCGTGGAACAGGTTTGCCGAGAAAAGCTGGCCTTCTTTTCCGCTAAAGCGTTTTTCATCTACAGCGGCCAGTAGCTCGCAGACAATACAACCCTTTTTTTCCTCTTTTTTACCGGAAACAACCGCGCCAATATAGGCGTCGCATGCACCGATACCCGGAAAATCTTTTACAAACGAATATTTCATATTGCACCGTCCTTTCAAAATATTTCTAATACGTATTATAACATACGTCCGCGAAAATACCATAGGTTTTTACTTAAAATCTGGAAAACATTTTCAGGGGGAGGAAGCCCAGCGTATATTTTCAAGTCCAAAAGCGCTGTACATAAAAATGCCCCGGCAGGCCTGCCGGGGCGGTGCGGGATTGTTTTTGAGCATATGCCGCAAGCCGCATGTGCTTTGTGAAAAAATCCCTGCTATTTTTCTTTGGAATTGGGTGCATTAGCCATTGCTTTGCGGTAAACATTATAAGTATAGTTCGCCAGCGCTTCTGCGCCGGAGCGTTTGACCGATTCGATGACGGAAGCTTTGAGAATGCTTAACTGTTCCGGAGAAAGATTCTTTATCCGGCGCAGTTCGGCGGCCATCTCCTCGGGGGAATTAAAAATATAGCCGTTTACGCCGTTTCGTACCTGGTCTACGTTTTCGTTCAAAGCGTCGTACCGGCGCAGTACAGGCAGGCCGGTGGCCATGCCTTCCAGCATCGAGATAGAGTTTGTATCAGACAGGGATGCGGTCACATATACGTCGCAGGAAGCATAATAGGGAGGCATTTGGTCGTGTGGAACCGCACCGGTGAAAATGACCATAGAATCGATTCCCAGATCCTTTGCCTGCTGTTCCAGCTCTCCCTGAACCGGGCCGCCGCCGATGATGCAGAGCATAATCTTATCCTCCGGCGTGATAGTACGCGCCCAATAGTCCAGCAGCACATCCACGCATTTTTCGTGCCCCAGCCGCCCGACAAAGCAGGCAACCATCACGTCGTCGGGAATATGGTAACGGCGGCGGAAAGCGGACTTGTTTTCCGCTGAGATCCGGTCGGGGCTGAAATCATCCAGCTCTACCGCGTTGGGGATGACGTTAACGGCTTTCTTTACACCGATTTGCTGGAAATATTCCTGGCATTTGGGCGAAGGGCCGGTCAATTCAGTAGCGGCGTTGCCCAGCAGGCGAAAATAGTCATGGCTGATCTTTTTGGCGACCCGAAGCAAATGACGAGGCGCCACATAATATAAATAATCGTCGTACATCGTATGTAAAGTATAGACCAGCGGGACATGCAGCTGCTTAGCTGCGAAAATGCCGGAAAGGCCGATCCCGAATTCGTTATGAATGTGGATGATGTCCGGACGAAAATCCTGCACCAGTTTCAGCCGGCGCCGGCTAAAGGGGGAAGCCACGCCATATCCATAGAAACGTTTGCTCTTGATGGCAGGGCAATGGAGAATTCCATCCTTGACATAATGCTGGCGGGTTTGGTAATCCGCAGTGACAACCAGAACCTCGTGTCCCTGCTGCAAAAGCCCGTCTCGCAGGATTTTTACATGGGTTACGACTCCGTTGATATGGGGCAGATACGTTTCGGTAAATAATGCGATTCTCATAACCGTCCTCCGATATGGTAAATATCGATTTGCAAAAGGCCTTTTGAACATGTTTGCGCTTGCCGCAGCGCGCCAATCGAGTGCGTAAAGCCTGTGCCTCATGCAGTACACAATCTCCCAGGTGCCGGGAATCTTTGTTCCCGGCGACTCTGTGAAATTATTATACCATATTCTTTACTCATTAAAAAGAGTTAGGCCGCCGAAAAACTTCAAATAAGCCGGGATTTCTTAGAATTTGTTTTACAGAAAGTTTATTGCAAGGCCGGCTGCTGTAGGGTATAATAAATATCAGAATCTCGGCAGGCATATTGTTTCCCGGCCGGGATAAGGACAGCCGCCGCGCCCCATGGGCGGGGCGAAAAACGGCGGGAGCAGAAGAAACTGCCGGGATGGGAGAATCAAACATGGAACATGCTTATTCGGTTAAACTCTCCAAAATTGTCAAGGATCTGGATGTGGAACTGATTTATTCTCCATATGATCTGAATGATGTAAAAATCAGCAGCATGGATGTAAATCGTCCAGGCCTGCAGCTGGGGGGATTTTTCGAATATTTCGACAGTTCCCGAATCCAGCTGATCGGGTTGTCGGAATATGCCTATTTAAAGAAATTTGACGAAGATACCCTGACGCAGAAGCTGGATTCCTATTTCGCGCTTAAGCCCCCAGTGGTAGTGGTTTCTCGGGAACTGGAGATCTTCCCGCAAATGCTGGAGTGCGCCCAAAAATACAAGGTTCCGCTTTTGCGCACGCCGGAATCCACATCGGTATTTTTGTCCAGCGTAGTGGGCATTCTGGCTACGGAACTGGCGCCGCGGGTGACCCGCCACGGCGTTTTGGTCGAGGTATACGGCGAAGGGATTTTGCTGCTGGGCGAAAGCGGCGTAGGCAAAAGCGAGACGGCCGTGGAACTGGTGAAGCGCGGCCACCGTTTGATTGCTGACGACGCCGTGGAAATCCGCCGTGTGTCCAACCGAACGCTGGTGGGAACCTCGCCGGAGAATATCCGCCATTTCCTGGAACTGCGAGGCGTTGGCATTATCAATGCCCGCCGGATTTTTGGCATGGGTTCCATTAAAGAAACAGAAAAGATCAATATGGTCATCCAGCTGGAACCCTGGAATCCAGATAAGGTTTACGACCGGATGGGTATGGACAACGAGCAGACGGAGATTTTGGGCATTTCGGTACCGTCTTTGACCATCCCGATCAAACCGGGACGAAATCTGGCCATTATCATCGAGGTAGCTGCCATGAACAACCGTCAGAAAAAGATGGGGTACAATGCCGCACAGGAGCTGCTGGAAAAGCTGGGCATGATCGATCAGGGCGACGGACCGAACGATTGGGATGCTTATTAATCGGTAAGGAGTAGCAGGTTGATATGGGATATTATATGGGAATCGATCTGGGAGGCACCAACATCAAAGCGGGCGTTGTGGATGATGCGTTTCGTATCATCGGCAGGGCAAAGGCCAAAACCGGCATTCCGCGCCCGGCAGAAGAGGTGATGGATGCCATGGCCGAATGCGCTAAGGCGGCAGCGGCAGACGCTGGGGTGCCTTGGGAGCAGATCCGGCAGGTAGGCATCGGCGTACCCGGAACGGCCAATGAAGAAACCGGGGTGGTGGAGTACGCCAATAACCTGCTGTTTGAAAATGTCCCCATGCGAGAATATCTGCAAAAAAGGCTGCATAAGGAAATAGATATCACCAACGACGCCAATGCCGCGGCGCTGGGAGAGGTGCTGGCCGGCGCGGCCAGGGGTGCTTCCAACGCGGTGGCCGTGACGCTGGGGACCGGCGTGGGAGGCGGTATTATCATTGATGGCAGGCTGTTCACCGGTTTTCACTATGGCGGCGCAGAACTGGGCCATATGGGAATCGTACTGGGCGGAAGAAAGTGCACCTGCGGCCGCCGGGGCTGTTTGGAGGCTTACGCTTCCGCCACTGGGCTGATCCGCAGCACGAAAGAGGCGATGGAGGCCTTCCCGGATTCCCTGATGTGGGAGCTGGCCCGTGAAAACGGCGGAAATGTGTCCGGCCGAACCGCTTTTCTGGCGGCGGGGCGGGGAGACGCCGCTGCGCGGGCGGTAGTAAACGATTATATTCAGCATCTGGGCTATGGCCTTGCCAGCATCATTAATATCTTGGCGCCGGAAATCCTGGTAATTGGCGGCGGAGTCAGCAACGAAGGAGAAAATCTTCTGCGCCCGCTGGTGGAGTGTGTGCGCCCGCAGCTGTATATCCGTACGCCGGAAAAACAGACCCGCATTGCGCTGGCGACGTTAGGCAACGATGCCGGGCTGATTGGCGCGGCATTTCTGAGCCGCGCCCAGTAAATTTTCCTTGATGGGGGGAGCGGTGGATGACCAACCTTTTGAAATTGACTTCGCTGTGCCAGAATTTGGAGTGCGAATACATTCTGGACGCGCCGATGAAGGAGTACACCACCTTTCAGATCGGCGGCCCCTGCGATATCTTAGTGCGCCCTTATGACGAAGGGCAGATCGCGGTGCTGATCCAGTTCTGCGCGGCAAACGGGATTCGCTGGCAGGTGATGGGAAACGGCTCCAACCTGCTGGTCCCCGACGGCGGCGTATCCGGCGTGGTGATTCAGACCGGGCCCAATTTTTCCTATATCCGAAAATCCCTGAAAGAGGGGGAAATCATCTGTGCGGCCGGGGCCTCCCTGTCTGCCGTAGCGGCGTTTGCCCAAAAGGAAGGGCTTACCGGCCTGGAATTCGCATGGGGGATCCCAGGTAATTTAGGCGGCGCGCTGTTTATGAACGCCGGAGCCTACGGCGGCGAAATGAAAGACGTGGCTGTGTCTGCCGATTACGTGGATGGAATGGGAAATGCCCGATCCATCGCCGCTTCGGAAATGCAGCTTGGCTATCGGCATAGCATATTTGCCGACAGGGACTGGTGCATTACAAAAGTGAAATTGCAGCTTCGCCCCGGTGATCCGGCGCAGATCCGCCAGAAGATGGAGGAACTGATGGCCCGGCGCAAGGCGAAGCAGCCGCTGGAATACCCCAGCGCGGGTTCGATTTTTAAGCGGCCCGAGGGAAATTATGCCGGTGCGCTGATTGAACAATGCGGGCTGAAGGGCCGGCGGATCGGCGGCGCGCAGGTCAGCGAGAAGCACGCGGGTTTTATCGTCAACCTGGGAGGGGCTTCCTCGCGAGATGTGACCCAGCTCATCCGGGAAATCCAGAATACGGTGGAAGAACAGACGGGCTACCGGCTGGAGTGTGAACTGCGCCAGCTGTAAGAAAAGGCAACGAGGAAGGGGATTTTATGCATTTTGTGGTTGTTACCGGTATGTCCGGCGCTGGAAAATCCCAGGCGGTCAACGCGTTGGAGGATATTGGATATTATTGTATTGACAACATGCCGCCGAAGCTGCTGGTCCACTTTTTTCAGCTGCGCCAAGGCCAGGAGGGGCGCTTCCCCGCAAAAATTGCCATTGTAGTGGACTCTCGGGGCGGGCGCATGTTTACTGATCTGTTCCGCGGCCTGGAACAATTGGAGCAGATGGGATATTCCTACACCATTCTCTATCTGGATGCCCGGGACGATGTCATCATCACCCGATATAAAGAAACCCGCCGCAAGCATCCTTTGCTGGATGAAGAGCATCCCAGCATGCAGCAGGCGTTGGAACAGGAACGGGAGCTTTTGCGCCCCGCACTGGATCAGGCGGATTATGTGATTGATACCTCCCTGCTCAGCGCAACGCAACTGAAAGAACAGGTGGCGGCGCTGTTTTTAAAAGAAAAAAAAGAAAAAATGCTGATTACCTGCACTTCTTTCGGCTTTAAATACGGCATTCCTTCCGATGCGGACCTGGTGTTTGACGTGCGTTGCCTGCCTAATCCGTTTTACGTCCCGAGCCTGAAAAATAAAACAGGACTGGATCAGGAGGTGCGGGATTACGTTTTTTCTCATGAAGAGGCCCGGCAGCTATACCGAAAGATTGAAGATCTTTTGGAGTTCACCATCCCGCTTTATGAAAAAGAAGGCAAGCGGCAGTTGGTGGTGGCGTTTGGCTGTACTGGCGGTAAACATCGGTCGGTTTCCTTTGCCTGGAGGGCGGCGCAGGCGCTCAAGGCCCGGGAGGAAAATGTGTTTGTCAGCCATCGGGACGTCCGCAAGGCGTGAACAGCGGCAGGAGGAGTGGAAAAGGCATGTCCTTTGCAAATGTGCTGAAGCAGCAGCTGCTGCACCTTCGCTATGAAGAATTGGGAGAGCTATATGCCAGAACCCACGGGCTGCTGCGCTTTTCCAAAGCGTTTGGCCCGCAGAAAATGCTGCTACAAACAGAAAACAAAAGCGTAGCCGAGCTGTATGCCGACAGCATCTTCGGGCTGATTGGCATAGGCGCGACCATTTCGGTAAACGAGTATAAAAATCAAAACGGAAAAAGCTTCTTCAGTGCTGTTGTGGACGATCAAAACGATCGGGAAAAGATCCTGCGCTTTTTTGGCTATGGGCAAACGCCTATGCCGGTTATGAATCTGGAACAGGTGCAAAGCATAGAAGAGCTGGGTGCGTTTGTCGCCGGGGCGTTTCTGGCATGTGGGAGTATAGTGGATCCCGGCAAGAGCTATCATCTGGAATTTGTGGTACCGGATCAACAGCTTTGTGACGGGCTTGTCCAGGTGCTGTCCTCGGTGCATATTTTCCCCAAGAGTTTTGCGCGGCGGGGCAGTTTTGTCGCCTATTTGAAAGATAGTGGGGAAATTGAAGACCTGCTGGGCCTTATGGGCGCGGGAAACCTGGGGCTTGAGATCATGAACGTCAAAATCTATAAAAGCATCCGCAATCAGGTAAACCGGGCACAGAATTGTGAATTTGCCAATCTGGAAAAAACCATCAATGCTTCGGCTGTGCAGGTCAAGGAGATCCAATACATCCTCAGTCACAAGGGGCTGTCCTTTCTGCCTGAGGATTTGCGGGAGATCGCAAAGCTGCGGGTGGAAAATCCGGAGATGTCTTTGCGGGAATTGGGGGAGGCTCTATCCGTCCCGCTGACCCGGTCGGGCGTGAATCACCGGCTGAAGCGCCTGTCGAAGCTCTACGCCGAACTTTCGAAAGCGAAAAATCCGGACAAGCCCACCGGGAATTGATCAGAGCCGGGGGCAGAAATATCCAGCGAAACGCAAAAGCCGGCCGGCAGCCGGCTTTTGTAAAAAAGGAGCGGACTTATGGAAAATTTTGCCCATCTACACGTACATACGGAATACAGCCTGTTGGATGGGGCCTGCCGGATCCCGGCGCTGGTGGCGCGGGCCAAAGAGTTGGGGCAGCAGTCTCTTGCCATCACGGATCACGGCGTCATGTACGGTGTGATCGACTTTTATAAAGAATGTAAAAAGCAGGGGATTCGGCCGGTGATCGGCTGCGAGGTTTATGTCGCTCCCCGGACCCGTTTTGATAAGGTGCACCGTATCGATACCAGCCCCTACCACCTGGTTTTGCTTTGTAAAAATGCGGCCGGTTACCAGAACCTGATCGCCATGGTGTCCAAGGCGTCGATAGAAGGATTCTATTCCAAGCCGCGGGTGGATTTGGAATTGCTGCGGACGTATCACGAGGGGCTGATCTGCCTGTCGGCCTGTCTGGCAGGGCAGATCCCACGGCGTTTATTGGAGAGGGATTACGACGCCGCAAAGGAAACGGCGCTTCTGTATCGGGATATTTTCGGGCCGGAAAATTACTATCTGGAAGTTCAGGACCATGGTATTTTGGAGCAAAAACAGATCCTGCCCGACCTGTACCGCCTGTCGGAAGAAACAGGGATCCCGTTGGTGGCAACCAACGATGTCCACTATATCCGGCAGGAAGACCACCGGGCTCAAAGCATACTGGTATGTATTCAAACCAACCATACGGTTAACGACAAATCGGATATGGAGTTTCAGACCCAGGAGTTTTACCTTAAAAGCAGGGCGGAGATGGAGGCTCTTTTTGCCGACCATCCGGAAGCACTGGACAACACGGTAAAAATCGCAGAGCAATGCCAGTTGGATTTTACTTTCGGCGTGACCAAGCTGCCGTTTTATAAAGCGCCTACCGACGAGGATAATGTGACCTACTTTAAGCGCATGTGCTACGAGGGGATGGTGCGCCATTACGGCGAGCACCCCCAAAAGCAGATCCGTGACCGGCTGGAATATGAGCTGGGTGTGATTATTCAGATGGGTTATGTAGACTACTACCTGATCGTCTATGATTTCATCCACTATGCCAAAACACACGACATCCCCGTGGGTCCGGGGCGTGGGTCCGGGGCGGGGAGCTTATGCGCTTACTGCATTGGTATTACCGGTATCGACCCGATCCGCTATAACCTGCTGTTTGAGCGTTTTTTAAATCCGGAGCGAGTGTCTATGCCGGACTTTGATATTGATTTTTGTTATGAAAAGCGTCAGCAGGTCATTGATTATGTAGTGGCCAAATACGGCGCCGATCACGTGGCGCAGATTATCACTTTTGGCACCATGGCGGCAAGAGGCGCTATCCGGGATGTAGGCAGGGCGATGGCCGTTCCCTACGCACAGGTAGACGCGGTGGCGAAGCTTGTGCCCAACGAGCTGCATATGACGCTGGATAAGGCGCTCACAGCATCGAAGGATTTGAAACAGCAGTATGATACGGATTCCACCATTCACGAGCTGATTGACATGGCAAGAAAGCTGGAAGGGATGCCGCGGCATGCCTCGACTCACGCGGCGGGGGTAGTCATTACCCGCGACCCGGTAGACACCTATGTGCCGGTGCAGAAAAATGAAGAAGCGATCCTGACTCAGTTCCCGATGACGACGCTGGAAGAGCTGGGCCTTTTGAAAATGGATTTTTTGGGGCTGCGCACGTTAACGGTTATCAGCGATGCGGAGAAGATGATCCGACGCTACCAGCCGGATTTTTCCATCTCTCAAATTCCGCCAGATGATGAAAAAGTGTTTCAGATGCTGTCGGCAGGTCTGACCGAAGGGGTGTTCCAGTTTGAGTCCGGCGGGATGCGCAACGTGCTGGTTGGGCTGAGACCCGAGTCCATTGAGGATTTGATCGCGGTCATTTCCCTGTATCGGCCCGGCCCGATGGATTCCATTCCCAAATACATCGAAAACAGGCACCATCCAGAAAAAGTAACCTACAAGCATCCAAAGCTGGCGTCTATTCTCGACGTAACCTACGGGTGCATTGTCTACCAAGAGCAGGTCATGCAGATCTGCCGAGAGCTGGCGGGATTTTCCTACGGGAGGGCAGATCTGGTCCGACGGGCCATGAGCAAGAAAAAGGCTGATGTGATGCAGCAGGAGCGGCAGAATTTTATCTACGGCCTGTACGAGGAAGACGGTACCTGTCAAGTGAAAGGCTGTGTGCACAATGGCGTCAGCGAGGAAATCGCCAGCGATATTTTCGGTGAGATGTCCAGCTTCGCTTCCTACGCGTTCAATAAAAGCCACGCGGCAGCCTACGCGGTGGTAGCGTATCAGACGGCGTACCTCAAATGCCATTATCCAAAAGAGTTCATGGCGGCGCTTTTGACCAGCGTACTGGATTCTACCTCCAAGGTCACCAGCTATATCGACGAATGCGCTCGGCTGAAAATCCCGGTACTGCCGCCGGATATCGCCCAGAGCGGCATGGGCTTTACTGTATCAGATGAGGGGATCCGTTTTGGCCTTTTGGCCATCAAGAATCTGGGACGCAGCGTGATTGCTGATGTGATCCGGGAGAGGGAGGCGGCCCCGTTTCAAAACTTCAATGACTTTTGCGAGCGGATGCATGGCCGGGATCTCAACCGGCGGGCGATGGAGAGCCTGATCAAATGCGGCGCTTTTGACCGCATGAACCCCAACCGCCGCCAGCTGCTGGCGGGATATGAGGCGATTTCCAGCAGCCTGGACGCAGTCAAACAGAAAAATCTTGACGGGCAGTTGGGATTTTTCGACACCATGGCCGGTACCGCCCGGGAGGAATATGTTTTTCCTGATGTGGAGGACTTTCCTTTTATGGAGCGGCTGAATCTGGAAAAGGAAGTCACCGGCATGTATCTGTCCGGCCATCCGCTGGGAGAGTATGCCGATTTGATCCCAAAGTTGGGAACGGCGAAAATTTCCCATGTGGCGCTGGAGGAATACGACAACAAGCAGGTGGATATTCTTTGCATTGTCAGCGCCCGGCAATCCAAGGCCACCCGCAGCGGCGATACCATGGCCTTTTTGACAGTGGAAGACACCACTGGCGCCATGGAGGTCTTGGTTTTTCCCAAAATTCTGCAGCGGTACGGCCAACTGCTGACTGTCGGGTCGGTGGTGGTGCTCTCCGGCCGCATCAGCGTGAGGGAGGAAGAGGACGCCAAGCTTTTGTGTGAAAAGGCGGTGACCATCCAGGACAGGCTTGCCTGGCGAAGCGGTTCCCCGGTACGGAAACCGAACGCTGGGGCTGGCAGTGGCAAAAGGCCTGGCTTATATCTGAGAATACCGTCCCGACAGGGAAAAGAAATGGAAAAAGCACAGAATCTGCTGGAAATTTTTGAGGGAACGACCCCCGTTTATGTCTTTTTCCAGGATACCCAGAAGGTGGGCCTTGCTCCCCGCTCCATGTGGGTTTTCCCAAATGATGTGCTGCTTGGCCAGTTGACAGAGATTCTGGGCGAAGGTAATGTGAAGCTGGTAGAATAAAAAAACAGGACCTTTCAGCGGAAAACAGAAAAAATTCAACATATTCTGTAAAAATTGCGTGAAAATCACGCTTTTTATACACAAAACGGTTGAAATCAAAATTTGATTATACTATAATAAATTTTGAATTTGATTTTATGACATTATAAAACAGGCTGCGCAAATCTTCCGATTATCATTAGGAGGTTAAGAATATGAATCAGGTAAAAACCATTGGCGTTTTGACTAGCGGCGGCGATGCGCCCGGTATGAATGCGGCGATTCGTGCAGTGGTCCGCGCAGGTATTGGCAAAGGGATGCGCGTTTTGGGTATCCGCCGCGGTTACAACGGGCTGATCAACGGCGATATGATAGAAATGAACCTGCGTTCCGTTTCGGATATCCTGCAAAAGGGCGGCACGATTTTGTATACGGCCCGCTGTTTGGAATTCAAAGAGGAATCCGGTATTGAAAAAGCAAAACAGACCTGTGTGGAAGCAGGGCTTGACGGCGTGGTCGTCATCGGCGGAGATGGTTCTTTCCGCGGCGCCAGAGATCTGTCTTTGCGGGGGATTCCCTGTGTGGGAATTCCTGGCACCATTGATAACGATATCGCTTCCTCCGACTATACCATCGGCTATGACACGGCAATGAACACGGTTGTCCAGAATGTAGACCGCCTGCGCGACACTTCTCAATCGCATGACCGCTGTTCTGTAGTTGAAGTTATGGGCAGAGGAGCCGGCCATATTGCGGTTAATACCGGACTGGCCTGCGGCGCTATTGCAATCCTGATCCCGGAGATCCCATTTGATGTGGACCGGGATATTGTAGCGAGGATTAAAGCTTCCCAAAAAACTGGTAAGCAGCATTTTATCGTCATGGTGGCTGAAGGCGTGGGGCATTCCCATGAACTGGCGAAAGAGATTGAAGAAAAAACCGGCGTCGAGTCCCGTGCGACGGTACTGGGGCATATCCAGCGCGGCGGATCGCCGACTCTGCGCGACCGCGTGGTTGCCAGCGAGATGGGCTATTATGCGGTGGAGCTGCTGGAGAAAGGCATTGGTAACCGCGTTGTGGTAACCAAGGACGGCAAAGTAACAGACTATGATATTCTGGAAGCGTTGAGCATGAAAAAGTCGGTAGACATGAATCTTTTAAAAATTGCGCAGGATATCGCGTTGTAAGTTTTCGGCAATACGTTAAGGGGGCGGGTGAAGGATCCCGCCCCCTTTTTTCGGAAAGGAGGCGCCGTAAGTGGAGGAATTAGCGTTAGTTCTGCCAAGTATGGAGTGGGAAAAACAGGCGGAAGATTACCGGCGGTCTTATTTTGAAAACGGGGAAGAGCATATTAATGGCAGCAGTGCGATGGAACGGTATCCGAGCTACAGAGAATGGCTGGATCGGGTCAATGATCTGCGAAAACTGCCTGCATCGGAAGAACAGACGCAGGCAACCACTTTCTTTGCGGTGCGAAAAAGGGATGGCAGGATTGTGGGAACCATCCAGGTGCGGCATCGGCTGACCGGTGAGCTGTGCCGCAGCGGTGGAAATATTGGATACGGCGTGCGTCCGGATGAAAGAGGGAAAGGGTATGCGGCGCAGATGCTGACGCTGGCCCTGGATTTTTGCCGGGAAATCGGCCTGGAGCGGGTCTTGCTGGACTGCCGCGCTGACAATACCGCATCAGAGCGGACCATCCGAAAGTGCGGAGGGATCCCTGCGGGAGAAGCGCAGGTGCCGGACGAAAACGGCCGAGCGGAGCGGATCCGGAGGTTTTGGATTGCACTGTAAAATAGAAAGGGAGAAAGAGATGAACACCGTTTTATTTGATTTGGACGGTACGCTGCTGCCAATGGATCAGGAGGCGTTTGTCCGTTTATATTTCAGCGCGCTGACCCACAAATTTGAACCGTATGGTTTTGACCCGCAGAAGCTGGTCCAGGGCCTTTGGGCGGGTATGAAAGCCATGCAGGAAAATGATGGGAGCAAAACCAATGAAGATGCGTTTTGGCAGGCGTTTACCGGGTTGGCAGGAGAACGCGCGCTCGACTATCGGTCGGATTTTGACGCGTTTTACCGCAACGAGTTTGCGGCGGCGAAGAAAGCGACTGTCTGCCATCCGATGGCGGCGCGCTGCGTACATCTGCTGCGGGAGAAGGGGTGTCGGGTCGCGCTGGCGACCAATCCGCTGTTTCCGCAGGCGGCGACTTGGGCACGAATAGAATGGGCAGGGCTTTCACCGTCAGATTTTGCGCTGGTCACCACTTATGAAAACAGCAGGCACTGCAAGCCAAATCCAGACTATTACCGCAAGGATGTACTGGAAAAGCTGGGAGTGAAGCCGGAGGATTGCCTGATGATCGGCAACGATGTGAAAGAGGATTTGTGTGCAGAAGCGCTGGGCATGCAGGTCTTTCTTTTAACCGAAACGCCAATCCTGAGAGATGGGTTTTCACTGGATTCCTGTGAGCATGGGGACTTCCAGGCACTCTGGCAAAAGTTTTGGCGGTTGCCGGCGAGGCAATAAAGGCAAAGCACTGGATGCACAAAAAAGGAAACGCCGCGGCGTTTCCTTTTTTAAAAGATACCATATTTTATCCTCAAGGACAGCTCCGGCTTTTCAAGAGGACTTCTATCATCTATTCATCGTCGGTTTTTTGAACGCCATCATATCGCAGAAAAGTCCGGCCGTCTTCGGTAAGGGCCCGATAGGTGATTCGATAGGTTCCATAGTCGCCTTCCCCGGGGAAAGCGGGCGTATCGATCAGAGAAAAATCGGCGATCACGGTATTTTCTGCGGCGTCCCAGGACAGGGAGAGGCCCTCATCGGAATAGACGGAGCTTAAACCAAATCCGGTATCCATGCAATACGCATTTTGCTGAGCGTCATAGCTGGAATCCTCTACGAACCAGCCGCTTTCACCAAAGACATCGCTGACCATCTGCTGGACAGCCTCCAGAGGGAAGGTAGCGCGTCCGTTTTCGTCAACTGACACGCAGTCGGGATAAAAGGCAGATAAGCTGTTCTCATTTTGAACCAGCAGGGAAATCATAAAGCGGAAAATGTCCCCATCGCGAAGAGGCTGGGCATTTTCGATATGATCCCGGGTAAAAACCAGATTGACAATATGGTAAGTCAGTGCTTCCGCTTGGGGGAAAAGACTGCTTTCCGGATCAAACGGTGTACTTTCCGGCAGGCTGGAAAGAGAAATTTCCTCCTGTGGACTGGTGGTTCCTGAAGATTGCAGGCCGGATGATGAAAACGAAACTTCGCTTTCCGGTTTTTCGATGTCCGGCGCGCAGGCGCACAGGCCGCAGATCAGTACAAGCGAGAGGGAAAAAAGACAGAAACGGGAAATCTTTTTCAATGCAAGTCCTCCTAATCTTGGAATATAAATAAAACCCGACACATGTAGGAGTTGTTACATGCGCCGGGGAGGGATGTTTCCTTATCAGACGTGGGAAAGGGAGGAAAGATCATACGGTGTTGTCTGGTACACAAAATAGTTCAGCCAGTTGGAAAACAGTAGGCTGGCATGGCCGCGCCAACGATAAAGGATTTTTTGTTTCGGGTCGTCATTTTGAAAATAATGCCTGGGGATTTCAATAGGAAGGCCTTTGTTCACATCCCGGAAGTACTCTCCGGCCAGGGTTTCCCGGTCGTATTCCGAATGTCCGGTGACAAAAAACTGGCGGCCCGATTCGCTGGCAATCAAATAGGCGCCGGCTTCCTCCGACGTTGCCAGCAGCGTCAGCTGCGGGCAGGAGAGAATGTCCTCGTTACGGACGGTTGTATGGCGGGAATGCGGTGCGAAGAAAAGCCCGTCAAAGCCTCGAACCAGCGGATGCGTTGGCTCCAGGACCTGGTGTTCAAACACGCCGAACATCTTTTGCGGCAAAGGGTATTTGGGAATCCCATAATGATGATAGAGCGCTGCCTGAGCGCCCCAACAGATATGAAAGGTAGAATAAACATGGGTTTTCGTCCAATCCATGAAAGCGCACAGTTCCGGCCAGTAATCCACTTCCTCAAAGGGCATTTGCTCCACCGGTGCGCCGGTAATAATGAAACCGTCAAAACGTTCCTCTTGAATATCAGCAAAGGTTTTGTAAAATTTCAGCAAATGTTCAGCCGACGTATTTTTAGAAGTATGGGTGGCAGTTTGCAACAGCTCGATATCCACCTGTAGCGGTGTGTTGCTCAAAAGGCGCAGCAACTGGGTTTCCGTAACGATCTTGGTCGGCATTAAATTTAAAATGCCGATTTTTAAGGGGCGGATATCCTGATGGGATGCCCGTTCCTCCGTCATGACAAAGACGTTTTCCGATTCGAGAACCTGCGCCGCGGGCAGAGAGTTTGGGATGCAAATGGGCATTGTAAAAGCGCCTCCTATGCTGTTTGGATCGAGAACACCTCTATCATACGAAAAAAAAGTCAAAAAATCAAGAAAAAGGTATTGACTTAGGTAGGAAGGATGTGATATATTAATGGAGCTGTCCCGGAGGGCGGGTGTCCGCGAGAGGAAAAAACCTC
>CAJFOX010000025.1 GCA_904397845.1 uncultured Oscillospiraceae bacterium
AAAAAGAGAGCTAACTGACTAATCAAAATCAGTTAGCTCTCTTTTTATGAATAATGAAAAAGTGTTGCCAAATCGTTGCCACAAAGGGACTTAACCCATCAAAAACCCAGTCATATCAGGCTTTTCCGGGTCTCTGAAATCATTCCCATTCTATGGTTGCCGGAGGTTTGCTCGTAATATCATATACAATGCGGTTGACACCGCGCACCTCATTGATAATCCGATTCGATACTTTTTCCAGCACTTCATAAGGAATTCGCGCCCAATCCGCCGTCATAAAATCGGTAGTGGTCACACCACGCAGTGCCAGCGTATAGTCATAAGTACGACTGTCTCCCATCACTCCCACCGAGCGCATGGAAGTCAACACTGCAAAGTACTGGTGAATGTCCCGATCCAGATGGGCCTCGGCGATTTCTTCCCGGAAGATGGCATCCGCATCTCTCAGGATATCCAATTTTTCCTTGGTGATCTCTCCGATTACCCGAATCGCAAGCCCAGGTCCTGGAAACGGCTGCCGCCACACCAAATAGTCCGGAAGGCCCAATTCTTTCCCCAGCTTGCGAACTTCATCTTTGAACAGCGGACGCAGCGGTTCGATAATCTCTTTAAAATCCACATAATCCGGCAGGCCGCCCACATTGTGGTGGCTCTTGATAACCGCCGCGTCACCGGCGCCAGACTCGATGACATCCGGATAGATGGTACCCTGCACTAAATAATCGACCCGACCAATTTTTTTCGCTTCTGCTTCAAATACGCGGATAAATTCTTCGCCGATAATTTTTCGCTTTTTTTCTGGCTCGGACACACCGGACAGTTTGTCTAAAAACCGATCCTGGGCATTAACCCTGATGAAATTCATCCCTTTGTCCGCAAAAGCCGTCTCCACCTCGTCCCCTTCATTTTTGCGCATCAGGCCGTGGTCTACAAAAATACAGGTCAGCTGCGGGCCTACTGCCTTCGCCAGCAACGCTGCCGCTACCGAGCTGTCCACCCCTCCAGAAAGAGCCAACAACACTTTTCCGTTTCCTACTTTCCTGCGGATAGCATCGATAGCATTCTGTGCATAATCTCCCATTGTCCAATCACCCTGCGCACCGCAAACTTTATAAAGAAAATTATGGAGCATTTCCTTTCCATTTTGAGTATGCAGCACTTCTGGATGGAATTGCAGGCCATAAAGCTTTTTCTCCGTGTTTTGCATAGCTGCTGTAGGGCAGGAATCTGTATACGCCGCCATGGAAAAGCCTTCCGGCATCTGATCTACATAATCGGTATGGCTCATCCAGGTAATTCCCTGTGGGGGCAGACCGTCAAACAATGGGCAGGCCGTATCATATTTTGTCTCGGTTTTTCCATATTCCCTGGAGTCTGGAGAAGTCACATGACCGCCCAGCATATGGGCCATGACCTGGATGCCATAGCAGATTCCCAACACAGGAATTCCCAATTCAAATACTTCCTTGCTGCATCTGGGCGCATTTTCCAGGTATACGCTGTTCGGCCCGCCGGTAAAAATAATTCCGATTGGCTTTTTTTCCAAAATTTTTTCTACCGGCGTGTGATAAGGCAATACTTCGCAGTAAACGCCGCACTCTCTGACCCGCCGTGCAATCAACTGGTTATATTGACCGCCGAAATCCAAAATCACTACTGTTTGATTCACAACGCATCCTCCGCTTTCTTCCCTTTTGTTCTTATCATTTTGCCATAATTGCCATTAAAATGCAAGCAAAATCCATGAAATGGCAAAATTGCCGCTTTTGTCAATCCACCGTATAAAAAGCCGAAACTTTCAAAGGATAAGAACAAATTAAAATAGGAGTGAGTTCGTTTGAAACTATTTTTCAGCATAATGTTATCCTGCGCGCTGTTATCTGCGCCCCTCTATGAGGATGACCCTCTTATTCAGCCGGCTTCCGCCGATCCGTCAGAAAGTTTTTACCAAATGTCCATCGCCAAAGGCGAGGTGGCGGAACTATCCGCCCGGCAGCTGGAAATCCGGCTTGGCCTGGAGGACGGGGAATTAATGGGCATCACCGTTACTGCACTTCCGGATAACGGCAGCCTTATTTTGGACGGCGTACGGGTTGGCGAATTTTCTCAGCTGACCAGAGAAGAACTGGACCGTCTATGCTTTGTTCCCGGAGAAGGCGCTCTTCGTTCCGGCTTTTCCTTTATCCCCAACTGTCCTACCCGCACAACGGCGACCCTGTCTGTCAGCGTTGAGGATGAGCTGCCTTCACCTCCACAGGCCGAAGACATTCTTCTTCGCACTTGGTCTGATGTGGGAATACAGACTGCTTCCCTGTTTGATAGCGAAACGCAGACCGCTTCCATCCATATCACCCGCAGCCCTCAGATGGGCGTGGCCAAAACTGATGGACAGTCGCTTTCCTATCAGCCCTTCACCGGCCTTTCAGGCGAGGACCAATTTTCCTACGTTTTGATGGACGCCTATGGAAACCTGTCTGCTGAGGCGACCGTTTCGGTGACGATCCAGGAAAATAAAAACGGTTTTTCTTTTGCCGACATGGTCGGGCGCCCCGAAACGGCGGCGGCAATTACTTTGCACCAGAACAACATCCTCTGTGGTGAAAAAATCGGCGACGCCTGGTATTTCCATCCCGACAGCGCCATGACCCGCGGACA
This sequence comes from uncultured Oscillospiraceae bacterium, assembly GCA_904397845.1. GTDB lineage: Bacteria > Bacillota > Clostridia > Oscillospirales > Ruminococcaceae > UBA3818. The sequence goes on from CAJFOX010000025.1 coordinate 2,656, forward strand.
GTTTTTGATCTGTCTGCTGGCCGCTAAAAATACGCCCTTGACCGAGCAGGCAGTCATTCAAACCAGCCTTTCCAATGACAGAGAGCTGCCGCTGTGGATCAAACCGTATCTGCAAACAGCCATTCAACAAAAAATCATTACAGAAAGCAGCTTTTCCCCCGATGAGCCCATCTCCTTTTCCGAAGCCGAAGAATTGCTGCATCGCACTTTCGACCCTTCCTGGAAAAAATCTGCTTTTTCCTCTTTTTTTACCGCTTTAGGACAATCTTCTGAAAGAGTTTTTGCTCCCGTTATTGATCAAACGCCGCTCACCCGGGCGGACTGCGCCGTTTTGATTTCGGAAATGACCAACAATTTCCCCTCATAAAGTAAAGTCGCAGGTAAACACTAATATCAGCCGGAATCACCCCGCGGGGCCTTTTCGGCAAAGAGCGACAAACCAACAAAGGAGTGGAAACCATGCTGGATAAAACCGCTTTGACGCTGACCATTATCGGCGCGTTAAACTGGGGCTCCATCGGTATCTTCCAGTTTGATATCGTGGCATGGCTGTTCGGTGGACAGGGCGCAATGCTCAGCCGAATCGTCTATACCCTAGTGGCTCTGGCGGGTGTTTGGTGTATTTCGCTGCTGTTTCGGGATACTGAAGCCGCAAGGATTACAGAATAGCTCGCCATAGAAAAAGCGTCCGGCAATTGTGACGGACGCTTTTTTCCTGCCGTTTTGCAAATACAAAAGGCTGTTGTTTCTCATTTACGTTGTTTATCGGGCCCTGGCGGTAAAGCCGGAATGCCTTTTTTGCCGGTCTATACCAGTGTTTTCAGCAGGGTTTCATAATCCGCCGGCGGTATTTTTTCCCACAGGGTGGGCAAATAGAGCGGATAGTCATTTGAATAGCTGGAAAAGCCTCCCTGTCTGACGGCGCCAAAGCCTAGGGAAAGATACAGGCGGACCGCTTGATAACTCCAGGTCTGGGTATGCAGATAGACCCGCTGGCTGTTTTCCATCCGGGCCAGCGTCTTTAAGGCCTGTATGGCCACTGCCCGTCCAAGCCCTCTTCTTTGATATTCCGGATCAGTACTCACCCAATGCAGGGAAGCAAGCCTTTCTTTCCCCTTTTCCTGCTCATACCAAGCGGTTGCAGTCGCCGCCGCTTGATCTTTTTGTTTATCCCAGACAAACCAGCAGCGCTGCTGAAGCAGTTTTGTGTATGGAAGGTATTTTTTAGAAAAATAATCGAGCGCCTCTTTTTCCGTGGGAAATTCTCCTACCGCCCATTCCAGGCGCGCCCACTGCTTTTCATCCCCGGGGCAGAACAGCCGAAAGGAAAATCCCTCCGGCAGGACCGGTTCTTCCATGCAAATCAAATGATCCCGGTCAGCGCACATAATGATATTTTGGTATGGTATCGATTTATCCAGCATTTCAGCTCCTCCTATTCTTTGATCACCGGAGCAGTAAACTCCCAGCCGCAGGACATCGGTTTGGGCATTCCCAGTACATACTGGTCGGTGGCAGATGCTTCCAGTTCGGCAAACAGCTTTGCATTCTCCGATTCGTTGGACAGGCGCGCCAGCGACTGGGAAACCGGGATCACAGCCGTTTGTTTCATCTGCCGCAGGATATCCCGTCCTCCGGTGCCGATTCCCAGAATACGCAGGTAAGGAAGGCTCACTTTCTGCATGGCCGCCGTTACGCCCAAAAACCCGTGCAACGTCATCCTTCTGGCCCGGCTTTGTGGGTATCGCTTAGACTGAATCAGCTGATACAGCTCCGCAGCAGAAGTCGCCCGCCGGATTCCCGCGTATAATCGGTTTTCCAACCCTTCACTGATATCCGGCAGATTTTTCAGCCAATCCAGCGGCCTAGTGCGCAAAACGGCCAGCATATTGCGTTCCAGATCGCCCAATCGCACCGGGGCCGCACCAGATACAAACGCCTGCTGGTAAAGCGGCAGGCAAACCTCCGGCAGTCCTTTGCGGGCACTCGCCCAATCCCCCGATTCCAGAAGATGCCGCACATAAGAAGCGCTCATCAGCCCCTTTTCTTCACCAGGCTGATCATGCCCCACACCTCTGCGGGGAATGGCCTCCCACTGGGGATAAAAATGCAGCCGATGGGCGGCCTTAAGGTATTCAATGCCCAAAATATTATTGGGGCGTGTAAGAACGGCTGCTGTTTCTTCTCCTGCAAGCTCCGCTACCGTCTGGGCACGAGCGGCAGCATAGGACCCACCTTCTGCCAGCCGTAGGCGAAAAACCGGCTCAAACTGCTCTGATAAAAGCACTGCAAGCACTTTTTGCAGCTTCTCCTGCCCGTCCTCTGCACCAAAACTGACCATGTCCACGCACCCTGCCGCCTGCATCAAAGACAGCGCACCATAAGCAAAAGTCTCAGCTGAAGCAGTGGCAAAGGGCAGCGGAAGCTCCACCACCAAATCCGCACCGCCGCTTAAAGCGGCCCGAACACGCACCCGCTTGTCCATCATAGCCGGCACGCCCCGCTGGACAAAGTTTCCGCTCATCACCACCAGAATGTGAGTCGCTCCCGCTTGCCGCGCCTTTTCGATCTGATAAGCATGCCCTTTATGAAACGGATTATATTCGGCGGTAATCCCACAAATTTTCATGCGGTTTCCCTCCTTCAGACGGATTTTCCTTGCTTTTTTTATTCTATTGTAATAATATAAGATTGTATGGCAATATGTCAAATGATACATAACATGGAGGAATCAGTACATGAAGGTTTTGGTCATCAATGCCGGCAGCTCATCTTTAAAATATCAGCTGATCGACATGGAGAATGAGGCTGTTCTGGCCAAGGGCAACTGCGAACGGATTGGAGTAGATGGCTTGATCACCCATAAAACTGCGGACGGCCGCACCGTTTCCCGCAATACGCCGTTCCCCACCCATAAGGAAGCGTTTATGGAAGTGGTCAAAGTCCTGACGGAGGGAGAAGGCAAGGTCATTGACTCCGTAAAGGAAATTTCCGCCGTTGGCCATCGCGTTCTGCACGGCAGCGAGGTTTACAAAACCTCCACTTTGGTTACCGACAAGGTCATCGAGGACATTTTCTCCTTCTCTGAACTGGGTCCACTGCACAATCCGCCCCAGGCTACTGCGATGAAAGCCTGTCAGGAAGTGTTCGGCAAAGAAACCCCCATGGTTGCAATCTTCGACACCTCTTTCCACCAGACCATGCCGCCGAAAGCTTATATGTTCGGTATTCCCTATGAATATTATGAGAAATATTCCATCCGTCGTTACGGGTTCCACGGCACCAGCCACCGCTTTGTCAGCGGCAGATATGGTCAGTTGCACGGATCCATCGAGGGGACTAAAATCATTACCTGCCATTTGGGCAACGGCAGTTCCATCGCCGCGATCAAAGATGGCAGGGTTGTAGACACCTCCATGGGCTTTACCCCTCTGGACGGCTTCATCATGGGAACCAGAAGCGGAGGCATTGATCCTTCGGTTGTGACTTATATCATGAACAAAGAAGGACTGACCCCCGACCAGATGTCCGACCTGATGAACAAAAAATCCGGATTCCTTGGATTGTCCGGCGTTTCCAGCGACTGCCGTGATCTTTGGGCCGCCGCCAAAGAGGGCAATGAACGCGCCAAACTGACCTTGGAAATCGTCAGCTATCAGATCAAAAAATTTATCGGCTCCTATGCGGCTGCCATGGGCGGCGTCGATGCCGTAATTTTTACCGGCGGTATCGGCGAAAACGATGGCGCGATGCGGGCTTTGGTCTGCGAAGACATGGAGTTCTTGGGCATGAAGCTGGATGCTGAGCGCAATGAAAATCGCGGTGAGATCAAAATCTCCACCGACGATTCCAAAGTTGAGATTTGGGTCATCCCGACCAACGAGGAGCTTCTCATCGCCAGAGACACCATGGAGATTGTGTCCAAACTCAAATAAAACGGATGCTACAATAAAAGGACGCTTCGAAGCGTCCTTTTATTGTTTTTCCATACAACAGACCGTCACTCGGAAGGATTCATTTCCCGGCATTTTTCCAGAACAAGTCCGCAAATGAAAATCCCATTGATTGGTACAGTCGCAGGGCCGGAACATTTCCCGCTAAAACCTCTATTTTCAGTGGGCGCTCTGTGCGCTGTGCCACATATTGCAAGAGCGTTTTGCCAATTCCCCGTCTTGCATATGCCGGGCTGCATATAGCCATGCCAGTTCCTCATGGGAATAAGCGGCAAAACCGCATACCAGCCCTTTTCAAAGGGCAACACAAACAGTATCATCAAATAAATGTTCTCGACCAGCCGCTTCGGAAAAAGGCAGAAACGCATTAGAAAGGCCTGCCCATTCCAGTTCCACCAGCCTAGCGCTATCGTGAATGCGGGCTAACTCTGCCCAATCGCTTTCTTTATACGGGCGAATCTCGATCTCTTCCACTCGTGAATTTCTCCTTGCCGTCTGCCAACAGACTGTTATCATACAATTATTTTGCTGCTATCCAATATCTCTGAATCATTTCTTTTTCTTCAGGGTCCCAAATTTCATTTTCTAAAACTCCGCCATTTTTTACAATAACGCGGGCGGATGAAAGATTTTGTTTGCTGCAAACAGCCAACACCTTGGCAACCCCCAACTTTTCGGCTTCCATTAAACCCAAAGAAAGTATTTTTGTCGCATATCCTTTTCCCCTTTCAGAAGGGCGCACAGCATAACCGACATGACCGCCAAATTGAAAAAGATAATCATTAAGCGTATGCTTTAAACTGAATACCCCTATCAGCTTTTCTTTTTCGAAACAAAGATAATAGGATTCTCTTACCATATATTCTGGTAAATTGATACCAGATAATCTATTGCGCATATGTGATAACCAGGATCTGTAATTGTCAAAACCATTGAATCCAATAATGTGAGTTTTATCATTTTGAATCTCATCGTAAAAATCATTTACTGCAAGTTCATGTAACTCTGTTGGAAAGACCAGTTTCATCAAGCTTTATCCTCCCCGCTATTCTGGAAAGCTTGCATTTACGATGGCATCAAAAAGTTCCATCTGGTAATCATAGTGGTCGATTACTTCTTGCTTGTCGTGGTTGCGGATATACGCCAAATCCCGCACGACAAAAAACAGTTCATCGCTGACTACCAAAAAATCCTTTGCGAAGACGGTGTCCTTTACCATCAGTTTGCAACCATCCACAATAGGGAGCTCCGGGTATTTCTCGCTCAAATTTACAAAAATCGGATAATCGGTAGATGCAACCATTTCATTATACTGAGTTTCATCGAAAATATAGATGGCGGTATCGCTGTCCATCTCTCCTGCTAGTGCGGTCGTGGCCGCCAGATATTCGCGGATATCCTCTGTATCCTCATCTGGCCGGACAATCTGGGACTCCAGTCCATCCAGATTAGTATTTTCCTCCGTCACCACAGGCAAGGCAGAATATCCGAAATAAACATTGATTCCGTCCTTGCCATCATAATCCCCGGCATAATTTTCGAATTTGTTCTGGATCGTTTCCACATCCAAGGCCGCAGCAGTATCACTGCGGCAGACCAGGTAAACCGTAGCGTCATATTTCATCTGGTTGAGCATACTGTAAAGAATGCTGCCGCCTAAAATCAGGCTGCACAGTACGATCACCGTTGGCCATTTATAATAAAACCAGTAATTGTGAATCCAGTCTTTCCACCCTCTTTTTTGGATATCTTCTTTTTTCAATCGAAACCGATCCATACTTCAACCCCTGATCTCTTAGAAAAATATGGCCCTTACCTTTGTAAGGGCCATATTTATCATACTAGATTTTTCTTGGGCAAACATCTGAAAATTGTAAACAATTCGCAAATTTTAGTCTCTTGGGCGCACAGTTGGGATCAAAGCATATAAATCCCATTCCCGTATTTTTCCTATTTAATCCTTCTGTTATTTATCCATCGTTTTAGGTCCGTTTACAAGCAACTACACGCAGGCCGTGAAACAGGCTGCTGACAACAAACGGCGGTATGCCTCCGGAAAAGTCGCCATACCACCTGTTTTGTTGTCCGGGGTTTCCAAAGGGACTTGTCCCTTGGCATACGACTTTGCAAGCAAAGTGTCTCGAAGTTGCGGTCACACTCCCGGAGAAATAACGGGACAGCGGGCAACCGTCAAAGCTGAAATGAACGGATTTATACCCGGTCTTGACCGCCGCCCGACGTCCGTTGAACGGGTGGACAAGGGGCCAATCCCTCACAGTGATTGGCCGCCCTCTTTCTAATTTGGGAGCGTTTCTTCTCTCAAAATTGAAATAGGCGGGAAGCCATTTTAGTGCTTTCCCGCTTTGATTGCCCATTAGCAAAGATAGATGGGACTGTCAACGGCGGCGCATGAAATGCGTCGTTCATCTTGACCGTTGACTGGCTCGGCTGGCTTTTGCTATTTTTCTGACAAGCCGAAATTCATCATACAGAATTTCTTATCTTTTTTATATTGTGGTTCATTAAATGTCTGCCTAAATTCCTATATAGAAATGCTTTAAGTGCTGACATTTCTTGATGATGTTCTTTAAGTAGATTGTCGGGACAATCATAAATTCCAAAATCTTGATTTATCCCTTCGCTTTGAATATATGTATTGTTTCGTTCAAAATCAATTATAGGTTTGCGGAAATCTTTCACAGCTACGCCATATCCACAAAAGGCCCCTATACAGGTAGAATTTATGCTTTGTAATCGTGAAAGATATGCCTTATCTAATATAAACGCTTCAAGTTCATACCATACCCCATCCAAATAAACTTCTACCCAACTGTGAAAAATATTTTGAGGAGCATTTTTATATACAATGCCAGTCATTGCACCCTTTTGAAGTTTTTTGTCAATCGTAAATCCATGCACCCTACATGGAACATTTACTCCACGGAGCAATGCCATAAAGAGCGTTCCTTTTGTATTGCATTGTCCATATCCATCAGCCAAAACTTTTGATGCCGGAATACTATCATCGACATTGTAGCCAAAT